>JAUREI010000220.1 GCA_030827515.1 Prosthecobacter sp. | reverse complement strand
CCGGCGGTCGCGGCATCACGCCGAAGATCGCCATCGGCCTCATGCGCGCCGGCGCGGCCGTCATCACCACCGGCGACCACATCTGGGACCAGAAGGAGATCCTGCCCTTCCTCGCCGAGGAACCGCGCCTGCTGCGCCCGCACAATTACCCGCCCGGCGCGCCCGGCCAGGGCAGCATCGTGCTCGAGACCAAGAAGGGCAAGATCGGCGTCATCAACCTTCAGGGCCGCACCTTCATGCGCGACCAGCTCGACAATCCCTTTCCGGCCGTCAGCGACTGCGTCGAACGCCTGCGCCAGGAGACGCCGGTGATCTTCGTCGATTTCCATGCCGAGGCCACCAGCGAAAAGGTCGCCATGGGCTGGCACCTCGACGGCAAGGTGTCGGCCGTCGTCGGCACCCACACGCACGTGCCGACCGCCGACGAACGCATCCTGCCGCAGGGTCCGGCCTTCCAGAGCGACGCCGGCATGTGCGGTCCGCTCGATTCCATCATCGGCAGCCAGATCGAGCCGGTGCTCGAGCGTTTTCACAGCCAGTTGCCCGCCCGCTTCGGCGTGGGCCGCGGCGTCGTCCGCCTCAACGGCGTCCTGATCACCGTGGATCCCGCCAGCGGCCGCGCCCTCGTCATCGAGCGCGTCCGCCGCGACTGGCACAGTCCGGCCTGATCAGGGCTCGGTCAGGTTCGGCGCCCACAGGGGGCCCTCCTTCTTGAGGGGCGGCGTCACGCCATCGGCCGGGAAGGTGGTTTTGGCCGCGGCGCGCAGCTGTTCGCTCAATTCGGCCACCGTCGCCGCGTGGGCCGGATCGCCGGCGAGGTTCTTCAGTTCGCCCGGATCGGCGTCGTGGTCATACAGTTCGCGGCCCTGTTGGCCCTCGTCCCACTCGGTGTAGCGCCAGCGCGGCGTGCGCAGGCTGTAGCCGAAGAAGCGCTTGCCTTCGGAACCCTGGTCGCGGCTGACGGTCGCGCGGTTCGGACCGCCGCCGCGCGAAACCTGGGTGATCGCCCAGCCGCGGCCCTTCGCCTCCGGATTCTTCAGGATCGGCACGAGGCTCTGGCCCTGCAGGTTCGCCGGCGCCTTCACGCCGCAAAGTTCGGCCAGCGTCGGGTAGAGATCGAGGTGGCTCACCGGGGTCTTGGCGACCCCGCCCGCCTGGGCCGTGCCCGGCGCCACAATGAGCAGGGGCACGCGCGCGCTGCCTTCAAACAGGCTCATCTTCTGCCACAACCCGTGCTCGCCCATGTGGTAGCCGTGGTCGCTGGTGAAGACGATGACCGTCTTCTCCGCCAAACCGTGGCGGTCGAGCGCGTCGATGACCCGGCCGACCTGGGCGTCCATGAAGCTGATGCTGGCATAGTAGGCCTGCAGGCACTCGCGGCGCAGGTCGTCGGTGAGCTTGTCCTGCTCCTTCTTGTAGCTGCCCAGCGCCGCCGCCGGCACCTCGGGCGGGTTTTGATCGATCGGCGGATGCACGGGCATCTGGCCCGGCGGATACCACTCGTAATAGGGCGTCTGCGGCGCCACGTAGGGAGTGTGCGGACGGAAGAAACCGACCGCCAGAAAGAAGGGCCGCTCCGGCTGGCGCGCGCAGCGCTCCAGCACCCACTCGGCGTCCGCGGCGATCTTGCCGTCGGTGTGATGGGCGTCGCTCTTGGGCGAGGCATGCCAGCTCAGCGTGCCTCCGAACTGGCCGGGCGTGAGGGTGAAAATCTCGTCCTCCTCCTCGAGGCGATCCACCCCGGCCGGATTGAGTTCCAGTTCCCAGGAGCCGGGATCATCGTGTCCGTCGGTGCCGATCGATTTCGGCACGTTGTAATGGTAGAGCTTGCCAATGCGGCCGGCGAAGTAGCCCTCGAGGCGGAAGGCCTGGGGCAGGCTGATGTGCGAGGGGATCGTCTGGCGGAAGATCTGGGCGTTGGTGAGAATGCCGGTGCTGTTCGGGTAGAGGCCGGTCAGCATCGAATTGCGGCTCGGACCGCAGAGCGGGAAGGTGCAGTAGGAGCGCTCAAAGCGCACGCCACGCGCCGCCAGCTTGTCGAGGTTCGGCGTCTTCGCCCGTGGATCGCCGTAGCAGCCGAGGTAGTTGTTGAGGTCGTCCGAGATGATGAAGAGCACGTTCTTGCGCTCCTGGGCGGACAGGAACGAGGCGAACAACAGGAGGGCGAGGCAGAGTCGGGTGCGCATGACGGTTCGGGTTGGCCCCATGAAACGCCCGCCACACCCGCGCCTTTCGGTGGATGCGGCGCTGCCGCGCGGTTCGGGAGTTAGCGAGCGCACCTGCTCCAGCCACCCTCTCAGCGGTCTTGGCCGCGATCTGAAATCTTCAATTTGAAATCTGAAATCCCTCTTCCAGAGGGCTTCCTCTTTTTCTTGACGGGAATTCCCGCATGAAAGATCCTCTTTTCATGCAAGAATTTCAGGGACGAAGTCTGCCCTTCCGTGCTGCCTTTGTCCTGTTCAAGCAGCGCGCTGCCATAACAAGTTAAGGCAGCGCGTTGTGTAATTATACTGTTCGGACAAGGAAAGTAGACTAGGATTAAATATTATGAAGCTCATTGCGCACATTTACATCGCACTCCTCGTTCTCGTGTTTGGCGGTTGTTCCGACAGCTCTGACAAATTCGACCTGACCATCGACGATATTAAAGAGAAGCACGGCAATTCCGTTCAGTTGTATGGCGAATCTACAGGACCGTTCGTTAGTAAAAGCAGTTGGTTGCTTGCTTCACCCGCCACCCCAGAACATCCAGAAGGATATTCCTATACTCTAATCTGGCAGGAAAACGGCAGTGCCAAAGAAAAGGAGTTTTCTCCAATCCCGGGACTACAAACATGGGCGAATAAATATGAAAACCCGGACGGAGCTGCCGTTATTGCCGTCTGGAAAAAGGCGATTGAAGAACAGAAGCCACAAGGCGAAGACCAAGCCGAACAAGACAGTGGAGGCAACCGCTGACCAGCTCCGGAATTGAAAGATGCCGGGTGTCCCGATAGGGAGCATTGCATTCATTATACTCTCTCGGTCAGCGGCGCCTCACTTCTGACGTTCTGCAATAACAATGAGATCGAGCAAAAGCAGCACAAGACTATGGATCGATACTTCAACCAATTCTCAAACACCGTTGTGCTTGCTCTCGTTGCCTCCATGGCGACGATGCCTCTTGTCGCCACTGGGCAGCAAATCCCGTTAGACGCCACGCCAGCGAAAGTGCCAGCGTTCCCGGGTGCCGAAGGTTACGGTTCAGTGGCGATAGGAGGACGTGGCGGTCAAGTGATCGCCGTGACGAACCTGAACGACTCAGGACCAGGCAGCCTGCGCGAGGCCTGCACGAGCAAGGGACCGCGCACCGTGGTGTTTCGCGTGTCGGGAACCATCACGCTCAAAAGTCCTCTCAAGATCAGTAATCCTTACATTACCATCGCCGGACAAACTGCTTCCGGAGACGGCATCTGCCTCAAAGACTATCCTCTGATTATTGATGCCAGCGAAGTCATCGTCCGCTATTTGCGAGTGCGAATGGGTCAGGCATCCGGGAACGACTACGATTCCGTCGGCGGTCGGGGGCAGAAGAACGTCATCGTGGATCACGTGTCGGCGAGTTGGAGCATTGACGAGACAATGTCGATCTACCACTGCGAGAACCTGACGGTGCAATGGTGCATGATCACCGAGAGCCTGTATAACGCCGGACACGTCAAGGGATCGCATGGATTTGGCGGCATCTGGGGCGGCAACTACAACAGTTATCATCACAACCTGATTGCACATCACACCAGTCGCAATCCCCGTTGGGCGTCGGCCTGTGGCTTCAACGACTTCCGCAACAACGTCGTTTACAACTGGGGTGGCAACAGCACCTATGGTGGTGAGAAGGGTGACAGGCCAGACACGAACACCCCTCAAGTCAACCCCACTACCATCAACATGGTGGCTAACTATTACAAGCCGGGGCCGGCGACCGTTCCGGGTGACATAAGTCACCGTATCGTCAACCCGTCCTCACGAAAGGGAGTGGAAGATTACGGTAAATGGTATGTGGCCGATAACGTATTTGAGGGCAACGAGACTGTTACCGCCAACAACTGGAATGGCGGCGTGCAGGCTGAAGGGGGTGAAGCTACTTTGGCGGCGATCAAACTGGACAATGCCTGGCCGACGCTGCCGATCAACCAACAGACCGCTCAGGAAGCGTACAACTCCGTGTTGGAGCAGGCGGGAGCATCTCTCAGTCGCGACAGCATAGATATCCGCATCATAGACGAAGTTCGTGGCGGCTATGCCACTTACGAAGGCGCTGCCTACAAAAAGAATGACCGCGTCTCCGACCCGTCGAAAAAGACCGGCATTATTGACTCCCCGGCGGACGTAGGCGGCTGGCCGGAACTCAAGAGCCTGCCCGCTCCCGCCGACACGGATGGCGACGGTATGCCGGACGAGTGGGAGATAAAACACGGTTTGAATCCAAACGCGCCGTCCGACGGCCCGCAGGACAAAGACACAGACGGCTACACCAATATAGAAGAGTATTTGAACAACACCATCCCAACCGTATTCGTGGACTACACGAAGCCGGGAAACAACATCAACACTCTAAAGTAAACATCTGTCTGTGACGGGGAGATGCAGAACAAAGTCGTGAGCCAGAGCACTCAATCACGCGGCAACTGAAATCAAAGTCTTCCGTTCGTGCCCGGTTACGGCAGACGTTCCTGAGTCCAGACAGTCAGGATCTTCCGCAAGGTGTTGCCGCCCTGACAAGCCCCCGCTTTTCCCGTGGCGCCGGGGTG
>JAUREI010000093.1 GCA_030827515.1 Prosthecobacter sp. | reverse complement strand
TATGGTGCTTATGGGGGTGATTCCAGTGCCGTGGCGAGTCAGTTGACCTCGGGTGTGACGGCGGTGTATTCAAGTATAAATGCCTTCGCGGCGTTGAAGAGCGATGGTTCCGTGGTCACGTGGGGACGGGAATTATTTGGGGGGGACTCCACGGCCGTGGCGAGTCAGTTGACCTCGGGTGTGACGGCGGTGTATTCAACTCAATATGCCTTCGCGGCGGTGAAGAGTGATGGCTCCGTGGTCACGTGGGGATATGCTCCTCGGGGCGGTGATTCCAGTGCCGTGGCGAGTCAGTTGACCGCGGGTGTGACGGCGGTCTATTCAAATGCAAATGCCTTCGCGGCGTTGAAGAGTGATGGCTCCTTGGTCACGTGGGGATATGGTGCTTATGGGGGTGATTCCAGTGCCGTGGCGAGTCAGTTGACCTCGGGTGTGACGGCGGTGTATTCAACTCAATATGCCTTCGCGGCGGTGAAGAGCGATGGATCCGTGGTCACGTGGGGAGCTTCTGGCCAGGGGGGTAATTCCTCGGCCGTGGCGAGTCAGCTGACCTCGGGTGTGACGGCGGTGTATTCAACTCAATCTGCCTTCGCGGCGGTGAAGAGCAATGGATCCGTGGTCACGTGGGGAGAGGCTGCCCGGGGGGGTGATTCCACGGCCGTGGCGAGTCAGCTGACCTCGGATGTGACGGTGGTGTATTCAACTCGCGCTACCTTCGCGGCGGTGAAGGGCGATGGCTCCGTGGTCACGTGGGGAGAGGATCTTGTTGGCGACAGCTTCGCCGCTGCTCCCGCCAACATCGGCGCCGCTGTGGTGACGGTGCCGGTGGACATTGACGTGCGCCTGGCTGCGAGCAGCACGGCCGGAGCAGTCTCCGGCTCGCTGGTCCTCAGCAGCCAGGGTGCCACCGATGTCTCGGTCAGCCTTGCGGGCACGGTCGGGGTCACTCTGCCCGACGAAGAAATCGTCTCGACGACCGCGCCCCTGACCGCCAGCGAGGGCCTGACGGGCGGCGGCCAGATCTACCGGCCGCTGCCGGGCGTGATCAACGCGTCCAACCAGGTGACCTTCAAGGCCTTTGGGGCCGTGGGTACGGGTGGCATCGTGGCTGGCAACGACAGCCTGCTGTTGACCGACAGCAGCGGCACCCTGCGGGTGATCGGCCGCGAGGGCGCGCAGGTGGATGCGGGGTCGACGAGCCTGCTGGGTCTGCTGACTGAACATTTGCTGACGGACCAGGGACAGACGGTGGCCTTTGACCGCATCACAGGTTCGGCGACGCCGCTGGACCAGGCGATTGTCAGCTCGCCCGAGGGGCAGACCCTGGAGACCCTGATGCGCACGGGCGACAGCGCGGCGCGTGGCGGCCTGTTCAAGGCGCCAATGCCGGGTTTTGTCGCGGACAGCGACGGGCGTGTTTACTTTGTCGCCAACCTGAGTGGCACGGGCGTCAATGTCCGCAACGACTCGGGGCTGTGGCAGGATGACAACGGCACGCAAACCTGCATTGCCCGGGAGGGGGATGATCTGGCCACCGTGACAGGCGATGCGGCCTGGCTGGGCATGGTGCTGCCGCGGGTTTCGGCGGCCGGTGACGGCGCGGCCTTTGTGGCCTTTTTGCAGAACAACCCAGCGAATGGTCGCCAGCGTACGGATGCGACGAAGAACATCGTCGTGCTGGATGGCAATGAGAGCGGCCTGAGCCTGGTGGCCCGCAGGGGCGACGTGGTGCCTGACACGGGCGGTGACACGCTGGTCAACATCCTGGGCGTGTCGCGCTCGGCGACGGGCTCGCACGCGGTGCAGGGCCAGTTGAAGTTGGACGCGAACACGACGCGCAACAACGACCTGGTGCTGTTTTCCGTGTCCGGTGGCGTCAAGCGCCTGGTGGCGCAGGAAGGCGTGACGAGCCTTGGTGGAGCGCTGGTGCAGACGATTCCGGAGTATCATGCGATCGGGGATGATGAAGTGATCTTCCTGACGGACACGGCGTTGTGCCGGTGGACGGTGGCGGGTGGCATCAGCGTGCTGGCGCAGAAAGCGACCGCGGCGCCGGGGACGGCGGGGAATTTCACGCTGCTGGTCTCGGTGTCGGTGAGCGAGGGCGGTGCGGTGGCCCTGCTGGCGCGTGCGTCGACGGTGAGCATGGGACTGTGGCGCGCGCTGCCTGGAAGCTCGCTGAGCCTGGTGACGCAGACGGGCACGGCGACGACGGTGAATGGCGTGTCGCGGACGGTGCTGGGGATGGGTCTGTACGGGAGTGCGGGCAAAGCGGGAGCGGGCGGCGGCGCCGGAGCGGCGATCAACGACGAAGGCACGATCTTTGCGACGCTGTCGGTGGGCGGTGGCCTGCACATGGCACGGCGCTTCTACCCGTGATCGACCCGAAATGAATCCAGGCCCGGCGCGCATGGCGTGCCGGGCCTTTTTGTGGCCGGCCTCAGACCTCGTTGGCGGCCAGCACGCGCAGGACGTTGCCGCCGAGCACCTGGCGGATCGTGTCGTCGCTGTGGCCGCGCATCACCATCCCAAGGGTGAACAGCGGCCAGTTTGACCAAGCAATGCTGCGCTCGGCCTCGACCGTGGTGCGGAAGTCGTCCTGGGGCCAGAGGTGCTCCCAGCGGTCGCCGGAACCGCCCAGGGCCGAACTGCCGTCGGGCCGGCGCAGCACCTTGGCGCGCTCCTCCTTGTCAAAGCGCGAGGTGTAGGCGGTGTCGACCCCGATGGCGGCGTGATCGGCCCCGAACTTTTTCAGCACGTGATCGAGGTGATCCATCATGGATGTGATGTCGCCCTTGCCGCCGAGGAAGCGCGGGATGCAGCAGATGCCGATGTAACCGCCGGTGTCGCAGATGGCGCGGATGACCTCGTCGGGCTTGGAGCGGAAGTGCTTGTACAAATCGGCGCAGGCACTGTGGCTGGCGACCATGGGTTTGGCCGAGGCTTTGGCGGCGTCGAGGCTGGTCTTCCAGCCGCTGTGGGCAACGTCGACAATGACGCCGGTGCGGTTCATCTCGGCGACCACGGCCTGGCCGAAATGGCTGAGGCCACCGTCGCGGGGTTCACCGGCGCCGTCGCCAATCGGATTGCGGCGGTTGTAGGTGAGGTGCATCATGCGGATGCCCAACTCCTGGAAGATCGGGATCAGGCGCAGCTCGTCGCGCACGCTCAGCCACTCCTGGCGCAGCGGCACGCCGTTGCCGGTGAAGCAGAGGCCGACACGGCCGCTCTTTTTCAGCTCCTCCAAGTGTCCCGGGCGCGTGACCTTGACGAGGTCGGGCTGCAGGTCGGTGGCGCGGGTGAAGTGGGCCAGTCGCTTGAGCAGGCGCAGCGGGTCGCTGCCCTCCTCGCCGGCATTCTGGAAGATGCAGGTGACACCGGCGGCGCGGAAGGCTTCGAAAAATTCCTGCTTCTCGCGCTCGCTGCGCGTGTGGCCGTTCATCGACATCGACTCGCGCAGGTCGGCGAGTTCATCGCTGGAAGCGCCAGCGCGCACGGCCTCGTTGATGGCCTCGCCATCGACCGCACAGCGCGGGGCAAAGCCGTAGGATTCAAAGACGAGGGAGCCAAAATGCAGTTCCCAGGCACGCTCGATCTGCGCCTGGGTCGGCTGCAGCAGTTTCAGGGCGGTTTCGCGCGGGCCGTCGATCGAGGCATTGCCGGTGCGCCAGATCTCGCGCGGCGACTGGGCGCGGACGTGGAGGTGCCAGCCGCCGGCGAGGGCGGCCAGGGGGAGCTTGTGCAGGACGGCGCGACGGGAGAGGGAGGGCATGCAGATTTCTACGGCGTGGCAGTCCCGGCTTTGCTGGGCTTTGGCACGGCTCTGGATTTTGTCGGCAAAGCAGCCAAGGTGGCCCTTGCCATGACCCTTCCCCCCATCCTGACGATGGCCGGTTCCGATGCCTCCTGCGGTGCCGGTGTGCAGGCCGATCTCAAGGCCATCACCGCCCTCGGCGGCTACGCACTCAACGCCCTCACCAGCGTGGTTTCTGAAACGCCCGGCCGGGTCTCACGCGTGCAGTTGCTGGAGCCGGACTTCATCGCCGACCAGATCCGAGTGCTGTTTGAGGGTTTCCCGATCGCCGCTGCGAAGACCGGCATGCTCGGTGGCGAGGCCCAGGTGCGGGCGGTGGTCGCCGCCTGGCAGGCCCATGCCCGTCCGGGTCTGCCGCTGGTGGTCGATCCGGTTATGGTCGCAACCGGTGGCGGTCGCTTGCTGGAGGAGGGGGCCGTGCGAGCCGTGCGCGAGCAACTTCTGCCGATGGCAACGCTGGTGACGCCGAACATGGACGAGGCCGGTGTGCTCTGGTGCCGGGGCGTGCGCACGCGGGCCGACATGGCCGCCTGCGCGGAGGACCTCGCGCAAACACTGGGCACCGCCGTGCTGGTCAAGGGAGGTCACCTGAAGGATGGCAGCGCTGCCGACGTGCTCGTGACGTGCGATGGCAATCCGATGTGGTTTGAGGGGGAGCGCACGCCCGGCGTGCACACCCATGGCACCGGCTGCAGTCTGTCGGCCTCGATCGCCACTGGTCTCGGGCTCGGCCTGCCGCTGCGCGAGGCCGTCGCGCGGGCCAAGACCTACGTCGCCGGCGCCATCCGCCAGCACCTGAGCTGGCAGGGCGGGCTTGGCGATGTGCACGCTCTCGACCACGGCTGGCAGGCGCGGGGGTGAGGGGCCTCAGCCGTTCAGCCCCCAGCGGCGGTGCAGGAAACGCTCCCAGGGGGAGAAAAGGATTTTGTCGGCCAGCAGGCCGATGAGAACGATGACCAGCATGACGCCGGTCACCTGTTCCATGGCGTTGAGTTCGCGGCCAAAGTGCAGCAGGTGGCCGAGCCCGTAGCCGCTGAGCAGGGTGACGTAGATTTCCGCCGCCATGAGCGAGCGCCAGGCGAAGGCCCAGCCCTGCTTCATGCCGCTGATGACGTAGGGCATCGAGGCCGGCAGGATGACATGGCGCAGGGTGTGGAAACCGGTGCTGCCCATGGTGCGCGCGGCACGGGTGTAGATGGGCGGCAGGTTGCGCACGCCGTTGTCGACGGAGATCAGCACCGACCAGAGCGTGCCCATGACGACGACGAAGAGCATGGCCGACTCGCTCTGGCCGAACCAGATGAGGGCCAGTGGCACCCAGCAGACGCTGGGCAGGGTCTGCAGGCCGAGGGCGAGCACACCTAGGGTGTCGTTCAACGTGTTGCTGCGGGCGGTGAGCATGCCCAGTGGCAGGCCGGCGAGGCAGCCGATCAGGTAGCCGATCATCAGGCGTTTCAGCGTGACCCAGGAGGAGGAGGCCAAGCTGCCGTCGAGCAGGGAGGCCCAGAGGTACTCGCCGACCGCGGCCGGGCCGGGCAGCAGGACGGGCGACCAGATTTCCGCGCGCACCAGCAGGTGCCAGGCGAGCACCAGCAGGGCGAAGAAGGCGGTGGCAATAAAAAGGCGTTTCATGGGGCGGAGGGCTGGGAGTGGGGAGTTGGGAGTGGCGGTCTCTCCGCTCTTGGCTCCATGCTTCAAGCTACTTCAGGCCGTGTGGCTTTTCAGGGCGCGGGTGATTTCACCGGCGAGCACGGAGAGGGCGGGGTCGTTGATGTCGCGCGGGCGCGGCAGGGCGACCTTGAACTGCTCGCGGATGCGGCCGGGGTTGGGCGAGAAGAGGATGACGCGGTCGCCGAGGCAGACGGCCTCGCGGACGTTGTGGGTGACAAAGAGCACGGTTTTCTTCTGGGCGGCGCTGATCTTCTGGAGGTCGGCGTAGAGCTGCTCGCGGGTCATGGCGTCGAGGGCGGCGAAGGGTTCGTCCATCAGCAGCACGCGCGGGTTGGGTGCAAGGGCGCGGGCGAGGGCGACACGCTGGCGCATGCCGCCGGAGAGTTCGTGGATGCTGGCCTTGAGGAAGCGTTCCAGGCCGACGAGCTTGAGGTAGTACTTGGCGACGTCGACGCGCTCCTTGGCGTCGAGACCGGGCTTGAGCTTGAGGCCGAAGAGGACGTTGCCGAGCACGTCGAGCCAAGGGAAGAGGGCGTGTTCCTGGAACATCACCATGCGTTCCGAGCCCGGGCCGGTGACGGGGTTGCCGTCCATGAGCACGCGGCCATGCGTGGGGGTGTCGAGGCCGGAAACCAAGTTGAGCAGGGTGGATTTGCCGCAGCCGCTGGGGCCGACGAGGCAGACGAACTCGCCCTCGTCGACCGCGAGGGTGGTGGTGTCGAGGGCGAGCACCTCGCCACGGCTGTTGCGGAAGGTTTTGTTGACGCCGTCGATGAGCAGCTTGGCCGGCGGGGCTTGGGGATCGTTCATGAGGGTTGGCGGACGGAAGTGCAGTGGCGTAGCAGGGCGGTCAGGTCGGGCGAGGCGCGCAGGAAACCGGCGGCATGCGCCTGCTCGAGCAGGGTTTGCAACTGGACGGCCTCGATCTGGTCCGTGAGGGTCATCCGGCGGCGGGCGCGGGCGAGCAGTTCGGCGGAGACCTCGGCACCGGTCAGTTCGCGAAGTTCGGCGCGCACGCGCGCGGCGGCCTCGTCGGCATGGCTGCTGATCCAGGCGGTCAGTTCACGGTGGGCGGCAGCGAGTTTTTGGGTGAGCTCGGTCTGCGTTTCGGCAAAGGCGGTGCGGGCGACCAGCAGGGTGGCGCAGGTGTCGCGGTCCTCGAGGAAGACACGGGCACCGGCTTCCATCTCCAACCGGCTGGCCCAGGGTTCGGTGGTCCAGATGGCATCGAGATCGCCGCGAGCGAAGAGCGAGAGCTGGTCGGCGTTCTTGGTGGGCAGAACGTACACCTCGTGTTGGGTCAGGCTGACGGCAAAACCCTGGGCGCTCAGCCAGGCGCGGGCCTGCACGTCCTGGGTGTTGCCGAGCTGGGGGGTGGCGAGTTTTTTGCCGCGGAAATCCGCGGCGGTGCGGATGCCTGAATTCGGATGGACGAGCAGGGCGGCACCGCCGTTGACCGCGCCGGCGAGCGCGCGCATTTCGCGTCCGGCACTGCGCACGTAGGCGTTGAGCATCGGGCTTGGCCCCATGTAGGCGGCGTCGAGCGAGCGGGCGAAGATCGCCTCGGCAACGCTGGGGCCGGCATTATAGACGAACCAACGCACCTCGCGGTCGAGGCGTTCCTCAAACCAGCCGCGGCCTTCGCGGGAGAAGCTGCGGGCGACCAGAGCCTGCAGGTGGGTGACGTTGGGAAAGTGACCGAGGCGCAGCAGACCGTCGGGCGCCGGCGCGGGCCGGCAGCCGGCGAGGGCGGCGGCGCTGAGGAGAAAGCGGCGGCGGTTCATGGTTGGTTCAAAAGGCGGCGAGGCTGACCTCGAGGTAGAAAAAATCGCTGTCGCGACCCTTGCCCTGGGCGCGGGTGAAGCCGCCGGGCAGGAAGTGAGCATAACCCAGGGTGGCACGGGCGCGTTCCGTGATCTTCCAGACGGCACGCGCATCGAGTTCCTGGCCCATGAAGCGACCGCTGCCGCCGGAGGCATCTCGCAGGCCGGTGTTGCGCCAGCCGTCGGTCTTGCTCGCCAGCCAGTAAGCACCGTAGCCGAAATCGACGGCGAGGTTGTGTCGCGGCTGCAGTTCGACTCGCGCCTTCGGACTGTGCAGGTTGTCCCAGGTCAGGTAGTCGTTGGCCGACCAGGGCCGGCCGAAGCCATAGTACTTTTCAAATCGGTTGCTGCTGCGGTCGTTCGGATCGCGGTCGCCGCTGGCAAAGCCGTAGAAGGCACTCAAACGGGGCTGCCAGGGGGCGCTGAATCGGCGACCAACCTCGCTGGTCCAGCCGAAGGTACGGTGGCGTTCGGCGCCGGATCGGCCAAACTGGGTGACCGCGCCGAAGTCGTAGTCCCAGCCGCTGTCACCGACGTCGCCGTAGGCACGCAGCCCCGCCGAGTGGATGTGGCGCGCCGGGGCACCCGGCCGGGCATCCTGCTGAAGGCTGAGGAAATAGGGTTGCAGGGTGACCACCTCCGACCAGCGTCGCCAGTCGCCTATCGCGGCATAAAACCATTCGCCGTCGCGGGGTTCATCCCACTCGTAGGGCAGACGCTCAAGCGGTTGCACGGCGAGCAGGTCAAGCTGCCAGTCATTGGCCTGCTGCCCGAGCCTCAGGCGCAGACCCTGAAAGGTGTTGGTCGTGTTGCGCCACTGATTGTTGCCGATCAGGCGGCGGTCCAGATACTCAAAGGCCAGTCGACCGGCGCGCAGGCTGAGCGGCCTGTCAGTGCCGTGGGCATCACGGCCAAGCAGGCTGGCAAAGTGCAGTTCGGCCCAGAGTTGGATCAGCTCGAACTCGTTGATGTCGCGGCCATCGCGCGCAAAGCCGCCGCCATAGCTGCGAGCGTCCTCGAGTTCCACGCCGAAGCGCACGGGGTCGAGTTTCTCCCGCACCCCCAGAAAGGCGCGGGTGCGCATCAGCTGGGGATCGTCCAGCCCGGCGATCGGGCGGCGCAGGTCATCGTCGCGGTACTCGTAGCGCCAGCGGAAGTCCAGGCCTGCGTCCAGCCAGTCCAGGCCACTCCAGGCCGGGTCCACCGTCGACAGCGGTTTGGCATACTTGGGCGGATCGGTGTCGGGCTGGGTGCCGTAGCTGCTCGAGGGACGAAAAAACTCCGCCGTCAGGGCGTCGCCGGGGTCAAGGGCGAGCAGCAGCGCCGCAACGCGAAGGATGGTGGACCGTGACATCCGGCAGCTTAAAGATGGGCCGAGTAGGCTTGCAACTCCCGGTAGCCAGCGAGGATCGCCTTCACGGCGGCGACCGTCGCCGCCACCTGGCGATCCATTGGCGCGCGGCCGGGTGTTTCAAAGACAATTTCCAGGGCCTGCGGCCGCTGTTCCGGCGGCGCGCTGAGGATGCCGTGGTAGCCTTCCTTGATGATGCCGCGCTCGGCCGCGAAGCCGTCGATCACTGGCGAAAGTTCACGCGGCAGATGCGCCGCGGCCGCATCGAGGGCGGGTTCCAGCAGGTGCTGGCTGAGCAGGGCCCCGCTGACAAAGCCGTAGCAGCCCTCGACATCTTCGTCGGAGTGCAGGGCAATGATGCCATCGTAGCGTTCACGGCGCAGTTCGCTTTCCAGGTAAAGGACCTCCGGCTCGGTCGATCCGGACCAGAACTCCCGGTTGAGATCAAGACCGCGGTGGTTGTGGCGGATGCCAAGATGACGACCGGTCGGATTGCAGACCGGATAAAAATGCAGTTCGAAGTCGCGGAATTCCGGGTGACCGGGCTCGCTCATTTCCTGAAAGAGTTGTTTGGCGGCCAGGGTGCCCGCCGGTTCGTCGCCATGAATGCCGGCAAAAATGCCCAGTTTGAAACTCGGCGCGGCGCCGCTCGCCTTGCGCACCCGCTTCGTCAGCATGCAGTCCGGGCGCGCGTGCAGGGCAGGGGGGCGGACGACGGGCGAGAGCCGGTTGAGCAGGGTGGGGGCGAGATCGGGCATGCGGCGATGGGTAGACCGAGTCAATAAACCCTATTCCCTATAGAGCAAGTAGAAAATAGGGGTTGGGGTGACATTTCCGCCGGTTGGTGGACGGGAAAGGCCAAAACCGACAGTGTGGGGTTGAACTCGCCGGTTCCTGATGTTTGCTGGCGGGCTTATGTCCGACGGATGCGGCGTGGTTGCCACCCAGTTCTTTCATCTCGGCTCCGCTGACGAACCCTTTGAGTTCGCCAGTGGCGACCGCCTGCCGGGCATCACCGTGGCCTACGAGACTTATGGCACGCTGAATGCGAACGCCAGCAACGCCATTTTGCTCTTTCATGCCCTCTCGGGCAGCCAGCATGCAGCCGGCCTCAACACCGCCATCGCTGGCGTCGGCGAGCGCTGGACCGAGGACGTGCATCACGGCTGGTGGGACCTGTTCATCGGTCCGGGCAAGGCGCTTGACACGGAACGCTATTTCATCATCTGCGCCAACTATCTTGGAGGCTGCTACGGTTCCAGTGGGCCGACCTCACTCAATCCGGTGACCGGCCGTCCCTACGGTCGCGACTTCCCGGCGGTGCTGTCGGGTGACATCGTCCGCAGCCAGGCAGCGCTGCTCGACCATCTCGGCATTCGCCGTCTCCATGCGGTCATGGGCGCCTCGGTCGGCGGCCTCCTGGCCATCAATTTCGCCACGCTCTACCCGGAGCGCGTGCGCATCGTGGTGCCGATGGCGACCGGTCTGAGCACGACCGTGCTGACCCGCCTGACCCTGTTTGAGCAGGTGCTTGCGATCGAGAATGACCCGCAGTTCAACGGCGGTGACTACGATGACTCGGCCTCACCGGAGTACGGCTTGGCCTTGGCGCGGATGATTTCCCACAAGACCTTTGTTCACCTCGACGCCATTGAGCGGCGCGCCCGCCAGGATGTCAGCCAGCCCAACGGCCGGTTGTCCTGGTACAAGGTGGGGCACAACGTCGAGAGCTACATGCTGCATCAGGGCAAGAAGTTCGTGAAGCGTTTCGACGCCAACACCTACCTGCGCATCATCAACATGTGGCTGCGCTACGATCCGCTGCAGGACGCCGGAGTCGACAGTTACGCGGAGTTGTTTATGCGCAGCCGCGCGGCCGGGCACCATTACCTGGTGTTCAGCATCGATTCCGACTTCTGCTTCTATCCGGAAGAACAGGCGCAGTTGGTGGCCGAACTCGAGAAGGCCGGCGTATCGAGCATGTACATCACGGTGCACTCCGACAAGGGGCACGATTCCTTCCTGCTTGAGCCGGAACTCTACACGCCTCACCTCGTCTACACTCTCGAGGGACGCTGGGGCAAAAATTCCCTGCACTCCCAAGTGGCCGAGGTCGAGTGACCCCCGTCAGGAAGGGGTCGCTGGCCGCGTATGGGTGGAATGCTGTCGCGCCTGCTCCTGTTTGTCGTCACCACCGTGGCGGCCACCGCTTCCGACTTCCGACTGGCCACCTTCAGCGTCGACGTCACGCCGCCGGTTGGGCATCCCTGCATGGGCGGCGGCATCGCGCCGGTGCGGACGGTGGCCGATCCGCTGTTCGCCAAGGGGTTCGTTTTGACGGGCGGCGATCTGCCCTGGGTTCTGGTCAGTCTCGACTGGTGCGAGATCCGCGGACGCTCGTTTGATAAGTGGCGGCGCGGATTGGCCGAGGCGGCGGGCACTTTGCCGGAGCGGGTCATGGTTCACAGCACGCACGTGCACGACGCGCCAGTGATGGATGAGGAGGCGGAACACCTGCTGCGTGCCATGGAGGCCACGGGCGCGTGGAAGGATCTGCCCGCACCGGCGCCCGACGCACCGGTGCAGGTTGCCTCGGTATGCCAACCGGAGTTCAACGAGACCTGCATCCGCCGCGTGGCCGGGGCACTCCGCGCCGCCCTGCCGTTGGCGCAACGTGTGACTCACCTCGGCCTCGGCCGGGCGGAGGTGCAGGAAGTGGCCAGCAACCGCCGCTTTGTCCTGGCCGACGGCACGGTGTCCTACGCGCGTGGCAGCCGCACCACCGATGCCGGGGCGCGCGCGGCTCCGCCGGGCGAAGTTGATCCCTGGCTGCGCACCCTGAGTTTCTGGGACGGCGACCAGCCGCTGTGCGCCCTGCACGGGTTTGCCGTGCATCCGATGAGTCGCTATGGCGAGGGCCGGGTGTCGGCCGATTTCCCGGGCCTGGCGCGGGCGCGCATGCAGGCGGAGCATCCGGGCGTGGCGCAGATCTATGTGAGTGGCTGCGCCGGCAATGTCACCGCCGGCAAGTGGAACGACGGCGCGCCGGAGGGGCGCGAGATTTTGGCGGGCCGCCTGCACGAGGCCATGCGCCAGGCCTGGACGGCGACGCGGCGCGTGCCGCTGGCTGCGGCGGACTTTCGCCAGGTGCCGCTGGCGCTTGGGGCACGGCGCACGCCGGGGCACACCGAGACGATTCTGCGCGGCCGGTTGACGAGCGAGGCGCGACCCTTTGGCCGGTCCGAGGCCGCCATGGGGCTGGCTTGGTATGAACGTGTGCGCGCCGGACACCGCATCAATCTGCCCTGCCTCGACTTCGGCGTGGCGCAGGTGCTGCTGCTGCCTGCGGAAGCCTACGTCGAGTATCAGCGCTTCGCCCAGGCCTGCCGGCCGGAGAGCTTTGTCTTCGTCATGGGCTACGGCGAATGCGGTCCGGGTTACATCCCGGTCGAGCGCGCCTGGCGGGAGAAGGACAGCAACCTGAACGGCTGGACCTGGGTGCCGCCGGGCAGTGAACCGGTCTTGCAGGCGGCAATCCGCGCCGTGCTCACTCCAGGTTCTGCACCTGCTCGCGAATCTTCTCCAGTTCCGTCTTCGCGCTGACGACATCGTGGGCGATGCCGGCGTGGTTGCATTTGGAGCCCATGGTGTTGAACTCGCGGAAGAATTCCTGCAGCAGAAAATCGAGGCTGCGGCCGATGGGTTCGCCGGAGGCGAGGTAGGTGCGGAACTGCTTCAGGTGACTGGCGGCGCGCGCCAGTTCCTCGGAGACGTCGGTGCGATCGGCGAACAGGGCGATCTCCTTGAGCAGTCGCTCGTCGTCGAGCGGCAGCGGCAGGCCCGCCTGTTCGAGGCGCTGGCGCAGGGCCGCGCGCTGCAGCTCGGGCACCTGTGGCGCCTTCTCGGCGATGCGGCCGAGCAGGGCTTCGATCGTGGCCAGGCGACCCTCAATCTCTTCGCGCAGATGGGCACCCTCGGTGGCGCGCATCTGCTGCCACTGGCTCAGGGCTGCATCCAGTGCCTCGCGAATCGCCGGCCAGGCCTCGTCCGGGTTGGTTTCCTCCGTTTCCGCGCCAAGCACGCCCGGCAGGCGCAGGAGTTCGCTCATGGAGATCTCTGCCGAGATGCCCAACCGGCCGGCGAGCGAGAACAGCCGCGCCAGGTATTGCTCGATCGCCGTCTCGCTGATCTGCGGCAGACCCGCCGCGGCTTCGCTCTCCTGGCGCTTGATCGACACCTGGACGCGGCCGCGCGAACAGGCAGTGCTCACGCGGTTGCGCACCTCTCCTTCGAGCGTGCTGAGATCGCGCGGCAGGTTGACCACCACCTCGAGTTGCTTGCGGTTGACGCTGGCACATTCGACCTGCCAAAGGCGGTCGCCCTGCCGCGCCTCGCCGCGGCCAAATCCGGTCATGCTGTTCATGGGGCACCCAAGCCGCCGCGCCGCTGTCGTGCAAGGGCGCGTTCGGAAAACCGTCCCGGTTCCTGGGTTTGGCAGCACGATGCAGGGCCGCGCTTTGACATCGGCGTTCGCCCCGCCACTGTGGCGGCATGTCCGACACCGCCGATCTTCAGCGTTCGCCCCTGCATGCCAAGCACCTTGAGATCGGGGGCCGCATGATCCCCTTCGCCGGCTGGGAGATGCCGGTGCAGTACTCGGGCATCGTCGAGGAACACAAGGCGGTGCGTGAACGGGTCGGTCTGTTCGACATCTCGCACATGGGCCAGTTCTTGGTCGGCGGCACGGCGGCGCTCGAGTTCCTCAACGGCGCCCTCACCAACGATCTCAGCCGACTGGAGGTCGGGCAGGGGCAGTACAGCCTGCTGCTCAACGTAGCGGGCGGTGTCATCGATGACCTCATCCTCTACCGCATCGCCCGCCACGAGTTCTTCCTCGTCGTCAACGCCTCGAAGATCGCCGACGACTGGGCGCAGTTGCAGGCCCTCGCGGCCGGCCGTGACGCGGATGCCGACCTGACCCTGCGCGACCTCAGCGCCCGCACCGCCGGCCTGGCCGTGCAGGGCCCGCGCAGCCGCGCTGTGTTCACGCGCGTCTTTGGCGAGGCGGCGACTTTCCCGGAGCACAACACCGTGCAGGTCAGCCTGCACGAGGGCGATTTCCTCTGGCTCTGCGGCACCGGTTACACCGGCGAGGAGGGCTTTGAGTTTTTTGCACCCGCCGCCAGCGCCGAGGCCTGGTTTGATGCCCTGCTGGAAGCCGTGCGCGCCGAGGGCGGCCTGCCCTGCGGCCTGGGTGCGCGCGACACCCTGCGCCTGGAAATGGGCTACCCACTCAACGGCAATGACCTGTCGCCCGAGCGCACGCCGCTCCAGGCGGGCCTGGGGTTCTTTGTGGCCCTCGACAAGGAAAGCTTCACCGGCCGTGAGGCCCTGCTGGCGCAGAAGGCGGCCGGTCTGCCGGACAAACTGACCGCCTTTCGCATGACCGGTGCCGCGCCCCCGCCCCGCCCCCACTACCCGGTGCTGCACGACGGCGCCGTGATCGGCGAGGTTGCCAGCGGCACGCAGTCGCCTAGCCTCGGCTGCGGCATCGGCATGGCCTACCTGCCGCCGGCCGCCACTGCGCCGGGCACGGCCCT
>JAUREI010000141.1 GCA_030827515.1 Prosthecobacter sp. | reverse complement strand
GCCGCGCCTTCGCCACGACTGGGAAGCCTTTGGCGGACAACACACGCTGGCGGCCGGCATGCAGTTTTACTATGCCGACTCGCCGCGCGAGGACCAGCGTGGCAGCAGCCCGGATGCCGAGGAGGGTGTCACCTTCCTCGACTCTGACCGCAGCACGACCTACGGCTCCTTCTTCGCCGAGAACAAGTTCACCTTCGGCCGCATCTCAATCACCCCGGGCTTCCGTCTGGAAATGATCGAACAGCAGGTCCACAGCCGCAACTTCAACGCGGGCACCGGCGCCTTCACCGGTTCGGTCGGCAAGCGCGCCAGTGAAGTTCAGCCGCTGTTCGGTCTGGGCATGGCGCTCGATTTCGACAATCAGAACCAGCTCTATGCCAACGTTTCGCAGAGCTACCGCACGACGATCTTCAGCGAATCCATCGTCGCCCAACCCGGCCTGACCGCCACCGACTCCGGCCCCTCGCTTGGTTGGAGCTACGAAATCGGCTACCGCGGCACGCCGCGCGAATGGTTCGCCTTCGACACCAGCGTCTTCCTGATCGACCTCGACAACCGCTTCGGCGTCGCCGGCGGTCGCCTGCGCAGCGTCGGCCGCAGCATCAACTACGGCTGGGATGGCGCCGCCCAGTTCGACCTCATCGGCGGCCTCGACGCCGCACGCGGCACCAAGCTGGGCGACAGCCTCGGCGCCCTCAACCTCTACGGCAACGTCTCCCTGCTGGAGGCAGGCCTGCATGGCGGTCCGAATGATGGTGGAACGCCCCAGTATGCCCCTGATTTCATCCTGCGCAGCGGTCTGATCTACCAGCGGAAGGGCGTCAAAATCTCCTTTCTTGGCACCTTCATCGACGATCACAACGCCCGCGATGACGCCAACCCCCGCTTCACCATCCCCGGTTACATGACCTGGGATCTCACCGCCGAGGTGCCCGTCACCAAGCGCCTGACCCTCATGGCCGGCGTCAACAATGTCTTCGACGAGAGTTATTTCTCGCGCGTCCGCAACGACGGCATCGATCCGGGCTACGGCCGCAACTTCTACGTCGGCGGCTCGGTGCAATTCTGAGACCTGCCCGTCCACCGCCGGCCGGCTCACCGCGAGTCTGCCGGCGGTTTTTTTTACCCTGCCGTCGCCCGCCGGCCGCGCGTCATTCCGTAAAGCAGGAAGGCGGTTCCAGTGACGATCATGAACAGCGAGAAAAACTGGCCGCGGGTGAAGCCGAGGATGGGTTCGGCTCCGGAGTCCGGCTGGCGAACACATTCAAGGGCGATGCGGGCAACCGCGTAAAGCAGGAAGAACAGGCCGGTCAGCACCCCGTGACCGAGTGTCGGGAAGCGCAGACGCACCGCGATCAGCACGACGCTCAACAACAATCCCTCGCCCAGCGCCTCGTAGAGCTGCGAGGGGTGGCGCGGATGCAGCATGGCTTCCAACTCCGCCAGTCCGCCGGGCCTGGAGGCAAAGAAAGCGATGATGTCCGGGCTGTGCACGGCCCCCTCCGGCAGCGCCACCGGCGCGCCGCCCTGAGCGACGAAGTCCTCATGCAGCAGTTCGGTGGGAAACTTCACCGCCAGCGGACTCGTCGTCACCCGGCCAAACAACTCGCCGTTGATGAAGTTGGCGATGCGACCGGTAAAAATGCCCAGCGGTGCGCCACAGACCAGGGTGTCGCCGATGCCGGTCCAGGAGATGCGATGTTTGCGCGCATACCAGAGACAAAACAGTGCCACTCCGGCGATGCCGCCATGGCTGGCCATGCCGCCCTGATTGAGTAGGAACAGCGTCCAGGGAGCGCGGATAAAATGGTCGAAATCATAGAGCAGCATGTAGCCGAGCCGACCACCGAGGACGACGCCGAAGAGCGCCACCATGGTGATGAAGTCGGCCACCTGGTCGGGTCGAATCTCCGAGAGACCACGCCGGGCCAGCTCACGCATCACCAAATAGGTGAGCCAAAAACCCAGCACATAGGCGAGACCATACCAGTGGATGGCGAGGCGTTCACCCAGCTTGAGCAGGTGCGGACTGAGATCGTGCAGGTAGTAGGCCAGAAACTCCATGCCCAGCATTCGGAGCAAGCCGGCGCGCCGGCAAGCAAAAGCGTGTTCACCTCAGGACTTCACGGCGGGCGCATCTGCCGGCACGGGCGACTCTTGATCCGGCGTTGGCGACTCGGCTCGGGCTTCAACCGCCGGTTCAGGTGCACTGGCCGTCTCCGCCCCCCCAGGTGCATTTGCGGCCGTCTCGCTTTCACGGCGTTGCTCGAGATCGGCGCAAATGACACCGATCAGACAGGCTGTGGAAGCGGCCAGAAAACCCGAGCAGGGCTCAAACAGCACCCCGTTCCAGGCGAGCGTGAGGGTGAAGCCGGCGAGCAGATGTCCAAGGGCCGCCAAGAAGGCCAGCTTCACCCACAGTGCCGCCGCGCGTAGCCCGACCCAGGCCCCGAGGAAGGCCAGCAGGGTCTGCAGCGCATACTGCAGCAGGGGATCCTTGCGCACACCCTCCTCCGGCAGCACCAGCAGGCGCGGCAGCAGATCCGCGAGACGGTCGCCAAGTTCGGGAAAGAGCCCAAAATGCTGCAGCGCCAACAGGGGCACACAAACAAGGATGCCTATGAAAAGGAGGGTGACGCTCTGGTTTTCGTGCTGGTTCATTCGCTGGTTGGGGCAGATTAGCCGCCACGATAGCAGTTCACCACGAGATCGCTGAGAAATTTGTCGGTGCATTCCACCGCCTCGCGATGGAATACAAAACGGCCCAGTTGAGCCTAGATTACCCCTGGTCTCAGATGAAATTCGAATGACTCCCCCCGGGTTCTTCCTGGGAGGCATGCGGCTTGGCCGAACTGGAATCCGCAGACGGCATGTCCTGATTCTGGGAAAAGACAAGCTGTTCCCCGAGGTTGCTGCAAATGAGTTCCTCCACTCGACGATGGATTTCGTCCTGTGAATCCGGATCGGCCGGCTTGTCCAGCGACGCTTTCTCCATGGCAGCTCCAGCTTGCAATAAAACAGGCTGAGCGGCAAGACCGCGACTTCAGCGGCTCTGCGGCATCATGGACCCGTATCGGGCGTTCCCCTCCCACTTGGGCGGGCGATTCCAGGGCAGCGTGCTGTCGGAAACAGATGGGGGGATGCGCGTACGACGCTTGGATTCTTCCGTGGCGCAGGAAACAAAGGCAAGACTGCAGGCCAACAGCAGCAGGCGGCGACACTTCATGGCTGGCTGGGTTGCTCGCCTCACTGGTAGAGATTTTCCAGGATAACGCGATCGCCGGGGGCAATCGTGGCGCCCTGAGCGAGCGTATCGGTCAGGATGTTGGCGACGGTACGGTCGCCCTGAATCGAGACGATGCTGAGCTTGCCGATGGTTTGAGTTCCGCGGGTCACCAGCAGCTTGGTCGCCTCGGTGATGCCCAGTGTCTGGCCGGCATTGACCACCACAAAGCCCCACTCGGCATTCACCGCGACCACCTGGGCATTCAGACTGTTGCGGTCAAAGGAGCGCTTGCGATCCTCGATCTTGCGATTGACCTCATCGAGGGCACGACGCAGGTCATCCATCTTGGTTTCCTCGCCGGCGATCTCCTTCTTCTTCATTTCAGCCTCCGCCTGGAACTCGGCGATGGCCTTCTTCATGTTGTTGATGTCCTCGACCAGAGTCTCAGGCTTGACGCCCTTCGGAAGCTTCGACATTTTCTGGTTGAGTTCGGCCAGTTGCTTGTTTTTTGCGTCAAGCTCGTCCTGAGCTCGCTTCGCGTCGTTGTCCACCTGGGCGATTTTGAGTTTTTGCGCCTTGATCTTCTCACTCTCGACATCGAGTTCCTGCTGCACGGCGGCGATGTCGCCGTTGATCTTGGTCACCTGGGCAACCACGGCGGTGACGGCCGCGAGTTCGGTCTCAACGTTCTTGTTGAGGGCGAACACCTGATTGCGGGTTTCGGTGAAATCATTTTTCAACTGCCAGGCAAAAACGGCCGCGACCACAGTGACGATGGCGGCGAGGATGAAGAAAACTTTGGTCATGGGCTTGGGACGGGAAATGGGGTTGCGAGGCGAAACAGGCGATCAGTTGGCGGGAGGCGGCGCACCGAAGGGATCCGAGTTCATCGCCGGAGCGGCGGGTGCAGGGGGGGCGCCAAAGGGATCCGAACTCATCGCCGGGGCGGCCGGGGCGGCAGGCGCACCAAAGGGGTCTGAGCTCATCGCCGGGGCGGCGGCCGGGGCCTCCGGAGCGACCGGCGTGTCGGAAGCCTTGTCTGCGGGCGCGGAGGTCTTCTTCTCATCTGCCGCCGTCTGTTTGAGGGCGGCGACCACGGTGTCACCCGTGAGAATGAAGCCACCCTCGGGAATCGAGCCTGGGATGATGTCGGCGATCGAATTGTGCTGTTCAACGCTGCGCACCTTGAGTTTGGCGACCACGTCCTGGCCGCGCTTGATTTCGAGGTCGGCGTTCGCGAAGACGCCCTGCGAATTGCCCTTGTTGAGAATCGCAAAGCCCCATTCCGGGAAATACTCGGCCACCCGGGCGGAGAAATCGACGGCAACGATGCCACGACGTCCCTGGGCTTCCGCCTCGCGGAGATTGTTGATCTGGCCACTGAGGCTGGTGATGCTTTCCTTCACCGAGGCCAGCCGCTGATTCTGGTTGGCAACGGCACCCTCGGCGTCGGTCTGATCCTTCTTGAGCTTCTCGATCTGGGCCACAAGGTTTTCGATGTCACCGGCGTCATCGATCTGCTTGCGCACTTCCGTAACCTGTCGGGTCACCTGCTCAAGGTTGCCTTTGACGACCACCAGGGTGGCCTCCTTCTCCTGGGCATCTGTGGCGAGCTTGACCACCTCCTCCTTGGCGTTGTCGCGGTCTTTCTGGAGGGCGGTGTGCTGCTCCTCCTTCGCTTTGGCCGCGGCTTCGCCTTCAGTTTTGCGGTCTTGGGCCGACTTCAGGTTGGCCTGAGCCGCCTCGAGACGGATCTTTTCCTGAGCGGTGCGCTGCTTGTTCGCGTTGGCAAAATAACAGGCTGCACCGAGGCAGACCGCAGAGAGGACAGAGAGGAGCTTCCAGGCCATGATGAGAGAACGGGATATGTGAATTAACGCGAGTTTTCTACCGAATCCCAGCTTTTTCGACAACAGCATTTTTCAGAAGTTTGTATTTTCATGAGAATCAAACTCCCTTTGCCCTTGTCGAACGGCGCCAATCGCACTATGAAAGCGGCGTCAGGGGCCGCGGATGTCCAGCTTGTGAACCCCGCCAGGTCCTGACGGAAGCAACGGCAGCATGCCTGAGCATGCCGCGGTCCCCTGACACTTGCCAGGAAGATGGGCACACTGCGGTTGCCAGCGGCCGCGAATTCGCCACAATGCCTCTCCTTCCATGTCGAAAGCCCCCTCCCCCGCCCCTGGCATCTGCTACCTCGTTGGCGCCGGCCCCGGTGACCCTGGCCTGCTCACCCTCAAAGGCAGGGAATGCATCGAGGCGGCGGATGTCCTGGTCTATGATTACCTGTGCAATCCGGAACTCCTGCGCCATGGCCGGCCGGGCACGGAGCGAATTTATGTCGGCAAAAAGGCCGGGGCCCACACCCTCACCCAGGACCAGATCAATGCCCTGATTGTCAAGCTGACGCGCGAGGGCAAGGTGGTCACCCGCCTGAAGGGCGGCGACCCGGTGTTGTTCGGTCGCGGCGCCGAGGAGGCGGCCGAGCTTGCCGAGGCCGGCGTGCGCTTTGAAATCGTGCCCGGCATCACCAGCGCCATCGCCGGTCCCGCCTATGCCGGCATTCCGGTCACCCACCGAGACCACGCCAGCCAGCTCACCATCTTCACCGGACACGAGGACCCCACCAAGGACGACACCAGCCTCGATTATGCCAAACTGGCGAAGGCCGACGGCACCAAGGTTTTTCTCATGGGCGTCGAGCGCATGGGGGAGATCACCGGGGAACTACTCAAGCACGGCGCCTCCCCGGAAACCCCAATGGCTCTGGTGCGCTGGGCCACCCATGGACGGCAGCAAACGCTGATCGCCACCCTCGGCACCATGGCCCAACGCGTCAAGGAGACCGGCTTCAAGGCGCCCGCCGTCGCGGTTGTCGGTGACGTCGTCAAGGAGCGTGACTCCATCAACTGGTATGAAAACCGGCCCTTGTTTGGCAAGCGCATCGTCGTGACCCGAACCCGCCAGCAGGCCGGCGTCCTCACCCGTCGCCTGCGCGACCTCGGTGCCGATGTCATGGAGTTGCCGACCATCCGCATCGAGGAACCCCGCAACCGCATGGCCTTTGGCGAACTCGTTCAGGATTGCCACACCTATGACTGGATCGTCTTTACCAGTCCCAACGGGGTCGACGCCTTCTTCGCCATGTTCGACAAGCTGTATCAGGACGCCCGCAGCATCGGCGGAGCCCGCATCGCCTGCATCGGGCCCGGCACGGCGGAAAAGGTTCGCGCCCGCCATCTTGCGGTCGACCTGATGCCCGAGAAGAACTTCGTTGCCGAAGGCTTGGTCAAGGCCTTCAAGGACCATCAGAACATGGAGCATGTCAGTGTTCTCTGGGTCAAGGCTGAGGAGACGCGCGAGGTGGTCGCCAGCGGCCTGGCCGCCCTGGGAGCCATCGTCGATGAAGCCATCGCCTACCGCACCGTGCCCGAGAAGGACGACAACCTGGAAGCCCTGGCCCGACTCAAGGAGGAGGGTGCCGACATGATCACCTTCACCAGCGCCAGCACGGTCGACGCCTTCATGGATCTCAAGGTCCCCCTGCCCGATGGCATCAAGATCGCCAGCATCGGCCCGGTCACCAGCGCCGCCGTGCGCAGGCACGGCCTGAAGGTCAATGTCGAGGCAAAAACCCACAGCATCCCAGGGCTGGTTGATGCCGTGTCCACCCACTGGCGGCGTCGTTGAGCTGAAATGGGGGCAGAGGTGTGCAATCGCACTCACCTACGGAGTGCGAACCTCAACGAGTCATGGCTTCGCACCAGAACTCAGAATCATCACGGTGGTGCCAACCCCTTTCCCTGCAGGACCGCCCCGTAGGCTTCACTGCTCCCTTGTCCGTCCATGATCCGTGCGCCGAATCCGGCACCGGCACTGCAGGATCCGCCGAGGAGCAACCTGCCGGAAGGATGCCAGGCCAGGGTGTAGGCATTGTCGCCCCTGGGCCCGCCGTTGCCGACCCACCAGTCCAGGCCGCCGGCGGAGTCAAAGGCCGCCGTGACGATGTCTGTCGCCCCCTGGCTGTTCAGCGTCCTTCCAGCCAGGGTGGCCGTGGCGGAAAATTCCCCCGTGACGAAAACCCGGCCCAAGCCATCGGTGGCCACCCCGAGGCAATAGTCCGTGCCGGGGCCGCTCAGCACCCGCGTCCACTGCAGACGGCCCTGCTTGTCATAATGACACAGAAACCCGTCGTTGTCCTTCGGACCCGTGGTCGTGAAGGTCTCGGCTCCAAAGACCGCACGCTCCTTGAACATGCCCGCCGCCCAGACGCGACCCTGGGCATCCGCCGTGATTTCATGCACACCCGCGCCCGGATGCACCGCCGCCCAAAGCGCGTCACCTGCCGGGGTGAGTTTCAGCACGAGACTGGCACGGGCCCCGAGGTTGATCGCCAGAGCCCCCCACTGACCGGAACCGCTGCCGTTGCCGCCGATGTAAATGTGATCCTCGCCATCCACGGCAACGCCATGTCCGCTGCCGGACAGGCGTCCCCCGCTCGCACGCACCCAATGCAACTTGCCATCGACATCGTATTTGGCGCAAAACACGGCGCGCGAGGCACCGCCGGACTGGACGACGGCTTCGCCAAACCGCGCCTCGCCCGCCACGGAACCACTGACGATCACGGCTCCCGAGGAGTCGAGGGCGATGCCGTGTCCGTAGTCATAGCCGGCACCACCCGCCGTGCGCAGCCACAGCAGTTCGCCATCGGCCGCATATTTGGCGACAAAGACATCGTAATCCCCCGCATTCGGCAGCTGCACGCCGGCGACAACCGCGTCGGTGCTGGCATAATGGCCGGTGACATAGGCATTGCCGGCGGCATCGGTGACAACGCCATAGGCGCGTTCGGTCAGACTGCCGCCCAGGCCGCGCAACCATTGCACACGCCCCTCCGGCCCCACCTTGGCCAGGACAAAGTCCATGTCGCCGGCACCCCGGCGTTCCTGCCCGCCGAAGCTGACATCCCCGGTGGCCTCACCGGCAAGCAAAGCGTTGCCCGCGCGATCAAAGGTCACCGCGCGAATCTTGTCATTCTTCGGCCCACCGCCAAAGGCAAGCCATTCGAAGGCGGGTTCCTGCGCGTGCAGCGGCAGGCAACAGACAAGGGCAAGACAGGCGAGACGGGGCATGGCGCAGGACTACGCGGCAGAGCGCCGGCCTGTTTCCGGTTCTCGGTTCTTCGTCATCCGTCATTCCCACTGGCATGCCGCTCAACCCGCGCGTAAAAAAGCCTTCATCCATGGCCGAACCTGCCCCCAGCATCGAAACCCGCGAGGAAGTCATGTTCTTCGACACCGACATTGGCGGCGTCGTCCACAACATTGCCTACCTGCGGATGATCGAAACCGCGCGCACCCGCCTCGCCGCCAAGCTCGGCATGCAACTGCGCGAAATGGCACAGACCCAGGTCTATCCCGTCGTCGTGCGCACGGAGATCGATTACCGCAAACCCGCCACCCTCGGCGATGAACTGGTCATCTCGGGTCGCCTGGAATCGGTCGAACGCGTCCGCTTCTGGGTGGCATTCGAAATCCGCCGCGCCGGCGAGGAAACCGTGCTCATCACCTGCCGGCAATCCCTGGCGCTTGTCCAGATGCCGCAGGGGCGCCCCCTGCGGTTGCCGGCCGACTGGGCCGACAAATACGGTCATCTCGGCCGCGGAGAAGGCTGAGCACGCCCCTGCACTTGCACGAATGTCAGCACCGGCTTACAAACCCGCCATGGCCACCATCGCCGTCCTCGGCACACTCGACACCAAGGGACCCGAACACGCCTACGTGGCGGACCTTCTCCGCGCACGCGGTCATCAACCCCTGCTCATCGACACCGGCACCGGTGCACCGGCAACCGTCACTCCCGACATTGCGCGCGAGGAAGTCGCCAAGGCCGGTGGCGTCGACCTGCACGCCCTGCTGGCGCGCCGCGATCGCGGTGAAGCGGTCACCGCCATGTCGGGCGCCGCCGCCGCCCTGCTTTCCCTCCTGGCCGCCGAAGGACGCATCCAGGGTGTCATCTCCCTCGGCGGAGGCGGCGGCACGGCCATCAGCACCGCCGCCATGCGCGCCCTGCCGGTTGGCTTTCCGAAGCTGATGGTCTCCACCCTTGCCGCCGGCAACACCGCCCCCTACGTCGGCACCAAGGACATCGTCATGATGCCCAGCATCGTCGACGTCAACGGCCTCAACCGACTCTCGCGCGTGCTGCTGGCGCGCGCCGCCGGCGCGATCTGCGGCATGGTCGAGGCCGAACCACCCGCCGCCGTCGACAAGCCGCTGATCTGCGCCTCGATGTTCGGCAACACCACCGAATGCGTCAACGCCGCCAAGGCGATTCTGGAGGAGGCGGGCTATGAAGTCCTCGTCTTCGCCGCCACCGGCACCGGAGGCCGCATCATGGAAAGCCTGATCGAAAGCGGCATGATCAGCGGCGTCCTCGACATCACCACCACGGAATGGGCCGACGAACTCGTCGGCGGCGTGCTGAATGCCGGCCCCCACCGACTGGAGGCCGCCGGCAAAGCCGGTGTGCCGGCCATCGTCACCCCGGGCTGCCTCGACATGGTCAACTTTGGCGAGCCGGCCAGTCTGCCGGAAAAGTTCAAGAACCGCCGCTTCTACGCACACAATCCGCAGGTCACCCTGATGCGGACCAACGCCGGGGAATGCACCGAACTCGGCTGCATCCTGGCCGAAAAGCTCAACGCCTACAGCGCCCCGGTCACCGTCCTCATCCCGCGCCGGGCGATCAGTGTCATCAGTGCCCCCGGTCAGCCCTTTCACGACCCTGAAGCCGACGAGGCCCTGTTCAGCAGCCT
>JAUREI010000219.1 GCA_030827515.1 Prosthecobacter sp. | reverse complement strand
CGCGGCATTCCGCCCTCCCTGCTGGCCACCCACCCGGACGACACCTGGCACATCCCGATGCAGCCGGGAGCGCGCAGTCTCAACCTGTCGACCGCGGTCGCCATCACCCTCTATGAGGCGGTGCGCCAGAGGCGCTGATCAATGGCAGCCGCAGCCCTCGCCGCAGCCGCCGGAGCCGAAAACCTCCTCAGCGGTCGGCACGCGGCCCTTTTCCAGGGTCTTGGTGACGAAGCCGTTGACGTGGTTGGCCACCTGCTGGAGCACGTCCTGGGCGGCGACAAACGTCTGAATAACCTCGTGGGCATCAGCCTGGTCCTGAAGGTCCTGGAAGCGGCTGACTTCGCTGGCATCCAGCTTCTGACCACCCCGGTGGCGCTGTTCCAGACTGCGTCCCATCGTCATCACCTCGCGGTACAGGTCCACCGCCGTCTCATCCGCCAGGAAGGCCTCAGCCTGCTCGCGCGCCTTCTGGACGTCCGGATCCGCGACAATGGCGGCGCAAAGGGCGTCAATGTGGGAAATCAGGGCTGGGGCGAGCGTCGGGGTCATGCCGCTAGATAAGACTCCAAATCCGCCTTGTCGACCGGGAAAAGCACCCGCCCAGCCAAGGCCGCTGGATTTTCAAGTTTCCCAGCGCCGAATTCTCGCTTCCCATGGCACATGGTCTTTCTGCACACCGCCGACTGGCAGGTCGGAGCGCCGCACGCCCGCGTCGAGGACGCGGAAAAGCGGGCGTTGGTGCGCCGGGAACGCCAGGCCGTCATCGGTCGCCTCGGTGCCGTGGCACGCGAACACGGCGCGGCCTTCATCGTCGTTGCCGGCGATCTCTTCGATTCGCCGCGACCGGACCGTGCGACCGTGTCCGCCGCCTGTTCAGCCATAGGTGCCCTGGGTCTGCCGGTCTATGTCATCCCGGGCAACCACGATCACGGCGGACCGGACTCGCTTTGGGAGCAACCCTTTTTCCTGCAGGAACGCGCGGCCTTGGCACCCGACCTGCACGTTCTGCTGCGGCCGGAACCGTTGGAACTGGAGCACGCAGTGCTGCTGCCCTGCCCGCTGCTGCGTCGCCATGAACCGCAGGACACCACCGCCTGGATCCGCGGCCTCGACTTCGCCAACTTTGGCTCCAAGCCCAGGATCGTGCTCGCCCATGGCAGTGTGCAGGATTTTGGCCCGGCCGGCGACGACGACGAGAGCGATGGCGCCTCCAACCGCCTCGAACTTGAGCGACTGCCTCTCGATGAAATCGACTACCTTGCCCTTGGCGACTGGCATGGCATGAAGCAGGTTGGTCCCAAGGCATGGTATGCCGGCACGCCGGAACCCGATCGCTTTCCGCGCAACAACGAACCCGGTCACGGGCTGGTGGTCACGGTCGAACGCGGCTCACCGCCCGGGGTTGAGGCGATCAAGACCGGCCACCTGCGCTGGCACAACCTGGAATTCGACTTCACCGACGATGCCGACCTTGAGCAGCTCGAAGTCCTGCTGGCAGAGGCCACCCGTGCTCGCGCCGGGGAGGACCTGGTCCGACTCACCCTGCGCGGCAGCCTGGGCATGAGTGCACGTGCAGGGTTGGAGCAGCGGCTCGAGACCTGGCGTGCGCGACTGCTGCGGCTCCGCCTGCATGACCAGCTTCGTTTGAACCCAAGCACCGGGGAGATGGAGGCGCTCACCCAGCGCAGCGATGCCCCGCTTGCCGCCCGCATCGCCACCCGCCTGCTCGAGGAAAGCCGAAGCAGCGATCCCGAGGTTGCCGCGACCGCACTGGCCGCCCTGCGCGAACTCCACGCCGCCGCCTGAACCGCCATGCGCCTGCACTTCGTCACCGTCCGCAACTACCGCCTGCACCGTGAGTGCCGGTTGGAGTTCGACGACCACCGCACGCTCATCGGCGGCCCCAATGAATCCGGCAAAAGCACCCTGGTCGAGGCGCTGCACCGCGCCTTCTTTCTCAGCGCCAAGGGCAACACCGAGGCGCACCGGGCCATGCTTTCGGCCGTGCACGACGGCAAACCAGAGGTCGAAGTCGAGTTCACCGCCCGCGGTGCCCGCCACACCCTGATCAAGCAGTTCAAGGGCGCCAGCGGCAGCACCCGCCTCACCCGCCACGGCGGCTCAACCTGGACCAACGAGGAAGCCGAAGCCCAACTTGCCGAGCTGACCGGCACCCCGCAAGCCAAGGCCAACAAGCTTCACGAGACCTGGGCACACCTGTGGATCGTCCAAGGGCGCTCCGGCGACAATCCGCTCGATCCGGCGCAAGGCGAGCGCGACCGTCTCCTCCATCACCTCCAGGACGAGGGCGGCGCCGCCGTCGCCCAGTCGGAAATCGATCATCGTCTCGCCGCTCACTTCGCGACGTTTGTCGACCAAACCTTCACCCAAAATGGCGCACCTCGCGCGCAGTCGGACCTCGGTCGCGCCCGCCAGGAACTCGATGAAGCCGAAACGGCCGCCACCCAGGCAGCCGCCACTCTGTCCGCCCTTGAACAAGCCTTGGCGGAACATCAGCAGTCCGGCCTGCGCTTGGCCGAGGCCGAAGCCGCCCTGCGCACGCTGCAATCCGAACAACGCCGCCTGGAGGAACGCGTTCAGGCGATCGCCTTGCGACAGCGCGAGGTCGATGCCACCCAGCGTGCCGTCGAGGATGCCATCCGCGACCATCAGCGACTCGCGGACGCCGAGACGCGCCTGACCCAGTCACGTGCGGAACTGGCCCGCCGACGGGAAAGCCTCGCCCCGGAACGAGAAAAACTCCGTATGGCACAGCAGGCGTTGCAGGGCCTGCGGGAAAGCGCCACCCAGGCCGAACAAACCCTGCAAGGTGCCAGCGAAGCCCTGCTTTTCGCCCGGGCCCGCCATGACCTCGCCCAGGCCCGCCAGCAGGCCGAGGAACGCCGCCTGCAGGTCGCGAATCTGGATGCGCGCGCCGCCGACGTGCAGAAAGCCCGCGAACGACGAGCCGCCCTGCAGCGGGAACTCGCCGCCCTGCCCGCCCTTGATGCCGTCGCGGTCGAAGCCCTGCAGACCGCGGAACAGGCGCGCGCCCGAGCCGAGGCCAGCCTCGCTGGCATGGCCGCTGGACTGGAAGTCCTTGCCAGCGACCAAGCCGTGCATCTCGCCGGCCAGACCCTGGCTCCCGGCGAAACCCGGGTCGTCACCGAGAGTGTCGAAATCCAGATTGGGGACGGCACCCGCCTGCGCCTGCACCCCGGGGGTGGCACGGGACTGGCCGACGCCCGTCGCAGCCGCGACCAGGCTCACCAGCAACTGCACCATCAACTCACCCGTTGTGCCGTGGCTTCGGTCGCCGAGGCCAGCACCCTGCTGCGACGGCGCGAGACCCTGCAGGGAACACTCCGCGAGATCGAGAGTGAACTGCGCGGTCTCGGCGCTGAACAACTGGACGCCGCGCTGGCCCAGGCGCGGCAGGCACTCGTGGCTGCCGAGGCCGAAAGCGAACGCCGTGCCCAGACCCTTACAGCCCTCAAGGCGCCGTCAGGTGATGAGGGCGATCCACGGATGGCGATCGACCAGGCCGAACGCGAGGAAGCCGCCGCCCGCGCCGGACAAGAGATCGCCCAGCGTCGCTGGCGCGAGGCCGAGCGGCAGACCCTGGAACGGGCGGAAACCCTGCGGCTTGCCGAAACCGAAGTCGGCGAGCTGGAAAGCCGGCTTCGCCTGCTGCTGGAAGAACACGGCGACGATACCAACCGCGCGCAGGCCCTCGCCTCCGCCGAACAAGCCCGGCGGACGGCAGAGGCCGCGCTGCAGGAACGGCGCGCAGCCCTGGCCCAACTCACTCCGGAAGAACTTGCCAACGACCGCCAGCGTCTTGAGCGCTCGCTGCTCCAGCAACAGGGCAAGCGCGACGATTCCCTGCGTCAGCAGGCCGACAGTGCGGGCCGTCTGCGCACTGACGGCGGCAGTGACCCCGTCGCGGCACTGAAAACCGCACAGGCGAGGCTTGATGCCGCGCAGGCTCGCCACGATGGCCTCGCCCGGCGCGCCGCCGCCCAGCGCCGCATCCACGAGCTTTTCACCGAGGAACGCCAGGCTCTGTCCGACCAATTGACCCGGCCGCTGGCCGAACGCGTCACGGGCTACCTGCAACGCGTTTTCGGTCCCGAAGCCAGCCTGAGCCTGCGTCTCGAGGACGGTGCCTTCACCGGCCTCGCCCTCGGCCGCGGCCAGCGCGGCGCCACCGGTTTTGACCAACTCAGCGGCGGCGCCCGCGAACAAGTCGCCGCCGCCTTCCGACTCGCAATGGCGGAAATCCTCGCCGACGCCCACGAAGGCTGTCTGCCACTGGTGTTTGACGACGCCTTCGCCCACTCCGACCCCGAACGCGTGCAGAAGCTCCTGCGCATGCTCGACCTCGCCGCCAACCGTGGCCTGCAGGTCATCGTTCTGAGCTGCACCCCGGCCGATTACGCCGCCCTCGGCGCCCGGGAAATCACTCTGGCCTGACGGCTTGAGAACCCGGCCTGTGCGGAACCGCGGCCGGCCGGCAAAACGTGCCGTGACTCGGCCCCATGCCTGGCCCGCCGCGTTTCCACCTTGCACTCCGGCGGTTTTCCCCGATTTTCCGCCCCCCTTTCCGCCATGATCCCGAACGCCTACCGCTCCCTCCACTGCAACGCCATCCGCGCCGAACACATCGGCGAGAACGTCACGCTGTGCGGCTGGGTGAATTCCGCGCGCGACCACGGCGGCGTCATTTTCCTCGTCCTGCGCGGCCGCGAGGGCCTGACCCAGGCGGTGTTTCGCCCCGAGGAAAACGCCGAACTCG
>JAUREI010000133.1 GCA_030827515.1 Prosthecobacter sp. | reverse complement strand
CCCGACCTCGAATGGGTGTTTTTCGGCGCGCCCGGCGAGGCCGCCATGGGCGAGGAACTGTCGCGCCTCGCGGGCCCTGTCCGGCACCAGAACCGCGTCGGCAAGACCCGTCTCTCGGAGCTCCTCACCGAGTTGCGCGGCTGCCGGCTGCTGCTGACCAACGACACCGGCACCATGCATCTGGCCGCCGCCCTCGGCGTGCCGACCGTCAGCCTGTTCGGCAGCACCGAGCCCGTGCTCACCGGTCCGCTGGGCGACCGCCACCGGGTGTTGCGCCACCACGTGCCCTGCAGCCCCTGCTTCAAGCGCGAATGCCCCTTCGGTCACTATGACTGCATGACCGGGCTGACCCCCGAACGGGTGGCGACCGCCGTGCGCGAGGCGCTGGACGCTGTCTGACGGCCTTCCCGCATTGACTCCGCCCGGCTTCTCGCCAAGGCTGCGACTCCGAATGATGAAAGGTCTCCAGCGACTGCTGCAGGGCGCCGGCCGCCTGGTCGAGCGCCTGCGCTCCTGGCCGTATCTTGGACGCAGCGCCTTCGTCGTCGGCCTGCTCGCCATGGTCTTCCTGGCCAGCCAGCGCCACCATCTGGAAAACCCCGCCGAGGTCGCGGGTTATGACGTGCGCGGTGGCCGTCTGGTCGCCGAGGAGGGTGCCCCGGCCGCCGGTCCCATCCTGCGCACGGTGTCCCTGCTGCTGCCCTACCTCGACACGTGGATGCTCGTCGGGGGTGGCATTTTCATTTTCATCCTGCTCCGCCAGTGGGGCAATCCGCCCAAGCTGGTCTTCCCCACCTGGGTGGCCGGCATTTCCGTCGCCGCCTGGGCGGTCTGCGCCGACATCGCCGAGCACCTCGGGCCGATGCAGATGACCGAACTGGGCGAGCCGCCCGTGCTGCCCGCCTACTGGATCAAGCTGGGCATGATCGTGCTTGCCGCCCTCTGTCCGCCGGCCCTGCTGCGCTACTACACCCGGCAGGGCGCGCTGGAGCGCTACACGCTGCGCACTTTTTTTGCCCCGCTGGTCTTCTGCTTCATCGCCTTCACCTCGCTGTGGATGATCATGGACCTGCTCGACAACCTCAAGGAGTTCCAGGAGGTCGGCAGTTCAGCCCGCCAAGTGGTGTTCTTCTACCTCGGCATCGTCCCCTTCATCTATGTCTCGGTCATGCCGGCGGCCCTGCTGCTCGCCATCCTCTACACCCTGACGCGCATGTCGCGCGCCAACGAGATCGTCGCCATGCTCGGCTCCGGACGCAGCGTCGTCCAGATTCTCCGGCCGGTCTTCGTCGTCGCCTTCGGTGCCGCCCTGCTCAGCACCGCCGCGAATTACCACTGGGCACCGCGCGCGGAGGGCAACCGCAAGGCCGTGCTGCGCGCCATGGGCGAGCGCCAGAAGGATTCCATCCGCGCCTACGCCCTGCTCCACCGCGACCCGATCACCCAGCGGGTCTGGTATGTCGGCAGCTTCCCGTTCTCCCTCAACGAGGGTCGCCTGCGCTCGGTTCAGGTGCGCGAGTTCGACCCCGAAGGCCGGCTGAGCCGCGTGCTGCACGCCGACTCCGCCACCTGGCGCCCGGATGGTCTCTGGCGCTTTTTCGACGGCCGCGAGGTGCGTTACACCGAAGGCCGCCCCGCGATGGTCCAGCCCTTTCCCAACGCCGTCTCCGCCGGGGATCCCTCCGGCGGGGTGCTCGAGGTGCGCGACTTCACCGAGACCCCCTGGAGCATGGTCAGCTACGCACTGAAACCCGAGTCAATGGGCGTGCCGGAAATCGTTTCCTACCTGAAGACTCACGCCAACGATCCGGCCGACAAGCTCGCCGCTTTCCGCGCCCATCTGCACCATCGTTTCGCGATGCCCTGGCAGAGCCTCGCCCTGGCCCTCGTCGCCGCCCCGCTCGGCATCGCCTGGTCGCGGCGCGGCGCCGTCGGCGGCATCGCCGGTTCGATCTTCCTGTTCTTCGGCGTGCTCTTCCTCAACAACCTGTGCCTCAACCTCGCCAAGGGCGGCCACCTGTCCGCCACCCTTGCCGCCTGGCTGCCGCACCTCGTCTTCGGCAGCCTCGGCCTGTTCCTGCTGCACCTGCGCTCGCAGAACCGTGACCTGCCGCGCCTCAGCCTCGGCTTCCTCTTCAAGCGCAAGCCAACCCCCGTCCGCCCGCGCCGTCGCGCCGCCGCCTGATCCCCTTCCATGATCCAGAACTGGTCCATCCGCTCCCGCGCCCATCAGTGCGCCCTCACCGAACGCCCCTTCGTGGAGGGCGAGGTCTTCCACACGGCCATCTACTTTGACCCGGAAACCAGCGGCTACCTGCGCCGGGACGTCGCCCTCGACGCCTGGCAGCAGGAAACGAGCGAGCGCAAGCCCATCGCCTACTGGCGCACGACCTACAGCCCGAATGTCGTCGAGGAAAAACCCGAGGTCACCAGCAAGGAGAGCGCCATGAGCCTGCTCCAGCGCTTCATCGAGGAGGATGATCCGGCCACCGAAAACGCCCGCTACATCCTCGCCCTCATGCTGGAGCGGAAACGCATCCTGACGCCGACCGCCGCCAAGGAAACCGAAAACGGCCGCATGCTCTTCTACGAAAACAAGAAGACCGGCGAGGTCTTCCTCATCCGCGATCCCGAGCTGCACCTCGATGAACTCGCCCAGGTCCAGGACGAGGTCGCCCTGCTCCTCGGCTTCGGCGGCCCCGCCGCCGAGGCGGCCAAGGCCGCCGGCATGAAGTTCACCGCGGATGGCAAGCTGGTGCCCGCCGAAGCGGCCGAACCTGCCGCCGAGGTGCCGGCGGAGTCGGATCAGTCGGATCAGTCGGAATCCCCGCCCGCGGCCTGATTCCCCCGGCATTCCCTGCGAGAACGGTGCCGGCCCGGCGTTTCCCTCGGCCGCCATGATCCGTCTGCTCGCCGCCTTCCTGCTGTCCAGCGCCGCCCTCGTCGCCGCGCCGCCGAACTTCATCCTCATCAACATCGACGATCAGGGCTACGCCGACATCGGTCCCTACGGGTCGAACAACGCGACGCCCCACCTCGACCGCATGGCGCGCGAGGGCATGAAGCTGACCAGCCATTACGCGGCCCCCGTCTGCTCGCCCTCGCGGGCGATGATGATGACCGGCTGCTACCCGAAGCGGGTGCTGCCGATTCCGCACGTGCTGTTCCCGGCCGGCGAGGTCGGCCTGAATCCGCAGGAGACGACCCTGGCCGAGGTGCTCAAGGCCCGCGGCTATGCCACCGCCTGCGTCGGCAAGTGGCATCTGGGCGACCAGCCGGAGTTCCTGCCCACCGCCCAGGGCTTTGACCGCTACTACGGCATCCCCTACTCGAACGACATGGGCACGGCTGCCGAAGGTTCGAAAAGCAACCCCGGCCAGCCCCTGCCGAAGGCGGCCCCGAAGGCCAAGAAGGCCCAGCCCGGGAAAGATGAGTCCGGCCTGCGCGGCAACGGCCAGCCGCCCCTGCCACTCGTCGAAAACACGAACGCCATCGAACGCGTCAAGGCCGAGGGCCAGCACACGATCACCCAGCGCTACACCGAGCAGGCGCTCGACTTCATCCGCGCCAGCAAGGACGGCCCCTTCTTCCTCTACCTGCCGCACACCGCCGTCCACTTCCCGCTCTACCCCGACAAGGGCTGGATCGGCAAGTCGCCCAACGGCCTCATCGGCGACTGGGCCCAGGAACTCGACGCCAGCACCGGCCGCATCCTCGACCTGCTGCGCGAACTCGGTCTCGCCGAAAACACCCTCGTCATCTACACGAGCGACAACGGCGGCGCCCTCAACCACGGTTCGAAGAACACCCCGCTGCGCGGCTCGAAAGGACAGACCTACGAGGGCGGCCTGCGCGTCGCCACGCTTGCCTGGTGGCCCGGCACCATCCCCGCCGGCTCCAGCACCGACGCGATCACCGGCCACTTCGACTTCCTGCCCACCTTCGCCGAACTGGCCGGTGCCACCCTGCCTTCGGTCAAGCTCGACGGCCTCAATCTCGCCCCCCTGCTGCGCGGCCAGGCCGGCGCCGTCGGGCATGACGTGTTCCACTACTACCGCGGCCACAAGCTGGAAGCCGTGCGCTCCGGCCCGTGGAAGCTGCACCTCGACAAGAACGAACTCTACCACCTCGGCAACGACATCGCCGAATCGAAGAACCTCACCGCCGCCGAACCGGCCCGCGTCGCCGAACTGCGCGCACTGGCCGACCGCATGAACGGCGACCTCGGCCTCGACGGCCCGCAGGCGCCCGGAGTGCGCCCGCTCGGCCGCGTCGCCAACCCGCAGCCCTTCATCCACGCCGACGGCCGCGTCCGTGCCGGCGCCGACGGCAAATTCAAACAACTCGACTGACATGCGCCACCTCGTCCTCCTTGTCCTGATCGCCGCCGGCCTGCAGGCCGCCGACACGCCCCGCCTGACCGACACCTTTGCCTCCGCCGAACACCCGGTGCGTCGCGCCCAGCGCGGTCCCTGGCAGTTTGTCGACGGCGTGGGCTCCTGCACCCAGGACGATGCCCTCTACAAGAAGTTCAAGGATCACGGCCCCATCCTGTTCTACGACTTTGCCCACCAGAATGCCGTGGTCCGCTTCGCCTACCGCGCGGATCCCGCCGTGAAGACCGTCGTGTTCACCGCCAACGGCGCCGACGGCCATGTCTTCCGCTTCGTCATCAGCGCTCGCGGCACCTCCGTGCGCGCCTTCCCGCCCGACGAGGCCGATCACAAGTCGATTGCCGTTGGCAAGCCCGGCCCCGCCTTGAAAGCCGGTGACTGGGTGCCGGTCGAGGTGCGCCTGCAGGGATCCAAGGCCGCGGTGCGCCTCGGCAGCGACTTCGAGCAGACCTTCGAACACCCCAGCTTCGCCCGCTCGAAAACCAACCTCAGCCTCGGCTTCAGCTTCGGCACCCTCGCTGTCCGCGACTGGGTGGCGGAGAAGAAGTAGAGAGCGGAGTGGTGAGGCTTCGCTGTAGGCGGGGCAAGTGACCCCGCTTGCAGCGGTTCCAAGGCGTTTTCGCGGCGCAGCGATGTTTGGGGCGCAGTGCCGCCCTGCGGCTGCGCTCCCACGCGATGTCCCCTGGCAGCTCAAGGCGAGCAGCCCCAGGTCCTTTCAAAGGTCAAAAATGCATCCTGCAGCGGGCCATCCTCCGACAGCAGGTAAGAGCCAACGCCGACGCCATGATCTCGAAACCAACCCTGTCGCATTTCAAGAGCGTACCGAACGTTCGAATGGCTGGAGTGTTTGCTGGTGCGATCGAAGGGCTCCAGATCCAGGATCTGCAGAATTCGCCCGGCTGGGTCAATGTAGGCGATGGAGAGGGGTGATGGCGTGTTGGCCATGTAGAAAGACATCGGTTGAGGTTGGTGGACGATGAAGAGCATGCCCTCATCTTCGGCGAGGGGTTCGCGAAACATCATCCCGCTTAAAAATTGCCTCCAGATGCGTTGAATTTCCACCCGTAGCCTGATCTCGCCGATCTGCATGGGCAAACGGGTCAGGCAACCCAAGACCGGGCATTTCGGAGGGCTTTTGTCTGCCTCGTCGACAACCGCGAGTGACTTCGCATGCGTGCAGCGGGCTTTCCCCGAATCCAGGGTGGTTGGATCCACGATCAGACAGCCGTCGCCCCAATCCGACTGCCAGCGGCCCGGATCGTCGGGCGACAAGCGAATCAGACCGTTGGCTGTTGGATTGTAACTCTTGAGAGTCAGGAACTGCCAGTAGGCTTCCAGTGGCAGGCTGCTCGATGTGAGGGGGCGTTTCTCCAGGTGGAAGTCGATGCCCACAGCACCTGTCTCTATCAAGGCATGCGTCCGGTATAAATCTTCATACCCTCTGTATCGTCCCGTCCAGTAGTTGGACTGCATCTGGATTTCAATCCGATGGGCACCAAGGTTCAGCCACTCGCCTCCTTGGACGATCCGCTCGCCGCATTTCCACTCCTGATCGAGAGTTCGAACTTTGCCGTTTGCCAGCTCATGCACGCGCGGACTGCCCAGACGCCCTATCCTGGGAACTCGGGGCTGGGTGATGCCGCCGTGAAGCATGGGAATGTTTCCCGTGGCCTTCGCCAAAATCTTCAAATCGTTTGGCCGCAAAAAGATCTCACCATGCGAGCCGGCCCTCTTGCCAGAGGAGGGCAGAATGAGTTCGGGAAAGACCACCAGGTCTGCCTTGCGGGCAACCGCCTGGCGGTAGGTTTCCGCCAGGCGTTCCAGAGCGTTGCTGCGACAGGTCACAGGCAATCCAAGCCGACAGAGTGCAATTTTCAATCCCATGGGCGGTGGTGGTTATTCGGCGAATGCATGCGAGGGAACTCTTTTCGGCATCTGCATGGGCAGGGGCTCCTCGGCGCGGATGACCTCCTCTTCGCCCGAGGTCGCTTGGAGCGGCCAGATGTGGAAGCCTCCCGTGCTGTAAACGATCCTCCAGGTCCCCCAAATGCCGTGGTGGTCGGCCCCGCCCCGATACAGGACCTGATGTTGACCAATGTATTGCTTGATCCACTCGCATTCGCGTGTGCCTTCGTCGTAACTTCCCGAGATCAAAAACCGTCCGATCCCATCGAAGCCTGATCCGGAAACCGCACCCTTTTCAAAGACAAGATCCAGATGCATTTCGAATTTGTGTGCTGGAGATGAATGCGTGTAAAAACCTGTCCAGAGTCCTGAAGGGAAGAGGGTTGAGCTCATGATTGGCGGAGGGGGTCGGGTTCTGATTTGAGGCGGCAAAATGACCGGTTTCAGGCTCCGGTTTTTCGGAGGATTTTCCCGCCGGGATTCCGGGTGAAATGGGCGTGGAATAACCAGATCTTATTGCTTGAATAAGATAGCTCAAAATGGGGGATTTTTACAGGGAAAAGTGAGGAAAAACGGGGTGTTTTTTTCACCCTTTTTGGGCGGTTTTTCGTTGATTTTTCATCGCGATTCTCATGGAAAAAACGGCTTCGGAACTGCCCCTCCAGCCGGGCTCGCGGGGCCGTGCGCAAGACGGCGGCTGCGCACCTTATCGAAGCCCCCGCCACCGCAGGCGCTTGGGGGTGACTGGGAGGGGTTGGCGATCAGGGAGTGGGGGCAGTGACCCCGCTCACCGCGGTTCCAAGAGCGATCCACGCGCGTATCGCTTGAGTCCCGGCCTTCGTCCGGCTACATCCCCGGCCCCCCATGTCCACTGTTCCCGCCCAGCCCCCCGAGCGACTCACCGGCATCCGCCTCGACGACCCCAAGCAGGCCGCCGCCGGCGTGCCGGCCGTCGCCAGCTCGCTCAAGCATGTTTACGGCAATGCCGGCCTCGTGCGCGGCACGGCCGCCATGCTCAGCCTCAACCAGTGGGAGGGGTTTGACTGCCCGAGCTGCGCCTGGCCCGACCCCGAGGACCATCGCAGCGCCTTTGAATTCTGCGAGAACGGCGCCAAGGCGATTGCCTCGGAAACCACGCAGCGCCGGGTCGATCCGGCCTTCTTCGCGCGCCACAGCCTGCGCGAGATCGCCGGGCTGAGCGATTACGAGATGGACCAGGCCGGCCGGCTGACCCACCCGATGGTCCTGCGCCCCGGGGCCGACCACTATGAGCCGCTCGCCTGGGACGAGGCCTTCACGCTCATCGCGGGGGAGTTGAACGCGCTCGGCTCGCCCGATGAGGCGGTGTTTTACACAAGCGGTCGCGCCACCAACGAGGCGGCCTTTCTCTACCAACTTTTGGTTCGGCAGTTCGGCACCAACAATCTGCCCGACTGCTCGAACATGTGCCACGAAAGCAGCGGCGCCGCCCTCAACGCCAGCGTCGGCGTCGGCAAGGGCACGGTGAGTCTGCGCGACCTGGAAACGGCGGAGACGATTCTCGTCATCGGCCAGAACCCGGGCACCAACCATCCGCGCATGCTCAGTTCGCTGCAGCGCGCGGTGGAGTCGGGCGCGGAGGTCATCGCGGTCAACCCCATGAAGGAGGCCGGTCTCACCGGCTTCATGCACCCGCAGCAGGTCAAGGGCGTGCTCGGCATGGCCACCCCGCTGGCGCGCCAGTTCCTGCAGGTGCGCGCCAATGGCGACCAGGCCCTGCTCAAGGCCCTGGCCAAGACGATCCTGGAGGAGAACCTGCACGACCGCGAATTCATCGCCGCCCACACCCACGGTTTCGAGGCCTATGCCGAACACCTCGCCGGCCTCGACTGGGCCGAGCTGGAACGCGTCTCCGGCATCGCCCGTGCCGAGCTCGAGCGCGCCGCCCGCCGCTGCGCGTCCGGCAACCGCCAGGTCATCACCTGCTGGGCCATGGGCCTCACGCAGCACAAGAATGCCGTCGCGACGATCCAGGAGGTCGTCAACCTGCACCTCCTGCTCGGTGCCATCGGCCGGCCCGGCGCCGGTCTCTGCCCGGTGCGCGGCCACAGCAATGTCCAGGGCGACCGCACCATGGGCGTCTTCGAAAAGATGCCCGAGAGCTTCCTCGCCAGTCTCGACCGCGAGTTTGGCTTCACCGCGCCGCGCCGTCACGGTTACGACACGGTCGCCGCCATCCACGCCATGCATGAGGGGCGCGCGCATGTGTTCTTCGCCCTCGGTGGCAACTTCCTGCAGGCCACGCCCGACACGGAATACACCGCCGACGCCCTGCGCCGCTGTCGCCTGACCGTGCACGTCAGCACCAAGCTCAACCGCAGTCATGTGGTCACGGGGCGCACCGCCCTCATCCTGCCCTGCCTGGGCCGCAGCGAGCGCGATCTCAATGCCGACGGCGTGGAGCAGTTCCTCACCGTCGAGAACAGCATGAGCGTCGTCCACGCCTCGCATGGCCGACTCGCCCCCGCGTCGCCGCACCTGCTGTCCGAGCCGGTCATCGTGGCCCGCCTCGCCGCCGCCACGCTTGGCGGGCGCAGCACGGTGCCCTGGCTGGAGTTGGCGTCCGATTACGACCGGATTCGTGCGCGCATTGAGCGGGTGGTGCCCGGATTCGAGAACTTCAACGACCGCGTTCGGCAGCCCGGCGGCTTCGTGCTGCCGAACAGCGCCCGCGAACTGCGCTGGGAGACGGCGACGGGGCGCGCGAACTTCTTCACCCACCCGCTCGCCTGCGTGCAGCCGGGGACCGGTGAACTCGTCCTGCAGACCTTCCGCAGCCACGACCAGTTCAACACGACCGTCTACGGCCTGAACGACCGCTACCGCGGCATTGGCAACGAGCGCCGCGTCGTCTTCATGAATCCGCAGGACATGAAGTCCCGCGGCATCGGCCCGCTGCAACCGGTCGACTTGAGCGCCGAGCACGGCGGTCGCACGCGGATCGCCCCGCGTTTCCTCGCCGTTCCCTACGACCTGCCTGCCGGCAGTTGCGCGGCCTACTTCCCCGAGGCGAACGTCCTTGTCCCGATCGACAGCTACGCCGACCTCAGCCTCACGCCCGCCTCCAAGAGCGTCCTCATCCGCGCCACCCCCTCCGCCTTGTAGGCAGGACATACTGTCGCTGCGGGTATCGACCTCGCGGATGGGAACTATCGCCGTGGGCGCCCCGTCCCTCATCGCCACCTCACGGGAGGTTGCAACAGGCATCCCATGCCCCTCCCCCAAAGCAGTTCCATGCTGGATGCACGCGAAAAAAATGCGACTCCACCTGCTAATGCGCTGTCGGGGTTTTCCAGTTTCCTTTGCCGGGCCCGCAAGGCCCCGCCCAGCAGCAGCGGCACGGATTCTGTTGCCCTTGCCAGCCGTGTCAGGTCATGGGGGCGCAGAAACACGTCCTGAGGCGACTCGCTGGCGGTCTGCGGCGCAATCATCTTGAGGTCCGGAAAAACCACCAGCCTGGCCTTGTCGGCAACGGCACGCCGGTAGGTCTTGGCCAGCCTTTCCAGAGCAATTTCCCGGCTGGTGACAGGGGAGCCGAGGCGGCACAGGGCGATCTTCATGCGGTGCGGACTGGGGTGGATCAGGCGTGGGCAAGTGCGGGAACCTTTTTCGGGGTTGCTTCGGGCAGGGATTCCTCCGTCTCGAGAGACTCTTCCTCACGCGGTCCTGAGAGTTGTGGCCAGATGTGAAAGCCGCCCGAACCGTAATGCAGGTGCCAGGTTCCCCAAATGCCGTGACGATCGGCACCGCCCTGATACCGGACCGCGTGCTGGCCGATGTATTGCTTGATCCACTGACAATCCAGACTGGACTCGTCGTAGGTGCCCGAAAGGGTGAAGCGTCCGATGTTATCCTCACCTGATCCGACAAGTCCCCCGTTCGCGAAGGTGATTTCCATGTGCATCGCATGCTTCCAGTCCCGTGTGGGATAGCAGTAAAAGCCCGTCCAGGGGCCCGAGGGAAAGTGTTTGGAGTTCATGAGGGAAGGTGGGGTTCGGGTTCTGATTTGAAGGAGCTTGGACTCGCTCCTGAAGCGGCAGAGCGCTGATTTTTTTGGCGAGTCGCGAGCGGTCTTTTCCTGCAGGATTTCTGGGTAAAACCGGCCTGTACGAACCGGGTTTTGAAACCTGAAAAGTATAGCCCAAAGGGTGGGACAATTACAGGGGCACCGGAGCAAAAAAGCAGGGTTTTTTGGCGTGGTTTTGACTTGCTTTTTACAGGCTCACAAGGTGCCACACAGGGTGCGGATTGCGACCTTCGGCCGCCCCTTCGAAAGGGCGGACTCATCCCGGAATTCACGATGGAAGCGATGGGATTCCGGTGCGGGATTGACAGGGCATCCGCGAGCGCCGAGACACATCATCGATTTCTCGATT
>JAUREI010000208.1 GCA_030827515.1 Prosthecobacter sp. | reverse complement strand
CTCGCCGGCGAGGCCGGTCAGCCAGAGTGCGAGGCCGGCCCATTCGAGCGGGTGAAAGGCGGGTCGCGATTCCGCAGCGAGCAGGGCGACCGGCAGCATGAGCAGCCAGACCAACACGCCCTGAGCGAGAAAAAATCCGAGGAAGGCACGGGCTTCCCGGCCTTGCCAGCGTGCGCGCAGCACCGCATAGCGGGGGTCCTCGGCCGGGTGATGGTGGGCGACCCGCCGACACAGGTGCAGGCCGAGGCGCAGGCTCCAGGCGGCGACCAGGGTGCCGACGGCCATGCGGCGCGGCAGCCAGCCGGTGCCGGCGAAGGCATGCCAGAAGGCGACCGGTGCAAAGGCCAGCGCCCAGGTGACGTCAACGATCGAGAAATTGTTCCACCGGCACGCAAGCCACCAGGTCGCGAGAAAGAGGGCCAGGAGTAGCAGGGCGGAGGCGAACATGACGTTCAGGCGGCCGGTTGGGGGCTGCGAGCCCGGCGCAGGCGGTCAAGGTGGGTGACGAGGGGCAGCGCGGTGACGTAGAGCAGTCCGAGCAGAAGGGGGGCGACCAGGGCCCAGACGGCGATGCCGCCGAGGGCGGTGAGACCGTATTCACGAAAGAAGGAGCCGGGTTCCTCAAAAAAGTGCTCGATGAGGGTTGGCACGTGGATGCTGACATGGGGGCGGTCAAAGAGCCACTCGCCGGCCCGGTAAAAGCCGAGGAGCAGACTCCACTGCAGGGGGTAGGCGAGGGTCTTGAAGGCCTGCAGCACGGGCTGGTTGAGGCGCAGCGGCACGCCGACGAGCAGGGTGAGAAGCGTGTTTGAACCGAGGATGGGAAACAGGCCGAGGGTGACGCCCCAGGCGATCGCCGCGGCCAGCTTGGGCGACGTCACGCCCTGGGTGAGCTGCTGCAGCACCGGGCGCACGATCAAGCGGCGCAGCAGGCCCTCGCGCGGCGGCGTTTTCATGCCGGGTTCCTCCGCAGCAGCACGGTCTCCATGCTGGCGCTGGCCGGCACGCGGAAGAGCTGGATCAGCGCATAGACGGCCATGGCAATGTTCCCCAGCAGGAGCACGCCCACCAGCCAGGCGAGGCGGATCGGCCAGGTGCGCTCTTTGTACGCAATCCAGCACCAGAAGGTCAGAAAGCCCCAGTAGGCGTCGAAGAGGGTGGCGATGAACCATGGATGCGTCCCGACTTCGCGCGGCAGCCGCCAGAGGGCCACCTCGGTGCTGGCCCAGCTCGTGACCGCGAGCATCGAGGCGAGCACCAGCAGGAAAAAAACGCGCAGCAGGACGATCATGGTTGGTGTCAGCAGGGGCGGTGCAGGTCAAGGTTGTTGGGGCGGGTGTAGACGGCCTGGACGACGCTGATGTTGCGGGTGGCGAAGGCCGCCTCGCAGTACTTCAGGTAGTAGTTCCACTTGCGGATGAAGGTCTCGTCAAAACCGAGCGCCCGCACCTCGTCGAGCCGTTCATTGAAGCGCTCGTGCCAGAGCGAAAGCGTGCGCGCGTAGCCCGAGCCAAGATCCTCGAGACCGTGCAGGAATAGGTCGCCGGCACGGTTGATCGCGCGGTTGATGCGGTCCATGCTCAGCAGCAGCGAACCCGGGAAGATGTGCTTCTGGATCCAGTCAACCCCGCGGCGCAGGGCCTCGTAGCGGCAGTCCGGCACGGTGATGACCTGAAAAGCGAGCAGGCCCTGCGGTTTCAGCAGGCGCTGGCATTGGGCGAAGTAGCCGTCGACATAGGCATCGCCGACGGCCTCCAGCATTTCAATCGAGGCGATCTTGTCGAACTGTCCCTCGATGTGACGGTAGTCCTGCAAACGGATTTCGATCAGGTGCTCCAGTCCTTCGCGGCGCACGCGCTCACGGGCGTAGTCGAACTGTTCCCGGGAAATGGTCACCGAGGTGACCCGGCAGCCGTGCATGCGTGCGGCATGGGTGCAGAAGCCGCCCCAGCCGCAGCCGATTTCGAGCACGTGATCGCCGGGCTGAAGCTGCAGTTTCTGGCACAGGGCTTCATATTTCGAATGCTGGGCTGCTTCCAGGCTCTGCTCCGGATGCTCGAAGCGCGCCGCCGAATACGTCATGGTCGCGTCAAGCCAGAGGGCATAGAAATCGTTCCCGAGGTCGTAGTGCTCGGCGATGTTGCGCCGGCTGGTCCGCACGCTGTTTGGACGCAGCAGGTGCAGGACACGGTCGGTCCAGCGCAGCAGGTTCAGCCCGGGCAGGCGGCTGGAAGAAGCGCGGCTGCCCTGCAGGTCATGCAGGTTGACAATGAACCAGGCGATGACAGCGGCGATGTCGTCGGTATCCCAGTCCCCCGCCGTGTAGGCTTCGCCGAGGCCGATGTTGCCATGCAGGACGCAGCGGCGGAAGAAGTCGGGGCGGCGAACGCGCAACTCGGCACTGGCGGGAATGGCGGGGTCGCCCAGATGCTCGGCGCGGCCGTCCGGGAACACGAAGCGCAGACCGCCACGTTTCATGCGGCGCAGCAGACGCAGGACGAGGCGTTCATGCAGGCCGGCGCCGCGGGCGGCGACCGTGGCCGGCCGGGCGCTTTCAGGGGTGTCGACAGCGAGGGTCGGATTCATGTCGGGTTTGGAGTGGGATGGGGCCGGCGCACATCGCGCTGAAGGTCCGGGCGGTCGCGCTTGCGCAGGAAGGGCAGTCGCATCCGCCAGAGGCGGAAGGCGTGCCAATGAATGAGGAAAAGGACGCGCAGCGTGATCAGCGGATGTCGCAGAAAGCAGGAGAGCAGGGCGGTGTCGGTCAGTTCGCGGCGGCGGCCGGTCAGGCGGGTGTGCAGGACGCGTTCCCCACCGTCGCGGTCGTCGACGATGAGGTCCAGGTTATCTCCCGGGACGCTGAGTTGAAAGTCGAAACGGACCTCAAGGTCAAAAAAGGGCGAGACATAGAAGTGCTTGGGCGTGTCGAGTCGGAAGCGCCCGTGCTCCAGGCGGTCGAGCACGTAGGCCTTCTGTTCGCGGAAGGTGTTGGTCACCTCGGCGACCGCGGCCACCGCACTGCCCGTGGCGTCAAAGGCGAAGTAGAAGCAAACGGGATTGAAGACATGACCGAGCACGCGGGGGAAGGTCAGCAACCGGACCCGTTCGATGCGGGCGGTGTCGACGCCGGCCTCCTGCAGGGTCAGCAGGACGTTGGCGCGCGCGCTGCCCTGACCGCGATCGATGTGGTCCAGGTCACTGAAGGCGAACAGGCCGGCGCGGTTGCGCTTGAACAGGGCGAGGCCGCGGTCGAGGGCGTCCAGTTCGTCGAGGTCGAGCCAGAGATGGAAGACGCGGTGGCAAAACCGATACTCCCTCGGCGCGAGCCGGTGGTGCATCACTTCACCCTCGTAGATGGCCGAGTGCATGTCACCAGGGCTCCTCCCCGAGCAGATCGCGGCACAGATTGACCGCGGAAAGCAATCCATCCTCGTGAAAACCGTAGCGGAACCAGGCGCCACAGTAGTAGGTGGTCTGGTCGAGGCCGAGACGGTTCAGTTCCGGCAGGCGTGCCTGGGTGTTGACGGCGTTGAGATCAAAGAGCGGGTGCTCGTAGGCGATGCGGCGCAGAATACGGCTCTCGTCGAGGTCTTCCGGCGCGTTGATGCTGACGAAATAATCGGTGTTGTCCGAGACACCCTGCAGGCGGTTCATCCAGTAGTGGGTGCTGGGACTCAGGGCACCGTCGGTGCCGGCCTCGACCCGATAATTCCAGGCGGCCCAGCAGCGCCGTTCCCGTGGCATGAAGCGCGGGTCGGTGTGCAGGGTGGCAAGGTTCGGCTGGTAGCGGAAGCGTCCAAGCAGCTCCGTTTCCAGCGGGGTTGGATCGGCCAGCAGCGCCAGGCTGGTCGGGGCATGCGTGGCCAGAATGACCTTGTCGTAGGTCTCCGAAGGCTGCCCACTCACGTGAACGATGGCCTTGCCATCGCGACGCTCGACCCGCTGCACGGGGGTGTTGAGGCGGATCCGGTCGCTGAAGGGGGCAATCAGCTTGCGCACGTATTGGCGCGAGCCGTCAACCACCGTCCACCAGGGGTGACGGGTGTCCATGCCAAGGAAGCCGTGGTTGAACCAGAACCGCATCAGCGTCCGCGCGGGGAAGTCGAGCATTTCCTCAGGGGGGGCCGACCAGACCGCCGCGCCCATGGGGATCAGATAGAGGTCGAGGAAGTCCTGGCCGTAATTGCGGGCGACGGCGTACTCGCGCAGGGTCATGGAGGCATAGGCCGGGTCATCCAGCGCAGCGATCGTCTCCTGATTGAAGCGATGGATTTTCAGAAGGAAACGCCAGAACCGCGGGCTGAGCAGGTTTTTGCGCTGGCCGAAGACCCGGTCGAGGCTGCCGCCGTTCCACTCGTAGCCGGTGGGCTGGTGCGACAGGCTGAATGACATGTCCGTGCGCTTGGTTTCGACGCCGAGGTCGCGAAAAAGCCGGCAGAGCAGGGGATAGGTTTGGTGGTTGAAGACCATGAAGCCCGTGTCGATGGGCAATTCCCGGCCGTCCTCGGGAACGGTCACCGTGTTGCTGTGGCCACCGATGTGACTGCCCGACTCGTAGAGGGTGAGATCGAAGCGGTTCTTCAGCAGGTGTGCGCAGCCAAGCCCGGAGATCCCGGTGCCGAGGATGGCGAGGCGTGGCTTGGTCATGGCGCAGAAGGCTTTGCAGTATTCGACTGTAGGCGCGCTTTGGATTCATGCGCTAGGAATTCCGTGAATTCCGTTGGCTGTGAGAGCCTGCCCCGCTGCGGCGTTGTTACGTCAATGACCGCCAAACGCCCCCTCGTCCGAGACCTCCTGCACGGTGCCCTCGGCTTTGCCGCCGTCAGCCTCGCTTCCTTCTCGATTTGGGCCTTCGCGGCCGGCCTCTTTCGCCAGGCGGGGGGTGAACCTGCCATGTATGCCGCCATTGCCGCCGTCTTCCTCGGCCTCTCCGGTCTGGTCCTCGGGCCGCTCGCCGGAGGTATCGGCCGCTTTTACCGGGTTTTTCTGCCGGCCTTCAGCGCCTACGCCGTGTTGTGGAGCGCCGCCTGGTTCGCGATGCCGGGCCGGATGGGCGAGTGGCTGGGTGCCCTGGCCGGTTGTGCCGCCTTCGTGGGATTGGCCCGCTGGAGCCTCGGAGCAACCTCCGGCGGGTTGGTCCTCTTCAGCGGCTTTTTCGCCCTGCACACGGCCGGTTATTTTGCCGGCAGCTGGGCGATGTACGACTTCTGGCTGGCCCGCTTCAAGGCGGGCAATCCGGAGGGTCTGACCGGCCCGCAGGCGGCCGTTCTGGCCAAGCTTTCCTGGGGGCTTTGCTACGGCCTGGGGTTTGGCGCCGGCCTGGGCTGGCTGTTTCACCGCGCCCGGCGGCCTCTCTGAAACAGTTGCTCCCGGCCGAATTCGCGCCTAG
>JAUREI010000147.1 GCA_030827515.1 Prosthecobacter sp. | reverse complement strand
CGCAGAAGCGCCGCACTCCGAGGGCGCTGCGCGCGGTCGGTGTGCATTCTCTCTTGCCGCTGCCGTCCAAACACGGCATAAACCGGTCATGTCGACCCCCTCCCGCGGCCATCACTGGCCCATCGTCATTGCCCTGGTGGCGGGTGTCGCCGCCGGCGCGGCCCTGCAGCCCTTCGCCAGTCCGGCCGAGGGCGAGCCGGCGGCCTGGACCGGCAGCGTGCTGGACGGCTGCCGCTTTTTTGCCGACCTCTTCCTGCGCGCGCTGAAGATGGTCATCGTGCCGCTGGTCGTCGCCAGCATCATCAGCGGCATTGCCGGCCTGAAGTCGCTCGAGGGCTTTGCGCGCATGGGTCTGAAGACCTGGGCCTACTATCTGGGTGGCGGCCTGGTCGCCGTCTGCGTCGGCCTAGCCTTCGTCAACCTCGTGCAACCCGGCCTGAGCGACGGCGCCCCCAATCCGACCCTGCGCGCGGCGATGGACGCCGCGCTGGAGAGCAAGGAGGCCGGCGAGGTGGGCGAGGTGATGAAGCGTGCCGATGGCGGCACGGCCTCCCTGCTCGACATCGTCCGGCGCGCCATCCCGACCAACGTCATTGAGGCCTGCGCGAACGGCGACCTGCTGGCGATCATCCTCTTCAGCATCCTGTTCGCGGTCGCCATGGTGCTGGTGCCGGGCGGACCGCCGCGGGCGCTGCAGGATCTGTTCAACCAGCTCACCGACGTCATGACGCTGATCACGACATGGATCATGAAGTTCACGCCCTGGGCGGTCTTCTGTCTGGTCGTGCCCGCCATCGCCAGCGTCGGCGTCGGCGTGCTGCAGAACCTCGTGCCCTACGTGCTCACCGTCGCCGGCGCCCTGCTCTTCCACCTGCTCGTCATCATGCCGCTGGTGCTGAAGTTCCTGGCCGGCGTCAGTCCGATGGCGCACTACCGCAACATGGAGGACTCCCTGCTGATGTCCTTCTCGACCGCGTCGTCGACGGCGACGATTCCGGTGACGATGCGCTGCCTGACCGAGAATTCGCGTGTCAGCGAGCGCGTGGCCAGCTTCGTCATCCCGCTCGGGGCGACGGTGAACATGAACGGCACCGCGCTCTATGAATGCGTGGTTGTCGTCTTCGCCGCCCAGGTGCTGGGGGTCGACCTGACGCTGGCGCAGCAGTTCCTCGTGGTGCTGCTGGCGCTGGTGTCGAGCATCGGCGTCGCCGGCATCCCGGCGGCGAGCCTGGTGGCGATCATCATCATCATGCAGAATGCCGGCTTCAACGAGGACATGATCAAGGCCAGCCTCGGCCTGATCCTGACCATCGACCGGCCGCTCGACATGGCGCGCACGACGGTGAACGTCTTCAGCGACACGGTCGGCGCGGTGGTCATCGCCCGTTCCGAGGGCGAGGACGCGGGCTGAGCGGTCACAGCCAGATCATCAGCGCCTGCACGAGCTCGCGCGTCTGGGTGACGCGGAACTCGTCGCCCGCCTCCAGCCGCAGCTTGGCGCCGCCGGGGCGGCTGAATTCAAAGATGACCGGCAGATCGCCGGGGTGGCGCTCAAGCACCTCGCGGATACGGTCGAGGTCGATGTCGCTGTGGCGGCGGCAGTCGAGGCGCAGCAGCAGCGGCTTCGGCGGAGGTGGCGGCTTGGGTTCGGCGGCGACCGGCGGCGCGGCGTTCGGGTCGCGCGCCTTCTTCGGCTTCAGCTCCTTGACGTCGCCGCCGAGGGTGATGCGGTTGCCTTCGCCGCGCTGGTCCTTGGCGCAGCGGCAGCGCAGGCCGATGACATTGCCTTCCTTGAGCAGGTCCTTGAACTTCTCGAACTCGTCGCTCCACGCCATGATCTCGGCGGAGCCGCTGAAATCCTCGAGGGTGAAGATGGCGAAGGGTCGGTTGTCCTTCTTCGAGTAGCGAACGTCGAGGGTCTTGACGATGCCGACGATGAAGGCGCTGACCGGCTTGGCGCTGGTGTCGACGTCGCCGAGCGCGCCGATGCGGGTGATGCGCGGCGAGTCATAGTGGCCGCGATAACTGTCGAGCGGGTGGCCGCTCACGTAGAAGCCGAGCAGCTCCTTCTCGAAGGTGAGCACCTCGTCGGTCGTCCATGGCGCAACGGCCGGGGTGCCGGGGGTGGCGGTCTTGCTCTTCGGCGCCATTTCGAAGTCGTCGAACAGCCCGCCCTGGCCGGCCTTGCGGTCCTTTTGCAGGGAGGAGGCGGCCGCGAGCACCTGGTCGAGGCGGGCAAAAAGGGTCGCCCGGTTCTCCCCGGAGAAGTCGAAGGCGCCGCACTTCACCAGTGCCTCGAGCATCTTCTTGTTCACCGCTCGCGTGTCCATGCGCGCGGCGAAGTCATCGACGCCGGCAAAGGGGCCGCTGCGCTCGCGCTCCTCGATGGCGGCGGCCATGGCGGCCTCGCCGACGTTCTTGATCGCGCTCAGGCCGAAGCGAATCGCGTTCGGCGGGCCGTCCGGCGCGGCGCCGTCGTGGTGTTCGGGGGCGAACTTCAGCGACGAACGGTTGATGTCGGGCGGCAGGATGGTGATGCCCATGCGCTGGCACTCGCTGACGAAGAAGGCGATCTTGTCGGTGTTGCTGATTTCATAGCTGAGCACTGCGGCCATGAAATCGACCGGGTAGTTCGCCTTCAGGTAGGCGGTGCGGTAGGTGACGACCCCGTAGGCGGCGGAGTGCGACTTGTTGAAGCCATACTGGGCGAACTTTTCCAGAAGGTCGAAGACCGCGTTCGCCTGCTTGGGCGGGATGCCGTTGGTGGTCTCGCAGCCGGCGACGAAGATCTTGCGCTGGCGCGCCATCTCCTCGGCGTCCTTCTTGCCCATGGCGCGGCGGAGAAGGTCGGCCTGGCCGAGGGTGAAGCCGGCGAGTACGTTGGCGGCCTGCTGCACCTGTTCCTGATAGACGAGAATGCCATAGGTTTCGCGCGCGATTGTCTCCAGCAGCGGGTGCGGATACTCGACCTGTTCCTCGCCCTTCTTGCGCTTGATGTAGTCGGGGATGAACTGCATCGGCCCCGGTCGGTACAGGGCCAGGATGGCGATGATTTCCTCGATCCGGTCCGGCCCGAGCTGTTTGCAGGTGTTGATCATCCCGCCGGATTCCATCTGGAACACCGCGACCGTTTCGCCGCGCTTGAGCAGGTCGAAGGTGGCGGGGTCGTCGAGCGGCACCGCGCCGGTGTCGAAGTCCGGCACGCGCCGGCGCACCCACTGCTCGGCCTCGTGGATGACGGTGAGCGTCTTCAGGCCGAGGAAGTCCATCTTCAGCATGCCCAGCTCGGTGAGCGGCTTCATGGCGAACTGGGAGACGATTTCCCCCTCGTTGCCGCGCGTCAGGGCGATGAAGTCCGAGAGCGGCTTGTCGCCGATGACGACGCCGGCGGCGTGGATGCCGGTGCCGCGGGTGAGGCCCTCCAGAAAGAGCGCGTGCCGCCACAACTCCTGGGCGGAGCCGTCGTTCTCGATGTAGCTCTTCAGCTCCGGGTTCTTGTCGATGGCGCCGTCGGTGTGCACCGTCTTGCCGGTCGCCTTGTCGACCTTGTCCTCGCCGGCCAGGGTGATGTTCAGCTCGGCCGGGATCATCTTGGAGAGACGGTCGGCGTCGCCATAGCTCCAGCCGAGCACGCGGCCGACGTCGCGCACGACGCTCTTCGCGCCCATGGTGCCGAAGGTGATGATATGGCTGACGCTGCGCTCGCCATACTTCTGGCGCACATACTCGATCACCTCCGGCCGCCTGGTCTGGCAGAAGTCGATGTCGATGTCGGGCGGGCTGACGCGCTCGGGGTTGAGGAAGCGCTCGAAGACCAGCTCGAAGCGGATCGGGTCGATGTCGGTGATGCCCAGCGCGTAGGCGACCACCGAGCCGGCGGCCGAACCGCGGCCCGGCCCGACCGGAATGCCCTGCTCGCGCGCCCAGTTGATGAAGTCCCAGACGATGAGGAAGTAGCTGGTGAAGTTCTTCTCGCCGAGCAGGGCGAGCTCCTTGTCGAGGCGGGCGCGCAGGCTCTCGTCGTTGAGCGCCCGGTCGCGCCCGTAGCGGCGGATCAGGCCCTCCTCGCAGAGGTGGCGCAGGTAGTCGTTGCGGTCGCTGCCGCCCGGCGGGTTGAACAGCGGGTAGCGGTCGATGCTGGTCGAATCGAGGCGCAGGCTCAGGTTGCAGCGCTCGGCGATCTCCAGGGTGGCGTCACAGGCCTCGGGCAGCTCGCGGAAGAGCGAGCGCATCTCCTCGGCGGTCTTGAAATACACCTCGGGTGAGTAGGTGCGCAGGTTGGTGTCATGGACGCTGGCGCCGACGCCGATGCGCACGAGGATGTCGTGGCTCTCGTGGTCCTCGCGGTTGAGGAAGTGCACGTCGTTGGTGGCGACTGTCTTCAGGCCGTATTTTTTGCCCCACTCGACCAGCTGGCGCGTGCTGCGCTGCTGCTGATCGAGGCCGTGGTCCATCAGTTCGAGGTAGAATCGCTCCGGGCCGAAGATGTCGCGGAACTCGACCAGGCTGCGCTCGGCCTCGTCCGGCCGGTCGGAGAGCAGCAGTTCGTTGATCTCGCCGTTCAGGCAGCCGCTCAGGCAGATCAGGCCCTCGCTGTGGGCGCGCAGGGCGTCCTTGTCGATGCGCGGCACCCCCTGCCAGTCACCGTCCAGATGCGCCAGGGTGACCAGGCGCGACAGGTTTTCATAGCCGGCATTGCTCTCCGCCAGCAGGGTCAGGTGTGAGGCGCGCTGGCGCCCCGCCACGTCCTTCTGCTCAAACATCGAGCCCGGCGCCAGGTAGACCTCGCAGCCGAGGATCGACTTCATGCCGGCCTTCTTGGCCGCCATGTAGAAGTCGACCGCCCCATACACATTGCCGTGGTCGGTCAGTCCCACCGCCGGCATGCCCAGCTTGCCCGCCCGTTTCACCAGGTCGCCGACGCGCACGGCGCCGTCGAGCAGGGAGAAGTCGGAGTGGACGTGGAGGTGGACGAAGGAATCGGACATCGGACCCGACGACCCTAGGCGGGAGGCGGGGCGGGGGCAAGGCCGGGGGTGGACGGATGTGGCGTCAGCGGTCGTGGGGGAGCTTGTGAAATTTTTCACAAATTCGCCTTGCCCGGGTTTTCCCGGCGTAGAATACTGGCAACCGCCCTCAAATTCATGCCCACGGTCACCCGAGAACACGAAGCCCCGGACACCGCCGCGAAAGCTGCGCGGCAGCTCGAGGCGCTGGACGAGACCGCGACCGACCTGGTCGGCGAGAAGCTGGTGCTGAACATGGGCCCCTCCCACCCGGCCACCCACGGCGTGCTGCGCCTGGTGCTGGAGATGGATGGCGAGGTGATCACCAAGGCCGACCCGGACGTCGGCTACCTGCACCGCGGCGACGAAAAGATCGCCGAGAACATGCATTACAACCAGTTCGTGCCCTACACGGACCGGCTCGATTACCTGGCGCCGCTGGCCAACAACGTGGCCTACGCCCTGGCGGTCGAGAAGCTGATGGGCTGGGAAGTGCCGGAGCGCGGCCAGGCCATCCGGGTGATCTGCTGCGAACTGGCGCGCATCTCCGCGCACCTGCTCGGCGTCGGCGTCTTCGCCATGGACGTCGGTGCCATGACCGCCTTCCTGTACACCTTCACCGAGCGCGAGAAGATCTACAATCTCTGCGAGCAGCTCACCGGCGCCCGCTTCACGACCAGCTACACCCGCGTTGGCGGCCAGATCCGCGACCTGCCGGACGGCTTCACCGGCGCGGTGACGAAGTTCCTCGACGAGGTGATGCCGGTGATCGAAGAGATCGACAAGCTGCTGACCCGCAACGCCATCTTCCTCTCGCGCACCCAGGGGCTGGGCGTCATCTCGAAGCGGGACGCGATCGACTTCGGTCTCACCGGTCCGAACCTGCGCGGTTCCGGGGTCGACCACGACCTGCGCAAGGTGCACCCCTACCTGCACTACGACCGCTACGACTTTGACATCCCCATCGGCACCACGGGTGACTGCTTTGACCGCTACCTGGTGCGCATGGAGGAGATGCGTCAGAGCGTGCGCATCCTGCGCCAGGTGCTGGCGAATCTGCCCGGCGGGCCGATCAACGTCGCCGACGCCAAGAACCTGCTGCCGCAGAAGGATCGGGTGCTGATGAAGATGGAGGAGCTGATCCACCACTTCATCCTGGCGACCCAGGGCATCGACGCCCCCGCCGGCGAGATTTACTTCGGTGCCGAGAATCCCAAGGGCGAGCTCGGCTTCTACATTCACAGCAAGGGCGGCGGCGTCCCCTACCGCCTGAAAATCCGCAGTCCCTCCTTCGTCAACCTCAGCATCCTGCCGAAGATGCTGCCCGGCCACATGCTCAGCGACATCGCCGCCGTGCTTGGCAGCCTCGACTTCGTCATGGGCGAATGCGACCGCTGAGCCCGTCCCGACCCTCACCCCCACCCACGCGACCGATGGCCTTTGCAGTTCCCGCCGAGCTTGAGAGCAAGATGGATGACGTGATCACCCACTATCCCGTCTCCAAGCGCAGCGCGGTGCTGCCTTTGCTGCACCTCATGCAGGAGCACTTCCGCCACATCAGCGACGACATTGTCGGCTGGGTGGCCGCCAAGCTCGGCCTTGAGCCGATCCAGGTGATGGAGGTGGTCACCTTCTACCCGGGCTTCCGCCAGTCGGCCCCCGGCAAGTTTCACATCCGCGTCTGCCGCACCCTGTCCTGCGCCATGGCCGGTTCCTACGAGCTGATGGACGCGCTTTGCGCCGCGGCAAAGATCGACCGCAGCCACTGCGACCACCATCATCCCATCGCCGTCGGCGAGGATGGCAAGTTCAGCATCGAGTTTGCCGAATGCCTCGCCAGCTGCGGCTTCGGTCCGGTGTGCATGGTCGAGGACGATTTCCACGAGAAGGTCGATCCCGCCAAGGCGGCCGAACTGCTGGCGCGCTACGCCTGACCGGCGTTTCGCCGAAGTCATGTCCCTGCGCGTGTTGCGGGCTGGCACCGCCTGCGGGCACAAAAAAGCGGAGGGTTTCCCCTCCGCCGTGATGGAGCCGTCCGGGCTCAGCGGGTCGAGCGCCAGGAGACGATGTCGTCCTTGGTTGAGCGCTGCTTGTCCTGGCCGTAGCTGAACACGATGGCGCTGGCGGAGAGGAACTGCGGCGCACGGCTGGAGATGAGCATGTCGTTGCTCTGCTTGTCCGGGTTCTCGATCCGGTTGTCGTAGTTGGTGTCGAGCGCGACGACATAGGGCTGGCCCCAGATGTCGACGAGGCGCACCGGCGCGCCGTCGTTGGCCCCGGCGCTCGGGTCGATGATGCCAAACTGGTTGTTGTTCTTCGCGAACGGGATGTCGACGAACTTGATCTTGCGCGGGTTCATGTCGTCGGCGCCGCTCTGCGTGTTGGCCATCAGGATGTTGATGATCGGCGTGCTGGTGCCGTCGGTCAGGAACGGCTGCATGTCGCTGTCGCTGCCGGTCGCGTCGTCGGGATTGATCGGGAAGCGGTTGTACTCGGTGCGGTAGTGGTTGATGGCGACGACGATGTCCTTCATCGTCTTCTGCGTGCGCACCTGGTCGGCCTTGCGCATGACCAGGTTGGCGACCGGAACGGCGAGCGAGGCGAGGATCGCGATGATGACGATGACCACGAGCAGCTCGATCAGGGTGAAGCCGCGTGATGCGGTGCGAAGGGAGGTTTTCATGAAGGCGTATGGGGGATGGTTTGGAAGGTGGGCGCCGGGGCGCGCGGCCGGTCGCATTTTCATGTTAAATCAAAATCCGGTTCGCGCGTCAACACTTGTTGCGTGGCGCGCATGAATCATCGCGCGGCTGGTTTGCAAAGCGCGGCATGCTTGTGGTCAGGCCCGCGTTCCGGCGCGGGAGCGCGCAAGTTTTCATTGTCAACAAACGCTTGCATCCTATAATCCAAAGACAATTATCGGTGCTGTCTCCCGACGACAACATAACAACAAGCCCGATCACGAACACAACCCCCTATGGCAAAAACAGCGAGCAAAAGCGGCAAGGCAGTGAAGTACGTCTATTCTTTTGGAGCAGGAAAAGCAGATGGTGATGGCTCCATGAAGCCGCTGCTTGGCGGCAAAGGCGCCAACCTCGCCGAGATGAGCCGCATCGGACTGCCTGTGCCTCCGGGGTTCACGATCACGACGGAAGTCTGCACGTACTATTACGCGAACAAGCGCAGCTACCCCGCCGATCTGCAGCACCAGATGGAGCAGGGCATCGCCAAGATGGAAAAGATCATGGGCTGCAAGTTCGGCGATGCCAAGGGCATGCCGCTGCTCGTCGCCGTCCGCTCCGGCGCCCGCGACTCGATGCCGGGCATGATGGACACCATCCTCAACCTCGGCCTCAACGACCAGACCGTGCTGTCGCTGGCCGCGACGACGAAGAACGAGCGCTTCGCCTGGGACTGCTACCGCCGCTTCGTGCAGATGTACGGCGACGTCGTGCTCGGCGTGCAGAAGCGCGAGGGCGAGGACCACGAGCCGTTCGAGACCGTCATCGAAGCCTTCAAGCACGAGAAGTATCACAAGGACATCATCGACAGCGACCTGACCGCCGATGACCAGAAGGAACTCGTCAAGCGCTTCAAGGCGCTCGTCAAGGATCGCACCGGCAAGGGCTTCCCCGAGAATCCCTGGGACCAGCTTCGCGGCGCCGCCGGCGCCGTCTTCGGCTCCTGGATGAACGACCGCGCGATCGTTTACCGCCGCAAGTACAACATCCCCGCCGAGTGGGGTACCGCCGTCAACGTTCAGGCCATGGTGTATGGCAACACCGGCAACGACTCCGGTTCCGGCGTCGCCTTCACCCGCAACCCGGCCAACGGCGTCAACGAGTTCTACGGTGAATTCCTGATCAACGCTCAGGGCGAGGACGTCGTCGCCGGCGTTCGCACCCCCGAGCCGGTGAAGCAGCTCCAGCAGGAGATGCCCAAGGCCTATGCCGAACTCATGAAGGTTCGTGCCATCCTGGAGAAGCACTTCAAGGATGTCCAGGACGTCGAGTTCACCATCCAGCAGGGCAAGCTGTTCATGCTGCAGACCCGCAACGGCAAGCGCACCGCCGCCGCCGCGCTGAAGTTCTCCATGGACATGGTCAAGGAGAAGCTCATCGACTGGGAAACCGCCATCCTGCGCAACCCGGCCGAGCAGCTCGACCAGCTCCTCGCCCCGATCTTCGATCTCACCGACGTGCGCAACGCCAAGGCCATCGCTACCGGCCTGCCCGCCGGCCCCGGCGCCGCCTCCGGCAAGATCTACCTCAACGCCGACCGTGCCGCCGCCGCCGAACAGCGCGGTGAAAAGGTGTTGCTCGTCCGCAACGAGACCTCCCCCGAGGACCTGCGCGGCATGATCGCCGCCGAGGGCATCCTCACGGCCAAGGGCGGCGTCTCCTCGCACGCTGCACT
>JAUREI010000168.1 GCA_030827515.1 Prosthecobacter sp. | reverse complement strand
GGCACCAAGCAGCAGGTCTTTCTGAGCACCTCCTCCGCCTGGGGCGTCATGGAGGGCAGCATCCGCAACCTGGTGAAGAAGAAGGTGCTCAACTGCTGCAACGGCGCCTTTTCCGACAAGTGGCTCGACGTCTCCCGCCGCTGCGGCAAGGAAGCCGAGGCCTACCAGGTCGAGTGGGGCCAGCCCATCCTTGCCGGGGAGATCGACAAGCGCCTCGCCACCGGCGAATTCGACGCGGTCACCTTCATTCATAACGAGACCTCGACCGGGGTGCTCAGCCCGATCGCCGAAATCGCCGCACTCAAGAAGAAGTATCCGGACGTGATGTTCATCACCGACTCCGTGTCTGGCTTCACCACGGTGCCGGTCAACTTCGACGCACTCGGCCTTGATGTTCTGCTCACCGGCAGCCAGAAGGCCTTTGCCCTTCCCCCGGGCCTGGCCCTGTTCACCGCCTCCGAGGCTGCGATGGCGCGTGCGGCGACGCTGAACGACCGCGGCTACTACTTCGACTTTCTCGAGTTCAAGGCCAACGGTGAGAAAAACATGACGCCGAGCACCCCCTGCATCAGCCTCATCTACGGCCTGCGCCACCAGCTCAAGCAGATGTTTGCCGAGGGTCTTGACAACCGTTACGCCCGTCATGCCCGCCTCAATGGCTTGGTGCACGAGTGGGTCCGTCGCAACGGCTTTGAGTTCTTCGCGCCCGAGGGCTACCGCTCCAAGTCCCTCACCTGCGTGGCCAACAACAAGAACATCGACGTGGCGGCCTTCATCGCCCTGCTCAAGCAGAACCACAGCCTGATCATCGACGGCGGCTACGGCAAGCTTAAGGGCAAGACCTTCCGCATCTCCAACATGGGGGACGAAACCGACGCCTCCATCGGCGCGGTCATCGCCGCCCTCGACGACAGCCTCGCCAAGCTGTGAGGCTTCGGCACCCCCGCAGCCTGCCATGTCCTTTCGCCCTCCAGGCCAGTGCCCTGTCTGCGGCGAATGGGTGCCGCGCGGCGCCCTGGCCTGCGACAGCTGCGGGGCCTGTGGCAAGTCAGGCTGGAAGGACGACCCTGCCGACGGACTCGACCTGCCCGACGAAGACTTCGACTACGAGGACTTTGTCGCCCGCGAATTCGGCGCCGGCGCCTCGCGGCCCGGCCGCCCCACTCAAGATCAGCTCTGGCGCTGGGTCGGCCTTGCCGTCTTCATCGCCATGCTTCTGGGTTACCTGATCTCCGCCCTCCGCTGAGCACGGCATGAGCACCGACCTATCCCATCTCGCCCTGATCGCCGGCAACGGCCTGTACCCAAGCACCATGGTCGCCGCCGCACGGCGTGCCGGGGTCCAGCGCCTGATCGCGGCCGCCTTTCTCGACGAAACCCGGACGGACCTCGCTGACCGGGTGGACGTCATCGACTGGTTCCGGGTCGGCCAACTCGGCAAGCTGATCGCCTTCTTCAAGCGCGAAGGCGTGCGCCAGGCGGTGATGGTCGGCCAGATCGCCCCCAAAAACCTCTTCGACCTGCGCCCCGACATGCGCACCCTGCTCATGCTGGCGCGGCTGCCGCGGCGCAACGCCGAAAGTTTGTTCGGCGCCATCGCCGATGAACTTGCCAAGGACGGCATCACCCTGCTGCCGGCCACCACCTTCCTGGAGGAGTTCATGCCCGCCGCCGGCCAGATCGCCGGCCCCGCAGTCAAGAAGCGCCGCTGGGATGACGCCCGTTACGGCTACGAGATCGCCAAAGAGAGCAGCCGCCTCGACATTGGCCAGACCGTGGTGGTGAAAAACGGCACGGTGCTCGCCGTCGAAGCCTTTGAAGGCACCAACGAAGCCGTCAAGCGCGGTGGAGCCCTAGGCCGCGGTGGGGCCGCCATGGTGAAGGTTGCCAAACCCGGGCAGGACATGCGCTTCGACGTGCCGGTGGTCGGTCCGGACACGATCCGTGTCGCCGCCGAAGCCGGAGTGGACCTGATCGCCGTCGAGGCTGGCAAGACCCTCCTGCTCGGCGTCGAGGAGTTGCGCGCGGAGTGCCAGGCGCGGCGCGTCACCCTGATTGCCCTCTGAATCGGGACCCTCTGAATATGGACGCCGGCACGGCTCCCGCCAGCCTGGATTGAGAACCTCCGGCACGCTCCTCATGGCGGCGTCGGATACCGGGGCTTTTTTTCACAAACTCGTGCTAATGTCTTGCTTTGTTAGCCCAAAACCTGAAAAAATGAGCGCTTCCCGTCTTGGCGGGTCAAAACCACCCCCTTTATCTCCAACCTCTTATGTTCCTCACCGCCCTCAAAGCCAAACTGGCCGTCATGGTGGCCGTCGCCGGTCTCAACACCGACGAAATGCCAGGCCTCAGCAAAGACATGCTGACCACCCTTGAAACCCTCGCCGCCGCCCAGAAGTCGGCCGCTGAAGACCCGGGCAAGGGGCCAGACGTCAACGCCTCCTTCAATGAAGCCCTCGCCAAGGTCAATGAACTGGCGCAGAAAGGCGACAAGGATGCCCAGTACGCTCTTGCCCACTGGGGCGTGCTCAGCAACAGCAACCTCAACGAGGTCGTTGATCTCTACCGCAAGGCAGCCGCCCAGGGTCAGGTGCTCGCCAAGGCCGAACTCGCCCAGGTCCTGCTCCAGGCCGGCCAGCAGAACGAGGAAAACGTCAAGGAAGCCGTCAAACTCATCACGGAGGCCGAAGCGGCCGACAACAAAGTGGCCCGCCGCCTGCTTGCGCAGCTTCATATCGGTGGCGTTGGTGGCATTGAACCGAGCGTCGACAAGGCTCGTGCCCTGCTGGAAAAAGGCAGCACCGCCGGTGATGGCGAAGCCTCGCTGAACCTGAGCCAGCTCTATGCCGTCGGCGCGGCCGGCCTGCCGAAGGACGACAAGAAGTCGCTCGACTACCTCATCAAGGCCAGCGAGCAGGAGAACGCCGTCGCCATGTCGACCTACGCCGCCCGTCTGTTCGACGGCGATCCCGAGGGCAGCTCGCAGCTCGTCAAGAAGAACCCGGAAAAGGCGATGAAGATGTTTGAAGACGCCGCCGCCAAGGGCTTCGCCGCTGCCAACCGCCTGCTCGGCGCCATTTACGAGAATGGCATGGGCGGCACCCAGCGCGACCTCAAGAAGGCGGTTGAGTACTACACCAAGGCCGCCAACGGCAATGACGCCCAGGCCCTGTTCCGCCTCGGCAACTACTTCGAAGCCGGACTGACCCAGGGTGAGGGCGACAAGGCCGAGACCATCATCCAGAAGAACGACAAGAGCGCCCTCGACCTCTACCGTCTGGCGGCCCAGAACAACCTGCCGGAAGCCTTCTTCAACGTCGGCGTCTACTACGAAACCGGCACGGTTGTCGACAAGGATCCGGCCAAGGCCTACACCTTCTTCCTGCGCGCCGCCAACAATGGCCTGGCCCCCGCCCAGTTCCGTCTCGCCGGCCTCTATCAGAACGGCAACGGTGTCGCCCAGGACGTGGTGGCCGCGAAGGCCTGGTACCAGATGGCCGCCGATCGTGGCAACGCTGCGGCACAACTGGCCCTTGGCCAGATGTATGAAGCCGGCATCGGCGGGGGTGGCCCGCAGCCCGACGCCGCTGCCCAGCAGTACAGCAACGCCGCCGCCCAGGGTGTGCCGCTCGCCATGCTGCGCCTTGCCAGCCTCGCCGAGCGCGGCCTCAACACCGCCAAGAACCAGCCTGATCTGTCGCGCGCCCTTGCCTGGGCCGACATGTCCGTCGACGCTTCCAACAAGGCCGAACTCGCTGTCAACTACCGCGATGAACTCAAGTCGAAGATGAAGGCCGACCAGATCGCCGAGGCCAAAAAAATCTATGACACGCTGAAGAAGTCCGCTTCTGAAGGCGCCGCCGCACCGGCTCCTGCGCGCTGAAAAAGTTTGTCAGAAAATCGCTTGTCAAATCAGGCGACGACGCTAATCTCCGGCTCCCCAAAACAGGGGAGCCGGTTTTATTTTCCGGGGCATTAGCTCAGTTGGTAGAGCGTCTCAATGGCATTGAGAAGGTCAGCGGTTCGAATCCGCTATGCTCCACCAAACCGCGCGCGCCTGAAGACAGGCCCGTTGACAAGGAAACCAACAACGGCTTTGCATTTGCCCCCGCCAACGGCGATGACTTGACCGCCACCCCAACCCGCAACGCAAGCCCGTGAGTTCCTCGCAATCCCCTGAGCCCCAAAAAAAGAAGTCCCTGCTGGGCCACCTGAAGGCTGGCCTGAAAAAAGTCATCGGACTCGGCGGCGCCAAGAAGTCGGACAAGGCACCTTCACGGGACAAGGCCGAGGTCCATCACGCCGCCAAGATGCACCCGCATCCGCGCACGACCCAGACCGGAACGGAACGCCGTCCCCGCGGGCCCAAGCCCGCCTCTGACGAGGCTCGCGGCGAACGTCCCGCCCGTCCTCCCCGCCGCGAAGGCGACAGGCCCGAGCGCGGTGGACGGGGTCGCGGCCGCGAGCGCGGTGCCAGTGAAGAGCCCAAGGCACCGATCAGGAATTATGAAGCGGTGCCCCCGCCGCCAGCCCCGCCGGTGCCCGAGGGCCCCTACCCCGAGGCTTTTGAATCGCTCGGCCTGGCACCGGCCGTTCTCGCCGGGATCCTCGAAACCGGCTACACCAAGCCGACCAACATTCAGGAGCGCGCCATTCCGGTCGTGCTTGAAGGACGTGATGTCGTCGGCGCCTCGCAGACCGGCACCGGCAAGACCGCCGCCTTTGCCCTGCCGACCCTGAGCCGTCTTGGCGCACCCGGCGGCTTCCGCTGCCTCGTCCTGGAGCCGACGCGCGAACTGGCCGCCCAGGTGGTGGAACAATTCGAGAAATACGGCAAACACACGGGCCTGCGCGTCCTGCTGGTTCATGGCGGCGTTGGCTACGACAAACAGCGCCGCGGCCTTCAGGAGGGCGTCGATGTCGTTGTCGCCACGCCGGGTCGACTGCTCGATTTCATGCAGGACGGCACCGCCAAGCTCGACGGCATTGAGGTGCTCATCCTCGACGAGGTGGACCGCATGCTTGACATGGGCTTCCTTCCGGATGTCCGCCGCATTGTCGAGCGCACGCCGAAGGGACGTCAGACGCTGTTCTTTTCCGCCACGATGCCGCCGCAGATCAAGACCCTGGCGGACTTCGCCCTGCAGGATCCGGTCAGCATCGAAATCGGCATCCGCTTCTCACCCGCCGAAACGGTCAGCCACTTCATGTACCCGGTGGCAAGCGATCAGCGCGAGGAACTCCTGCTGGCCATCCTCCAAAAGACGCATTTTGACAGCGTCATGATCTTCACCCGCACGAAGATGCAGGCTGACCAGCTCTACGGCGCCCTCAAGCAGTCGGGCGAGTACAAGGTGGCCGTCATGCATTCCGACATCCGGCAAAGCGAGCGCGAAAAAGCCCTCAAGGGCTTTCGTGACGGTGAGTTCGAGGTGATTGTCGCCACCGACCTGGCGGCCCGAGGTCTCGACATCAGCGGCGTCACCCACGTGATCAACTACATGGTCCCGGAGAATTCGGAGGACTATGTGCACCGCATCGGCCGCACAGGCCGCGCCCAGAAGGAGGGCGACGCCTTCACCCTGTTCAGTGCCGAGGAACTGCCCTACGTCGCCTCCATCGAGCGGCTGATCAGCCAGAAGATCGAGCGCCGCAAGCTCGAGGGCTTCAGCTACAAGTACACCACCGTGCTCGACGAGGAGGACAAGGCGCGCGCCATCCTCCACGGCCGCAAGAAGAAGCGGCGTTGACGCCGGCACGGGCTGCGGCTTCCTTGCCGCATGCACCGAGCGCGTGTCCTGCCCCTGCTCTTTTTCCTCGCGGCCGCCCCACCGGCCGCCGCGGAGCTCTCGCTCGGCGTCCCTGTCGTCGAGGTTCGCCCGCAACCGGAGGACGAGACCATCCAAGTCGCCTTTGAGTTCACCAACAAGGGTGCCAAACCCGTGCGCGTACTCGGTCTGGACAGTTCCTGTTCCTGCCTCAGCGCGGATCTCGACAAGGCGGTGTATCAACCCGGCGAGAAGGGTGTCGGGCGGGCCGAGTTCAAAGTGTCGAGCTTCGTCGGCGTGCATGAAAAAACCCTGAATGTGCAGACCGACGACCCGGATCAGCCGGAGTGGATCGTCCCCTTCCGGCTCACCGTTCCGGAGATCCTGCGCATTGAGCCAAAGACCCTGCAGTGGTGGGTCGGTGACGAGGCCCGGGAACAAACCACGCGTGTCACCGTCACGGGTGACGATCCCATCCGCATCACCGACATCACCTCGACGCGCGAAAACGTCGAGTTCAGCTGGCACGAGATCCAGCCCGGCCGGGAGTATGAAGTCCGGGTGCGACCGAAATCGACGACTGAGGTCATGCTCGGCGCCCTGCGCATCGAAACCGACAGCCGCATCCCGAAATACCGCCGCCAGCTCGCTTTTTTCTCGGTCTATCGCAAGCCCGAGGGCCAGCCCTGAACCCTTCGCCGTCATGTTCCGCGCCCTGTTTCAAGCCCTGATCCTTGGCGGCTGCAGCTTGCTCGCCGCCGCGGCGACCCACCTGCTGCACCCGCGCGCGCCGGCGCTTTATCTTCAGAAGGCTGCCCCCCGGGAGGACGAAGCCACGCTCGAGCGGGTCAAGGGCGAATGGCAAAACCGTGTCATCTGGCTTGATGCCCGTCCGGAGGAGCAATTTCGCCAGGAACACATTCCCGGTGCGCGCCCGCTCAACGAGCAACAGTTTGACAGCCAGCTCGTCGAGTTGTTCGACCTGCTGCAGACCGCCGAGGTGCCAGTGATCCTCTACTGCAGCGGTGAGCGCTGCGAGGCGGCCCGGCGCGTGCGCGAGCGCCTGCTGCAGATTGTGCCGCTCGAGCAATGCTTCATCCTGAAGGGGGGCTGGCCCGCCTGGAAAGCCGCCCAGCCATGAGCCTGCTCCCGCACCACCGCGTCCACGACGTGCGTGCGCTCAGCGCCGGATGGAACACCGTGGCACGCGCTGCAGGCCTGCGCCGGCATCTCCTGGCGCGAACGGACGGCTTTGAGGTGGTCTGGTATGAGAGCCGGGGCTCCGGTCCGGCTTGCTACCTCTCGGCCGGCGTGCATGGCGACGAGCCGGCAGCCGCCTGGGGCCTGCTGGCCTGGGCACAGGCCCACACGGACTGGCTGCGCGAGCGGGCTGCCGTGATTATCCCCTGCCTGAACCCGCATGGCCTGTCCCTGAACACCCGTGCCGACGGACGCGGCCTCGACCTCAACCGCCGGTTTCACCTGGAGGATGACGCCGTGTGCGGCCCCTGGCGGCGCGTTGCCGGGTCCCGGGTGTGGCGCCTGGCGCTTTGTCTCCACGAGGATTACGATGGCCAGGGTGCCTACGTCTATGAGCTCGGCGGGCACCGGGGCCGGATGGCCTCCGCGCCTCTTGCCGCGGCCGCCCGCCATGTCGGCATTGATCCGCGCCGGCGCATCGACCATTCACAGGCCCGGGATGGCATCATCCGCCGGCGGCGCATGCCAACCCATCTGCCCGGCCTGCCGGAGGCGGTGGTTCTGCACCAGCTGGGTTGTCCACTGACCCTGACCTTTGAATCCCCCTCCGAATTTGGCCTGGACCCGCGCGTCCAAGCCCAGTCCGATTTCATCGCCACGGCTCTCGCCGAATTCAGTGCCTGAGCACGAATTCCTTGGCGTTGAGCAGCGACCAGGCGATGTCCTCGAGCGCGGCGCGACGGTCCTTGGCCGAGGCAAGCAGTGCGGCCATGACACGCGCCTCGTCCATCGAGGGCGCGCGTGTCAGCAGCGACCAGAACAGTTCGTCCACCGCGGTCTCCACCTCCTGCCCGGCTGCCAAACGGGCCGGCAACCCGTTTGGGGCGGCAAGCGCACCGGCGACAACCGGACCGCTGATGAATTGGAAGATCTGCCCGATGCTGCTGTCGCCGGCGCGTTCGCACTCGCAGCTCAGTTCACGTTTGGGCCGGC
>JAUREI010000165.1 GCA_030827515.1 Prosthecobacter sp. | reverse complement strand
GCGGGGATCGAACACGGCCTTCAGCTCCTCGGTGAGGAAGGCCACGTCGCCCCCCTTGCGGAATACCGCCGAAATGATCCGGGTCAGCGCAACGATCCACTGGAAGTGGTCAAGGTTCTTGGTATTGATGAAGATCTCGAAGGGCCGCCGGTGTTCGTGCTCGGTGCCCTCGTTCAGCATGATGTCGTTGATGGTCACGTACATCGCGTGATCGGAAACCGGCGTCTTGATCTTGTAGGTAGACCCGATCAGGACGTCGGGACGCTCGAGCTTCTCGTGCATCCACACGACCTTGCCGTCCTTGCGGGCCTTGGCCTCGGCTCGGACGGGCCCCTTGTCCTGCGCAGCGACCTCGTCCTTCTTGCGGACCTGGTACTTGACGATCTTCTTGCCGATGTTGACCTTGCTCATGCTCGATGTCCTTGGATGTGCCGGCGCTCAGAACTTGCCGTAATAGCCTTCCTTGAGCGCGTCAAACAGGTTGGCTGCGGTATGCACCTCGCCGTCGTATTCGATCTCTTCGTCACCCCTGACCTCGACCTCGCTGCCATCCTCGAGGGTGAAGACGTAGGTGGTGTTCTTGAGGTCTTCTTCCTTCACCAGCACGCCCTGGAAGGCCTCCGGGTTGAAGCGGAAGGTGGTGCAGCCCTTGAGTCCCTGCTCATGGGCGTAGCGATAGATGTCCTTGAAGCCCTCATAGGGGAAGTCGGTGGGGACATTGGCCGTCTTGGAGATGGAGGAATCCACCCACTTCTGGGCCGCTGCCTGGATGTCGACGTGCTGGTTCGGGCTGATGTCGTCGGCAGTCACGAAGTAATCCGGCAGGCGCTCCGCGTCGGTGGTGCCATTCGGTACCGCACGGGGATTGACCAGTTCCCGGTAGGCGAGCAGTTCGAAGGAGAACACGTCCACCTTTTCCTTGGACTTCTTGCCCTCGCGGATCACGTTGCGGAAGTAGTAGTGGGCAAAGGACGGCTCGATCCCGTTGCTGGCGTTGTTGGCCAACGACAGCGAGATGGTGCCGGTGGGGGCGATCGAGCTGTGATGGGTGAAGCGCCCGCCCACCGACTCGAGTTCCTTGACCAGTGCGGGAGCCACCTCGGCCAGCCTCTGCATGTAGCGACTGTAGCGGGCGTGCAGGATGCGCCCCGGGATACGGTCGCCGACCTTCCAGCCGTCCTCGACCATCTCCGGCCGCTTGCGCAGCATCTCGGCCGTAACTGCGAACTTTTCGGTCATGATCGGCGCGGGGCCCTTCTCGCGCGACAGATCGAGTCCCGCTTCCCAGCCGGCAATAGCCAGTTCCCGCGACACGTTCTCGGTGAAAGCGACCGAATCCTTCGACCCATATTTCATACCGAGCATGGTGATGGTGGATCCCAGGCCCAGGAAACCCATGCCGTGGCGACGCTTGCGGAGGATCTCTTCTCGCTGCCGGCCCAGCGGCAAGCCGTTGATCTCCACAACATTGTCCAGCATGCGGGTGAACACCCGAACCACCTCGCGGAATTCCTCCCAGTCGAAATTTGCCGCGTCGCTGAAAGGCTGACGGACGAAGCGGGTGAGGTTGATCGACCCGAGCAGGCAGGAGCCGTAAGGCGGCAGCGGTTGTTCGCCGCAGGGATTGGTGGCGCGGATGTTTTCGCACCACCAGTTGTTGTTCATCTCGTTGACGCGATCGACCAGCACGAAGCCCGGCTCCGCAAAATCGTAGGTGGAGGACATGATCATGTCCCACAGGCGCCGGGCAGGAAGTACCTTGTACACCTTGCAGGCCACCAGCCCTGACTCGCTGGTCACGTAGCGCTCACGCAATGGCCACTCGCGCCAGACGATTTCCTCTGCATTGGTGAGGTCGTGGGTCGACGGATCGTATTCAGCCTCGGACATCGGGAACGCCAGTTTCCAGTCCGCATCTTCGCGCACCGCCTGCATGAACTCATCGGTGATCAGCAGCGAGAGATTGAACTGGCGCAGGCGACCGTTCTCGCGCTTGGCCCGGATGAAATCCATGACGTCGGGATGGCCGATGTCGAAGGTGCCCATCTGGGCCCCGCGCCTTCCCCCTGCAGACGACACCGTGAAACACATCTTGTCGTAGATGTCCATGAACGACATCGGGCCCGAAGTGTAGGCGCCGGCGCCAGACACGTACGCGCCCTTGGGGCGCAGGGTGGAGAACTCGTAGCCGATGCCGCAGCCCGCTTTCAGCGTCAGACCTGCTTCGTGCACCTTGCCGAGGATGTCGTTCATCGAATCTTCGATGGTGCCGGACACGGTGCAGTTGATGGTCGAGGTCGCCGGCTTGTGCTCGAGTGCACCCGCATTCGACATGATGCGCCCCGCGGGGATGGCGCCCTTGCGCAGCGCCCACAGGAAACGCTGATTCCACTCGTCGCGCAGTTCAGGCTTTTCAACATCAGCGAGGGCCTTGGCCACCCGCCGCCAGGTGCAGTCCATGGTCGCGTCGACCGGCGAGCCGTCCTTCGCGGTGAGCCTGTACTTCTTTTCCCAAATATCCTGCGAAGCTTCCTGGAAGGCGATCTGGTCTACGCTCTTCGGCTCAATCTTCACCGCTGTGCTCATTGTTGTTCGTTGCTCCCCTGGAGGATCGAAATTACCAGCCGTCAGGGAAAGGCCCACCGCGTCCGGCCCTCGGGCCAGAAACTACTCTTTTCGTGGGTTCCTCTCCCCTGTTCCCTGCTCATCTTCCACGCCACCCCCGGTGCTTGAGGTCACCACAAGATGTTGTGTCAGGGTAGTCAAAGTATTGCCGCTTTCGTTGCTCTGTCAAGGTGTTTAAGCCCCTGCGCGCGCCTTACTTTAGTACTTCTTAATCAAACAGTTAGAGATTGATTCTTAGATTGTTTCATGAGAACCCCAGACGTCGTTTATGTCAAGCCCCAATTTGTACAGGACACAACATCTAGTGTCTCGTTTCGGCAACGGCGGGGGCCGTACCGGCGCAATCCCGGCCTCTTGAAAGCCCGCCCCGCCTCCCTCATCTCAAGCGCATCACACGGCTTTTTGCCTTGTTTGGAGGTACTTGCATGAACGTTTCCATCTTTGAGCCCTATCGTCTCTTCAACCAGTTGCATCGCGACCTCGACCGTCTCGCAGGCCGTACTGCAGCGAGCGAGGATGAGGTCAGCCCGGTGGCCAACTGGGCCCCCGCCATCGACATCCGTGAGGAAGAACGGCAGTTCGTGCTGCATGCCGACCTGCCGGGCGTCGATCCCGCACAGATCGAGGTCACGCTGGACAACGGAGTGCTGACCCTGCGCGGCCGCAGGGAACTGCCCGGCCGCGACGAGCGCGCGGGCTATCGCCGCGTGGAGCGCCTGAGCGGCGACTTTTTCAGGCGTTTCGCCCTGCCGGATACCGCTGACTCCAACGCCGTGAAGGCCCGCTACACGCATGGAGTGCTGGAGGTCCTGATCCCCAAGCAGGCCCAGGTCCTGCCCCGGCGCATTGAGGTCGAGGCCGCCTAGGCACGGAACTCCGCGCGAGACGGGCCGGTCACAGCCCGTACTGGACGGCGCGCCACCGATCCACGGGTCGGTGGCGCGATCGTCTGGAAGGCCGGCGGAAACGGTTCGTCGGCACAAAGTACCGAGGAAATTTTTAATGAAGCGCGCTCATGCTCTGCTTTACACATTGTTGCTGGTGGTCCCCGCGGCGGGTGCCGGCACCACCCTGCCGGCCCAGGATGCTGGCCAGCCCATGCCCAGCCTCGCCCCGGTCATCGAGCGGGTCTCGCCCGCCGTGGTCAACATCGCCGTCAGCGGGACGGTCGAGGCGCCCCAGAATCCCTTTTTCGATGACCCGTTCTTCCGTCGGTTTTTTGGCGGGCCACAGCAGCGCGCGCCGCGCGAGCGTGAGTTCCGCAGCGCCGGCTCTGGCGTAATCGTGGACGCCAAGGCTGGCTACATCGTCACCAACGCGCACGTAGTGGACAACGCCAAGGACATCACGGTCACGCTGGTGGACGACCGCGAACTCAAGGCCGAGGTGGTCGGCGCCGACAAAGGCTCAGACGTGGCGGTGATCAAGGTGCTCGAGGGCAAGTTGCCCAATGACATCAGCCTCGCGGACTCCTCGGCGGTCCGGGTGGGCGATTACGTGGTAGCGGTCGGCAACCCCTTCGGCCTGCAACATACCGTCACCTCCGGAATCGTCAGCGCACTGGGCCGCTCGGGCATCAATCCGGAGGGCTACGAGAACTTCATCCAGACGGATGCGGCCATCAATCCGGGAAACTCCGGCGGCGCGCTGGTGAACCTGCGTGGCCAGCTGGTAGGCATCAACACCGCCATCCTGTCCCGCTCCGGAGGCAACATGGGCATCGGTTTTGCCATCCCCTCGAACATGGTCCGCAGCATCATGGACCAGCTCATCGAGTTCGGTGAAGTGAGACGCGGCGTCCTCGGAGTCAACATCCTGAGCCTGACTGGCGATTACCGCGACTCATTGGGCCTCGATGATGACGTTGCCGGCGCACTGGTGTCCCAGGTGCTGGAGGGCTCGGCCGCCGATCTGGCCGGCATCGAGGCCGGCGACGTGATTACCGCCGTCAACGGCGAGCCGGTCAAGGGCGCCGCCGAGTTGCGCAACCTGATCGGCATGGCGCGCGTCGGAGAGGACATCGAGGTGACGCTGATTCGCGATGGCAAGCAGCGCAAGGTCAGCGCCACCATCGCCGAGCAAAGCGCGGCCAGCGCCGAGGCGAGTGAACTTCATCCTGCGCTGGCCGGTGCCGACCTCGCGGACGCGGAAGGCGGCGGCGTGCTGGTCAGGGCCGTGGAGCCGAACAGCCCCGCTGCAGGCGCCGGCCTGCGGGCCAACGACGTCATCCTCGGCGTGGACCGGACACGAGTAGCGACCGTGGCTGCCTTCAAGGAGGCCATTGCCGGCAACCAGCGCTTCCTGTTGCGGCTGCGCCGCGGTCAGCAGGGCATCATCCTGCCGATCAATTAATGCAGACCACCCGCCTGCGCTCCTCGGCCGTCAGTCGGCCGAGGCGGCGCACGGCGCGGTAGAAGCCCTGCAGGTAGCCGTCGAATTCTCCCAGGAGGCGCTGGAAACCCGGCAGGCACTCGTGGTACGTCGCCGCAGCCGCAAGCCTTGCGTTGTTGAACTGCCCCATGACCAGGCCGCGAAAGGTCGGACCACGATCCCATGACTGGCTCATGATTTGGTAAGCGGTCTGCATGCGGGCAAACTCACCAGCCTTGGCCTCGCGCAAGGCAGCGGTCGAGCCGGCGGCGTCGTAAATCGACGCCAGGCGCTGGCGGGTTTCCCGCATCAGGCCTGCCACTGCAAGCAATCGACGCCGGCCTTCCAGGAAGTCGACCAGATCCTCGAAACGGCCCAGCCCATCCAGCCAGCGCTTGACGCCCTCGATCTCCACAGCAGTGGCAAAGGCCTCATTGAAAGCACTGTCGCCGGACACGTAAACCACTTGGTGGGCCAACTCGTGGAAAATCAGCCCGGCCAGTTCCACATCGCCGTAACCGAGCACGCTGGAGAGCACTGGATCGTCGAAATGGCCCAGGGTTGAATAGGCGGCAACCGGCGATACGTGGACATCCCAGCCGCGAGCGGCGAGCTGACGGGCGTACTCGACTGCCTGCCGCTCTGAAAAATAGCCGCGATAACTCACGCAGCCTGCCACCACGAAGCACCATTCACGGGGTTCAGTGGAAAACTCCGGAGCGGCGAACACATTCCAGGCTACGTAAGGCCGGTCGAGCGCTACGTAAGTCGTAAAGCTGCCGTTGTCGGGCAACGCCAGTCCGTAGCTGGCAAAACTCCTCGCTTCTCTGACGTATTGCAGCCGCTCCCTGAGCCCGGCTTCGGTGTCGGCATCGGCGACGATGGCGTCGATCGGTCGACGGTCCGCCATGAGGGCCAAGTGGCCCGCGGAGACGCCCGTCAGGTAGCAACCCCCCAGGCAGACTGGCAGCCAGAGCGCCATGAAAATGCCCAGCCAGCAGCGATGACGGGCTTGCTTGACCTGTTCCGGTAACATTCGCGCATGGAAGTCTATCTCGTCGGTGGCGCGGTCCGTGACGACCTGCTGGGGCTGCCCGTCAAGGAACGCGACTGGGTAGTCGTGGGCGAGACGCCGCAGTCCATGGAAGCGGCCGGCTTCCGCCCGGTGGGGCGGGATTTTCCGGTGTTCCTGCACCCGGACACCGGCGAGGAATATGCCCTCGCGCGCACTGAGCGCAAGACGGGGCCCGGCTACCGCGGCTTCGAGGTTCATTTCGCACCCGAGGTCAGTCTGGAGGAAGACCTGGCCAGGCGCGATCTGACCATCAACGCCATGGCCCGCGATGGCCGAGGCGGCCTGATTGATCCCCACGGTGGCTGTGCCGACCTGGAACGCCGCCTGCTGCGCCACGTGTCCCCGGCATTCGTCGAGGATCCCGTGCGCATCCTGCGCCTCGCGCGCTTTGCGGCGCGTTTCGCCCCGGTGGGCTTCAGCGTCGAACCGGATACCATGATGCTCTGTCGGGAGATGGTTGAAACCGGCGAGGCCGATCACCTGGTGGCGGAGCGCGTCTGGCAGGAAACAGCCAAGGCCCTGGCCGAGGACTGGCCGGACGTCTACCTGTCGGTCCTGCGTGACTGCGGCGCCCTGCAGCGCGTCTTTCCCGAGTTGCATGCCCTGTGGGGAGTGCCGCAGCCGGCGCGTTGGCATCCGGAGATCGACACCGGAGCCCATATGCTGCTGGTCATGCGCGCCGTGGCCCGCCTGAGCCCGATAACGAGGGTTCGTTTCGCCGCCCTGACCCATGACCTCGGCAAGGGCCAGACGCCGCCGGCAGAGTGGCCCAGTCATGTGGGCCACGAAGAGCGCAGCGTACGACTGCTGGAGGACCTTTGCGCACGCCTGCGGGTACCGAACGACTGCCGCGAACTGGCGGTCGTGGTGGCCCGCTGGCACGGCCTGATTCACAAGGCAGCGGAGCTGCGACCAACCACCCTGTTGAAGCTCCTGGAGTCTGCCGACGCCTTCCGTCGCCCCGAACGGTTCCGGGAGGCCATGGTGGCCTGCGAGGCGGACTATCGTGGCCGCACCGGCTTCGAAGAGCGCGCCTACCCGCAGGCTGCGCTGTTGAACAAAGTCCTGCAGGCCGCCGCCGCCGCGCGACTGGACGAGGCCGCACGCGGCGAACTATCGGGCCCACAAGTTGGCGAGGCCCTGCGGAGGCTGCGACTGGAAGAGATCGAGAAGGCCCTGGCCCCGCCGGTCAGTGCGCAGTAGTCACTTGAAAAATTCCTGATGGGCGATGGAGCCGTCCCTGATGTCTATCCAGCAGCGCCAGGAGGAGAAGGACAGCGCCACCAGGGGCTGATGGGAGACCACGCGGTAGTAGTAGTCCGCCGGCTCAGGAAAGCTTGCCGCCCACAGGCGTTCCCCTGCAGGCGAATACGCCAAGAGATTGGGCAGGGCTCCCTCACCTCGACGTCTCTGCCGTGTGTAGGCGGGATCGGCCAGCACCGCATCAGGCTCCAGGAGGACAACCACCCTGCCCTCGCATTCAAAGGCCTCGCGAATCGGGTAATCCAACTCGAAGTCACCATGGCGGGTTGCGACCCGATTGCCGTGGCATGTCACGTCCAGGCTGGGTTCAGTCATGGCAGTGGGCTCCCCGGTCCGAAGCTTGCCTCCGGAATCGTTTCCAGTAACTTGAACTGCTCGGCGCCTCCACGGCTGCGGCCCCATTCGGCGACGCCAAGGGCCCTTGAGCGCTCCATGAGCGTACCACGCGGCACCCTGACCTCCTGAAAGTGGGTAGCGCGGTTCCAGGGCGGCAGGGACAAGGCCTCGCGGGCCCAGGCCTGGCTGCGCGGCTTGATCGCAGTGAGCCAGGAGCCCACCGTGGCCTCGTCCGAGTACACGCGGTAGAACACCCGCTCGTCGGCCAGCTCGAACCTGCGCACCAGGCCGGCCGTGCTCTGCATGCGCCGCTTGAGGCTACCGGCCACGCCGCCAAACAGGGCGCCCAGTTCGCTCACTCCGGCACCGGCCCGACCTGCATCACTGTCGGGTACCGGAAACCACTGGTAGTTCGGGCCGAG
>JAUREI010000228.1 GCA_030827515.1 Prosthecobacter sp. | reverse complement strand
GTTCGAACTCGTCAAGGCCGACCCCGCCGTGTACCCGACCTTCCGCCCGAGCGCGGTCAGCGTCGGCCCCGACGGCGGGCTCTATTTCTGCGACTGGTCGAACGCCATCATCGGCCACATGCAGCACCACCTGCGCGACCCGAACCGCGACCAGCAGCACGGCCGGATCTACAAGCTGACCTATGAGGGCCGGCCGCTGCTGCAGCCGAAGAAGATCCACGGCGAGAGCGTCGAGAATCTGCTCGAGCTGCTCAAGGAGTGGGAGGACAACGTCCGCCAGCGCGCCAAGATCGAACTCGCCAAGCACGAGCCGGCCAAGGTCGCCGCCGCCGCCAAAGCCTGGGCCGCCAAGCTCGACAAGAACGACCCCGAGTTCGAACACCACCGCCTCGAGGCGCTGTGGACCCACCAGTGGGTCGATGTCGTCGATGTCGACCTGCTGAAGCAGGTGCTCGCCTCGCGCGAACCGCGCGCCCGCGCCGCCGCCACCCGCGTGCTCTGCTACTGGCGCGACCGCGTGCCGGGCGCCCTCGACCTGCTGAAGACGGCGGTCAACGACGCCGACATGCGCGTGCGCATGCACGCCGTGCGCGCCCTCAGCTTCTACCAGCCCACGGCCGACGCGGAAAAGGCGCTGGAGATCGCCTACGACGCGCTCAAGCACCCGGCCGACGACTACATCAACCACGTCTTCGGCGAATGCCGCAAGGGCCTGCAGTCGGTGCTCAAGACCAAGGTCCTGCCCAAGGATCCGGCCGCGCTCGCCGAGTTCATCGCCAAGACCACCGACGCCGATTTGAAGGGCCTGCCGGATCTGGAGCCGGTGCTGATCGAAAAACTGACGCGCCCGCGTCTCGCCGCCGACGTCCGCGCCCAGGCGCTCGAGGAGCTCGCCAAGATCACCGGCAACGATGCGCCCGTCGTGCTGGTCGACATGCTCAAGCGTGTCGAAGCCGCCGGTGGCCGCCTCAACGCCAGCGCCGATGACCTCGGCAAACTGCTGCTGGCACAGTCGCCGGGCATGATCGCCCGCCACGGCCTCATCATCAAGGAACTCGCCCGCCAGGCGAAACAGCCGCCGGTGAAGCGCGCCTGCTACGCCGCCTACATCGTCGGCGACAAGACCCCCGACAACCTCTGGGCCGACACCGCTGAAGCCGGCGAACGCACCCGTCTTCTGGAATGCATCGGTCTCATTCCCGCCAGCGAGGCCGCCCTGCGCGCCAAGTTCCAGCCGCACCTGACCGCCCTGCTCGCCGATGGCAAGATCTCCGGTGGCAGCCTGCGCGCCGTGCTTGCCGCGCTGCCGATGACCGGCGCGGATCATGCCGCCGCCAACTTCCAGCTTGCCGCCCGCCACCTCGTCGAAGGCAGGGAACGCAGCGCCGCCGCGCGCGCCCTGCTGAAGTTCCCGCGCCCGACCTGGGACAAGGCCCAGGCCAAGCCGGTCGTCGAAGCCGTGCTCGCCCACGCCAAAACCGTGCCCGCCGGCGACCGCACCAAGCTCGATTATGTCGAAGTCATCGCCGCCGCCAAGGAAATGGCCGCCCTGCTGCCCGAGGGCGAGGCCGCCAAGGCGCTCGAAGACCTGCGCGGCGTCAGCGTCGACGTGTTCATCGTGCACACCGTGCATGAGCAGCTGCGCTTCGACACCACCCGCATCGAGGTCAAGGCCGGCAAACCCTTCGAGGTGGTCTTCGAGAACGACGACGTCATGCCGCACAACTTCGTCCTCGTGCCGCCCGGCAAACACATGGACATCGGCAACGCCGCCATGACGATGACGCCCGACAAGCTCGACAAGCAGGGCCGCGCCTACCTGCCGGCCGCCTTCGAAAAGCAGATCCTCGCCGCCACCAAGCTGCTGGAGCCTGGCCAGAAGGAAACCCTCAAGCTGCGCGCCCCCGCCCAGCCCGGCGAATACGAATTCGTCTGCACCTTCCCCGGCCACGCCCTCATCATGTGGGGCGTGCTCAGCGTGAAGTGAGACTTCCCTGCCGCTGACCCCTTCCCCAACCCTCCAGCCAATCACCACGACCATGAACCGCCGCCATCTCCTCCCCCTCCTCGCCGCCCTGCCCTTTGCCGCCTGCACGCCGCCCGCCGCCGTCGACGCCAATCCGGGCGCCGGCAAACACATCGTCCTGCTCGCCGGTGACGAAGAATACCGCAGCGAGGAGGCCCTGCCGGCGCTTGGCCGCATCCTCCAGCGCCAGGGCTTCAAGTGCACGGTCTGCTTCTCGGCCGAGGCCGACGGCACCATCAACCCCGACAAGGGCGACAGCCTGACCACGCCGGAGGCGCTCGACAGCGCCGATGCCATCGTCATGCTGCTGCGCTTCCGTCGCTGGGACGAGGCGACCCTGGCGAAGTTCGATGCCGCCGTGAAGCGCGGCGTGCCGATCATCGCCCTGCGCACCAGCACCCATGCCTTCGCCGGCATCCCGGCCGAGAGCGCCTACGCGTCCTGGAACTGGAACAAGGACGGCGGCTGGGGCAAAAAAGTGCTCGGCGAGACCTGGGTCAGCCACTGGGGCCATCACAAGCACGAGGCGACCCGCGGTGTCATCGAAACCGCCAACGCCAGCCACGCCATCCTCAAGGGGGTGAAGGACGTCTTCGGCACCACCGATGTCTATGAGGCCGCCCCGCCCGCCGACGCCACCGTGCTGCTGCGCGGCCAGGTGCTCGCCGGCATGACGCCCGATTCGCCGCCGCTCGACACCCGCAAGGCCACCAAGGACAAGGTCGAACAGGGCATCAACGACCCGATGATGCCGATCGCCTGGACGCGCGTGGTGAAAAACGATGCCGGCACCGAGAACAAGATCTTCTGCACGACCATGGGTGCCGCCACCGACCTCACCAACGAGGGCCTGCGCCGCCTCGTCGTCAACGCCCTCTACTGGGGCCTCGGCCTCGAGGCCCCGGCCCAGCCCGACCTCGCCCTGCCCGAGGGCTACACCCCGACCGCCTACGGCTTCAAGGGCTACCGCAAGGACCTCAAGGTCGCCGACCACCAGCTCGGCCAGTGATCGGCCCCGTAGCCCGCGTTGGCCCCAACGCGGGTTGGGGAAAGAACACGTCCTGCGCGCTCAGACCCGCATGCTGGCGAATGCGCCTATCTCAGCCCTAGGCGCGTTGGCCCCAACGCGGGATCGCCCATCTGAAATCTGCGATCCGAAATCGCGAAGCGCGACCCGCCCTCACGGCGGCGTCAACAGTCGGACTTCCGGAAAGTACGTCCGATAGCGTTGGGCGTCCGCCGTGGCCAGGGGCAGATCGAGGAACGAGGAATGGGCTCCAATGAAGAAATCCGGCAACGGCGTTTTCGGGGCCGTGGGAGCGTCGGTTTGGCGACGGTTCTCCAGGTATTCGCCATAGGCTTTGGCGCAACGCCAGCTCGTTCGCGCCGGCAGGTCGAGCAGGGTCACCCCCAACTGATCCAGACGCTCCCACACCGTGTCGGGCTGGCAGTCGCCGACACACAGTTCCGCGAGAATCACCGGGTTGATCGCAATCCCCTCCCCCAGCACCCCCTGGCGGACGATCTCGGCCGCCCAGGCATGATGGGGCGCGCCCGGCGCAAAGGCATCGATCCAGACATTCGTGTCGAGCAGAATCACGGTTCGCGGGTCTGCTGGCGGAGTTCCTCCCAACGCATTTTCGGCGTCAGCGCCGCCGCCTTCATCAAGGCCTCCAGCTTGGCGGCACTGGGCTTCGGCCGCTTCGACGCCGGGATGACCTGGGTGAGTTCGTAGTGTCCCGCCGCTTCCCGCACCACGGCGTAGGCCTCCCCGGGCAAGGCCCCCGGCAGGACGATGCGCCGCTTGGCATCGATGGTGGCGACTTTCATGGTGGGATTATCCCACGCTGGGGAGCATCGGTCAAGGACCTCCGCGACCCCGTAGCAGCCAACGCGAGTTGGCCGCTACTCTCGACTCCCCACTCTCCACTTCAGACCGTCCCGCCCCAGGCCACCGCGGTCTGGCCCTGCACGCCGAGACCCTCGACGCCCAGCTCAATGACGTCACCGGGTTTCATGAAAACGGGTTCGGGCTTGAAGCCGAGGCCGACGCCGGGAGGCGTGCCGGTGGTGATGATGTCGCCGGGCAGCAGGCTCATGAACTGGCTGAGGTAGCTCACCAGCGTCTTCACGCCGAAGATCATCTGCGCGGTGCTGCTGTTCTGGATCGTCTTGCCGTTGAGCTTGAGCCAAAGCTTGAGGTTCTGCGGATCCGCGACCTCGTCACGGGTCGCCAGGAAGGGCCCGAGCGGCGCAAAGGTGTCGCAGCTCTTGCCCTTGACCCACTGGCCGCCGCGCTCGAGCTGCCATTCGCGCTCGCTGTAATCGTTGTGCACGCAGTAGCCGGCGACGTGGTTGAGGGCCTCGTCCTCGCTGACGTAGCTGGCCTTTTGACCGATCACGAAAGCCAGCTCGACCTC
>JAUREI010000206.1 GCA_030827515.1 Prosthecobacter sp. | reverse complement strand
TGGTCCCGGCCCAGAGTTTGAAGCGTCGCCTCATCCCAGGCCTGAATGCCAAGGCTGACCCGGCTCACGCCCAGACGACGCAGCATCGCCGCCTTCGACGTCGTGACCGTGCGCGGATTCGCCTCAACACTGAACTCATCCAACGCGGACAAATCCAGCCGCTCGTGAAGCCCTGTCAGCAGACGTTCGAGGTGCCCCTCACTCAGCGCCGTCGGTGTACCACCCCCGAAGTAGAGGGTCCTCGGCCTCAGGTCGTGGCGCTTCGCCTGCCGACTGGTCTCTAGCAGCAGGGCCTCGACAAACTCCGCCATGGGCGTGGCACCCGGCGTGTGCTTGTAGAAGCTGCAGTAAGGGCACACCCGGTGACAAAACGGGATGTGGTAGTAGAGATGGCCGATCACCCTTTCACAAGCACCCAAAAAGGCGGTGCGTCATGTGGAAGTTGCGGGCAAACCGCGGGGAAACATCCACAAACCGCTTGCCCCCCCAGGGGCGATCCTCAGCAGCACGCATCAGCATCCTGGTGCCAGTGCTGGACGATAGGCGTTACCCCGCTCACTTGGCGGCCTTGTCCTCGGTCTTCGCTGTGGTCGGCGGATTGCCGCTCAATTCCAGGAAATCACGCAGAATGTGAATGGCTTCCAGCTTGGTGGGCTCGAGTCCGTAGGGGAACTTGGAGTCGTCTGAGGCGGAATCTTCGCCATCGTTCTTGGAAACCATCTTCATGCCGGTGCTTTGCTCGCGCGTGAAGGCGGATTCGGGAACCAGCTCCGGTGCGTCCACATTGTCGAGGGTGAGATGATAGATCTTGAAGCTGTCATCCTTCAGGCGCTCGGCCACCTGCTTGGCGCGCTCGGACCTCTCCTTCTCCTGCTTGTCACGACGGGCCTCATTTTCATCCGCCTCCTGCTGCCTTTTGGCGAGGTTGATGGTGACCATGTTGCGGTCGATGCGTTCCTTCAGGCGCGCAGATTCCTCGCGGATGTACTTGAATTCGGGATTGGCATCCAGGCGGGCTTCCAGCCGGGAGGACAATTCCTGGATCGGGAAGGGTCGCGGCGAGAAGAGGTTGTAATTGCGGGCCGGAATCGTGTCGTAGGGCAGCGGGTTGTCGGTGGCCGATTCTCCGATGTCGAGAACATCGCGAATCGAGGGCAGGACCAAATCGGGTTCGACCCCCTTCAGCTGAGTCGATCCACCGGCGATGCGGTAGAATTTCTGGATGGTAACCTTCAGGTTGCCGGCGCGGTCCTTCTTGGCGAAGAACGGCATGAAACGATCCACCGGCAGGATGGTCTGCACGGTGCCCTTGCCGAAGGTGGACTTGTCGCCGACAACCAGGGCGCGGCGGTAATCCTGCAGGGCCGCGGCGAGAATTTCCGAGGCGGAGGCGCTGGTCTTGTCCGTCAGCACGATCATCGGGCCGTCGTAGAAGGCCTTGGGATTCTCGCATTCGCGCCACGTGATCGTGCCGCGCCAATCCTTGGCCTGAACCACTGGACCGGACGGCACAAAGAGCCCGGTAAGGCGAATGGCTTCCTCGAGGGAACCGCCCCCATTGCCGCGAAGGTCGAGCACGAGGCCATCGATCTTTTCCTTCATCAGTCGGGCCAGCAGTTTCTGCACGTCGTCCGTCGTGCTGACCGTGCCATCCTCCATGTCGGCATAGAAGGAGGAGAGGTTGATCCAGCCGACCTTGAGCGGCTTGCCAAGCTCGGAAGGCGTCTGGATGAGTTCCGCATTGGCGAGCTTTTCCTTCAACTCAACCGGCCCGCGCACGATGCTGATGATTTTGGTCGCCGCGGGATCCTCGGCGGGATTGACGCGCAGCCGAACCACACTGCCCTCGGTGCCGCGGATCATGTCGACAATCTTCTGCAGCTTCATGAACTTTGTTTCGACAAACTCGGCCTCGCCCTGGGCGACGCCGGTGATTTTGTCATTGAGCTTCAGTTCCGCCTGCTTGTCGGCCGGACCGCCGACCACGATGCCCTGGATGACCGCCACATCATCCTCGAGGCCAAGCAGCGCGCCGATGCCGACGAGCTTGTGCTTCATCTGGATGTTGAAGTTGTCCATCTCATTGACGCTCATGTATTCCGTGTGCGGGTCGTAGGCCGCCGAGAGGCTGGAGAGGAAGAGATCCACCACGTCCTCCTGGTCGTTTTCCTCGAGGGACTCCAGCAGGCGTTCATAATCCTTGAGCACGCGCTCCTCGGGGGTCCGCTCCTCCTCCTTTTCGACGGCGGGCTTGACCTCGGCCACCTTGTCGTCCGTCTGTGCCGATGGCGGGTTTGCCGTTCCATTGGCCGTGTCGGCCTTGCTCTTTTCGGCCTCGGCCTTCTTGGCCTTCTCCTCTTTCTTGGCTTTCTCTTCCGCCTTGGCAAGGTCGACGAGTTTCTCCTGCAGCAGGTTCTCCTCAAGGATATCGAGCCAGAGACGGTCCTGCTCGGCCGTGTCTGCCGGATAGGGTGACTTGTCCCGCTTGATCAGCGTAGTGCGGTCCGAGTCAAACTTGAAGCTGTGATCCTTGAGGGTCGTCCGGATGAATTCGATGCGCTCCTTCACCCGAGCCTTGTACAGGTCATAGACCTCGAAGGCGGGACTGATGTCACGCATGAGGATGAGGTCGTCGAGCGTCGTCTTGAACTTCGCCTCGAATTCCCCGACGTCCTTGGCGGTGAAGAACACCCGCCGGAAGTCGAGGGTGTTCAGGTAGTTGCGCAGCATGCGCACGGACATTTCGTCATCAAAATCCTGTCGCGAGTAATGCTGGTTTTGCAGCATGTAGGCGACGTGCATCGCCACCTGGCCGAAGTTGGTCTCCGCGCGGGCGGTGGGGGAAACGGTCGCTGATAGGGCGAGACCGGCTCCAATGAGGAGGGGGATTGCGCGTGTCATGGGGGGGTATTGCCAACGAAATTGGTACGACCTAAACGTGGGTTGCGGCTTCAAATTTGCCTTTTGCGGCTTGAAATGTCCACAGGATTCCCTCAGGAAGCCGCCAATGCTGAACATTCACACCTTTACGGGCGGCATCGCCCAAACCAACGCATGGCTGGTTGAATCCCCCGGCGGCAGCCTGCTGGTCGACGCGCCCGAGGGTGCTTCACGCTGGCTGCTGGCACGCGGTGCACGGATCGAAGCCCTGCTGCTCACCCACCAGCATTTTGACCACGTGCAGGACGCCGCCCGGGTTAAAGCCGAACACGGTTGCCGCATTCTGGCCTGGTCCCCCTTCTCCAGGATCCTGACGCTCGAGAACCTTGTCGGCGGCGGTTACGAACTGGTGCCCGAATACCAGGTCGACGAGGTCCTCGACAGCCGCGGTCAACTGGAGGTCGGTGGCCTGTCCTGGAATCTCCTGCATGTTCCGGGTCACTCTCCCGACAGCCTGTGCTTTCACCAACCGGAGACCTCAGAGTTGTTTGGGGGCGACGTCCTGTTCCTGGACGGCATCGGCCGCACCGATTTCCCGGGTGGCTCGCTGGAGCAGCTCATGACCGGCATTCGCGAGAAAGTCCTCGTGCTTCCCGACGGGACCCGAATTCGCCCGGGGCATGGACCGGCAACAACGATTGGGCGCGAGCGGCATCACAATCCCTTTCTTTCGCAAGACTGAGAGGAAGGGATTTTCGCAGGCCCCCGACACAAGGCCGATTGTCACGGCGTTATTGCGGTGCACCCTGCCCCTTTCATGGAAACCCGCCTCCGCCCCGCCACCCGGCAAGCCTTGCAAGCCTTCCGCGCCCGTCGAAGCCGGCTGCTCGTCTGGCGCGCCCTGCTCTGTTTCGCGCTCATCGCACTGGCGGCCACCCTGACAGCGGCCCTGCTGGATCGTGCCCGCTTTTTGCCCGAGATTGTCCGTCCGTGGACGACACTTGCCGCTTATGCCGCCGCCGCCTTTGCCGCCTGGCGCACCGCCCTCAGCCACCTGCACGCCGCAAAAAGTGACCACGGCGCCGCCCGTCTGTTTGAAGAGGTGGCTCCAGGCCTCCATGAACGCCTGCTGGCCGCGGTCGAACTGGCTGACGGACATGCGGGCGAATCCGCCGAAATGCGCGCCCGACTCCAGGAGGATGTTGCCAGCGCCGTCGAGAATCTCGATGTCCGCACCCTACTGCCGACACGCTTCCTGCGAGTATGGCAGTTCGGCTTTGCCGCTCTGGCCGCGCTGATCGCCGCACTGAGCCTCGTGCCGGGCCTGCACCTCCCGGGTTTTCTGGTTCGTGCGGCCGTGCCGTTCGCCAACCTTCCCCGCCCTGCCAGCGCGATCATTCGCCTGGTGGAACCCTCCCCCTCGGACGGACTGGCCCCCTTCCACTCGGAAGTCATCGTGGCTGCCGAAGTCAGCGGCCTGTTCACTGGAGCCGTCACGCTGGAGAGCCAACCCGAGGGCGCTCGCACTCGTTTGGAGCCAATGCGCTCCATTGGCGGCGGCCGTCATGAAGGCGCTCTCGCCATTGGGCAAGCCGATGTCCGCTACCGCCTTCATGCAGGCGACGCCATCAGCCCCTGGCACCTGCTTTCTGCAAGACCCAGACCGCGTCTGGTCGAGTTCGTCAAAACGGTGACACCTCCTCCCTACACGGGACTTCCAGCCGCCGAAATTCGCGAGGAACACGGGGATCTTGAGGCCCTGGAAGGGTCCACGGTGCAACTGAGTCTGAAGGCCAACCAGTCCGTGCGCCACAGTCAGCTTCAACTCAACCCGGAACATGCGGATCGGCCGGCGCCGCTGGACGTCAAAATTCTCCCCGACGGCCGACTGCAGGCCGAGTGGAATCTCGCGGCGGGACAGGAGGCCTGGCAGATCGCCCTGACCGCCGTCGAGAGCGGCTTCACCAACGGGGAGTCCGCCCCCTGGCGTATCACCACCCTTCCGGACCTGCCCCCGATCGCGCAAATCCTCGAGCCGCAGGAACAGGTGGCCCTCCTGGCCGACGCCTCCGTGCGCCTTCAGGGGTTTGCCAGCGACGACGTCGGTCTTGCCACCGTGGCGGTGGCCCATGCCGTGAACGGCGGCACGTGGAAGGATCTGGAAACGATTGCCGCCTCCGGTCGCGAAGGCGAAGTGCAGCGTGTCCTGCCTCTCGCGCCCATGCAGGTCGCTCCGGGGGACACCGTCCTGCTCAAATTGGTCGCCACCGACCTCAAGGGACAGAAGGCGGAATCTCCGGTCGTGCGTGTCATCGTGCAGGAACAAACCGTGGATCCCGTCCAGCGACAGTGGGCGGAGGAAACACGGCGACTCGCCCAGCAGGCCGCCACGGTTTCGGACAAGGCACGCGAACTGCGCAAGGCCATGGATGGCGTGCAAAAATCCACCCGCCAGCAGCGCAAGGAAACCCCCGAGAGTTCCCTCGCACGCGCGCAGACGGAATTGGATCAGCTGCGGGACAGCGTCGACGACCTCTGGGAACGCCTGAAGCAGGCGGCGGAAAAAGCCCCAGGGCATCTGGAAACGAACGAAATGCGCCTAGTGGGAGAACGTCTGGCACACCT
>JAUREI010000113.1 GCA_030827515.1 Prosthecobacter sp. | reverse complement strand
CATAACCGCGATATTCCAGCCTGCGCAGCCCGTCCAAAAGGATCGGGCTGGCCTGCCGCCTGCCGATGTAGCCTACAATGCCGCACATGGTAAAAAAGTCCCGCCACTCACCGGGTGTGAGCTGAACCTATAAGCCGGAAATGTGCTGTCCGCCAGCGAAAGCGCGCCCCTGAGGCGTCAACCGGTGCATGTTCGGCGACCCCGGATGAATGCTCTCCCGGATCCCCGATGACGGCCAGGTCGTGGTGTTTGGCGTTTTCCCTTTCGCGACCGTGCTTTTTATCTATTCATACGATCCGATGCCGTCCGAGCTACCCAGCCTGTCCGACTTTCTCGCCGAGCCCATCGCCCGGCGGGCGCTGCTTGCCTGCCTGATGATCGGTTTCGCCAACGGATTTGTCAGCGCCTTTGTCGTGTTGCGTCGCTCGGCCCTGAAAATTGGCACGCTTTCCCATGCCCTACTGCCGGGCATCGCCCTGACCGTGCTCATCTTCGGACTGGTGGCTTGGAGTGTCCTGGTCGGTGCGGTCTTTGCCGCCCTCATCGTCGGCCTGGGATCGATTTTCCTGTCGCGCACCTCCCGACTTGATCAGGACACCTCGATGGGAATCCTCTACACGACGGCCTTTGCCGGTGGCTACCTGATTCTCACCCAGCTCAATGTGCGGCAAAAACTCGATGAATGGCTGTTCGGCAGCATCGTCGGCATGGCCGACAGCGACCTGTGGATCGCCTTCGCGATCAGTGCCTTCGCGGTGCTGGCGCTGGCCGCCCTCCAGCGTCCGCTGTTGATCTACCTGTTCGAACCCAACATCGCCGCCAGTTTGGGAGTACCTGTTCGCCTGCTCAACTACCTGACCTTCGCCATCACGATCCTCGTTCTCATCTCCTCGCTGCAGGCGGTGGGCTGCATTCTGAGCGTTGGACTGATGGTCATGCCGGCCGCCACTGTCTATCTTTTCACGGACAATGCCCGGGCCTTGTTCTGGGGTGGAGGCATCATTGGCGCGATTGGACCGGTGGCTGCCTTCTTCATCAGCTACCCGCTGGGCTGGAGCGTCAGCGCCACGATCATCGTCGTGTTGGGCTGTTTCTTCCTCCTGGCCTACATTTTCAGTCCCCGGTATGGGCTGTTTAGCAAGCGGGGCAGGGTTTGATGTCGCCAATGCGTGACTGCGGGGTCGTTTTTTTCTGCCGAAGTTGACGCTGTTCCGCTTTGTGCGATGCTAAAAGCTAGCTGCTTGCAGCTCCTATGAGCCCCCCCCCATCTGCAGGACGTCTGGTTCTGTTCGCGGCCTGCTTGGCCGTCCTCGCCCCCGCCGCCGAGCCGCGGCCGCAAGATGTCACCGACCACGCCAGCCTCGAGGTCCTTGCCGCCGCCTTGGCACGCCGGCCTCATCAACCGGTGCCCCATGACTTGGATCCGTTCTTCGAAAAGCTCAACTACGACGCCCATCGCCAAATCCGCTACCGTCCCGAACGAGCCCTCTTTGGCGGGGCGGGTGACGCCTTTCGGGTTGAATTTTTTCATCCCGGCTGGATGTTCAAGAAGCCCGTGCGGTTTCAGCAACTTGACGCGGGGCAATCTTCGGTCGTTTCCTTTGACCGCGGAGTCTTTGATTACGGCCCGCTCATCGTTCCGGAGAGCGTCGCCAATCCCTCCGGTTATGCCGGCTTCCGCGTGCTCGCCCCGGACAGCTTTCTCGACCGTCGCTTCGAGTTCCTGGTCTTCATGGGAGCCAGCTACTACCGCGCGGTGACGACCGAACTTGGCTACGGCATCTCCGCCCGCGGCATCGCCGTCAACACGGTCGGCGGCGCCCCCGAGGAGTTCCCCGATTTTACCCGCTTCTGGCTGGCCAAGCCGAAGCCGGGTGACGACCGCTTCCGCCTACTCGCCCTGCTTGACGGCCCCAGCCTGACCGGCGCCTACGAGTTCACCGCCAAACCCGGTCGCACGACCGAGATGCAGGTGCGCGGCACGCTCTTCCTGCGCCGCAAGGTGGAGATGCTCGGCATCGCGCCCTTCTCCAGCATGTTCTGGTATGGTGAAAACAGCCATCCCAAGCCCTACGACTTCCGTCCCGAGGTGCACGATTCCGACGGTCTGCAGATCGTGATCGGCGGCGGTCCGTCCATCTGGCGACCCCTCGACGTCGGCCGCGACACCCGTCTCAGTTTCTTCCAGACCGATCAGCTCAAGGGCTTCGGCCTCGCCGGGCGCGACCGCGACTTCACCCATTTCCAGGACCTCGAGGCGCGCTACCACCAGCGGCCCTCGGTCTGGGTCGAGCCGGTCAGCGGCTTCGGCAAGGGCTCGGTCGTGCTGGTCGAGCTACCCACCGGCGAGGAGACCTGGGACAACATCGTCGCCATGTGGAAACCCGAGACGCTGCCGGAATCGCCCGCGACGCCGCTCAAGTTCGAGTACCGCCTGCTCTGGCACGGCGGCCATGAACCGGGCCAGCTCTGCAAGGTGCTTTCCACCCGCCGCGGTTTCGTCATGGATTCCGACGACCACCTCTACGTGCTTGACTTCACCGCCGGCAAGCCGGCCAAGGCGCGGGCAGGGGACTGGCTGCCGCAGGTGCGTGTCAATGCCGACAAGGCCAAGCTGCTCGACGCCCGCGTCATGGCCAACCCGGAAACCGGCGGCTGGCGCGCCTTCTTCCAACTGGATGTGCCCGCCGACACCCCGCAGCTCGAGCTGACCTGCGAACTGCATGACGGCGCCGAAGTCATCTCCGAACGCTGGCAGTACCAATGGAGGCGGTAAACATCCAGTTCGCGCCCGCCACGGGCACCGAGGAGGAGTGGAACGAGGCCTACGCGCGCCTCGCCGACTACTTCCGCTCCTACCAGCTGCACAACCGCATCCGCCGCACCCAGCTGATCCTGGAGACGCTGCGCCGCGCCGCCGAGGCCCATGCCCGTGAGCCGGGACGCACGCCGACCGCCCACTCGATCGAGCAGGCCCGGCTCATGCTGCGCGACTGGCTCGGCACCATTTACCGCGACCTCAATCTCAGCGAGGCGCAGATTGAAGCCGCCGGTCGCCTCGGCTTCTACCTCAGCGGCGGTCCGGCGCGCTGGCCGCACTTTTTCCTCGACGATGAAAACCTGCCCGAAAACATGGCCGAGGCCATGCGTTCCGCCGTTCGCACCTCGGGACCCGGCATGCAGGTCTCCAAGATGACCCCTCGCGACATCGACCTGGGCATCGTATCAGATGTTGCCGAGGACACCTTCGACACCCTGGGGCGTCATCCAATGCTGCGTTACGCACTGCTGATCACCATTGCCGGCTCGGTGCTCGGCTACCTCTATCTGCTGCTGCGATGAGCGCCGCCGGCTCCCATACCACCCTCCTGACTCCCAGCCAGGGACTGCCGCCGCGCCGGGTCGCCCGCACACGCCGGGCCACCTTCTTTTCCTTCGTCGGTCTCGGCACCATCGCCGGCGTCTGGCTGATGTATGTTTACCTCTCCGAGCACGGCATGCGTTGGTCGGAATGGGCGCTGCTGGCGGCCTTCGTGCCACTCTACTACCAACTCAACACCGGTTTCTGGACCGCGCTCTTCGGCGTCTGGCTGATGAACCGGCCCAGTCCCGACCCGCTCGACCTCTGGCGCAGCCTCACCCCCGAGGAGCACGAACAGCCCATCACCGCCGGCACGGCCATCGTCATGCCCATCTACAACGAGGACGTCACCCGCGTCTTCGAGGGCCTGCGCTCGATCTATCTCTCGCTTGAGGCCACCGGCCAGGCCGCCAATTACGACTTCTTCATCCTCAGCGACTCCGACCAGACCAGCCAGTGGATCGAGGAGGAGAGCGCCTGGCTTGAGCTCTGCCGCCAGCTCGACGCCTTCGGCCGCATCTTCTACCGCAAGCGGCGCAAACCCATCAACCGCAAGAGCGGCAACGTCAGCGACTTCTGCCGCCGCTGGGGCCGGCGCTACCGCTACATGGTCGTGCTCGATGCCGACAGCCTCATGTCCGGCGGACTGCTCAACGCCATGGTGCGCATCATGGAGAAGAACCCGGGCATCGGCATCCTGCAGACCTTCCCCAAGCAGATCGGCTCCGAGACCCTGCTTGGCCGCGTCATGCAGTTCGCCCAGGCCCTCTACGGTCCCGCCTTCATGGCCGGTCTCGACTACTGGCAGTGCGGCGAGGCGAACTTCTGGGGGCACAACGCCATCGTCCGTCTCGATCCCTTCATCAAGAACTGCGCACTGCCGCCGCTGCCGGGCAAGGAACCCTTCGGCGGGCACATTCTCAGCCACGACTTCGTGGAAGCCGCCCTCATGCGCAAGGCCGGCTACGCTGTGCGCCTGCTCAACACCCCGCGCGGCAGTTACGAGGAGGGCCCGCCGACCCTCGTCGACATGCTCAAGCGCGACCGCCGCTGGTGCCAGGGCAACATGCAGCACTTCTGGCTGCTCTTCGCCAAGGGCTGGCACCCGATGAGCCGCATCAACTTCCTGCACGGCATCCTCAGCTACGCCAGCTCGCTGCTCTGGCTGGCCTTCCTCGTCTTCGCCACCTTCCTCGCCGCCACACCGCTGCCGCGCGAAAGTCCGCAGGCAGGTCTCGCCGCGCAGATTCTGCTCGGCCTCACCGCCGCCCTCATCTTCCTGCCCAAAGCCACCATCCTGCTCGACGAACTCATCACGGGTCGCGTCTTCAAGACCCCGGTCATGCGCGCCATGACTTTCCTCAGCGGCCTGCTCGACACCGTCGTTTTTACCCTGCTGGCCCCCGTGCTGATGATCTTCCACAGTCGCTTCGTCATCTACACCATCCTCGGCAAGGGCGTGCGCTGGGTCACCCAGCGCCGCAAGCTCGATGGCGGCGTCGACTGGGTGGAGATCCTGCTCAACTTCTGGCCCGTCTCCGTACTGGCCCTTGTTTGGGGCGTCGTCGCCTGGTGGGTCTCGCTAAGTTTCCTGCTCTGGATCAGCCCCATCCTCGTCTCGCTCCTGCTCGCCATCCCCATCGCCGTCGCCGTGTCCGGCACGCGCACCGGACGTCGCTTCCACCTCTTCCTCACGCCCGAGGAAGCCGAACCCCCGGGCGTGCTCCAGGCCATGGAGCAGAACCTCGACGAGGTGAAGGGCCGCCTGCGCCTGCAGCCCGAGCTCGAGCGCTTCCACGGCCTCATGCAGGTCTTCCTCGACCCCTACATCAACGGCCTGCACGTCTCCCTGCTGCGCCGCCGCCGCAACATCGACGTCTCGCGCGGCTACCTCGACGAAATTGCCGGCCGTCTCATCCAGCAGGGGCCGCAGTCGCTGAGCCCGCAGGAGATCAAGGCGATGATTCACGACACCGACACCGTCACCAACCTGCACTACCGCCTCTGGTCCGCCGCCGACCACGAGCTGGCCCCCTTCTGGATCACTGCCATTCGCCAGTACAACCTTGCCTCCGGCGGTCCCTTTGCCCACACCCTGGCGAGAAAAACGAAAGACGATGCCATCGAGAACAAGCCTTGAAACGCTTGCCTTTATTGCCTTTCCTGCTCGCGGAACTGGCTCGGCGTCAGCCCGGTCATGCGCTTGAAGTCCTTGCTGAAGAAGAACTGGTCGGTGTAACCGGCCTGGCGGGCGATCTCCTTGACCGCGTCATCCGATTCGGCAAGGCGGCGCTTGGCCTGGTTGATGCGCTCGCGGCGCAGCCAGTCGATGGGACTGGTGCCGACGCTGGCTTTGAATTGGCGGCTGAAGTGTGACTCGCTCATGCCGGCGAGATCAGCGAGTTCCGCAACTCGGATCGGTTCATGAAAGTAGAGGCGCATGCGCTCAAGCGCGCGCTGCACGGGTTGGGGGAGTTCCGGCCGCAGTTCGCAGGCATCGCCCAACCGGCTCCCAAAGGCTGTCGACACCAGATCGGCCACGGCTGCGTTGACGTCGGCGGTGTCAGAGGGGCGCCCGCCCTCAAGGCCCTTGAAAATGCGATCGAAGGCGGGGATGGCGCGCCCGATGCCAAACTCGCTGAACACCGGGCGCGCCCGTGCGTCCAGCAACTGCCCCAGGCGGTCGAGGGGGCGTCCCTCGACCCGTATCCAGTAAAGCTCCCAAGGTTCACTGCGCACAGACCCGTACTGATGCGGGTGGTGGCAGTTGACCCAGATGAGGTCACCGGGGCCGGCTTCATGACGACGACCTGCGACCTGCACCCATCCTCTGCCGTTGAGACAAAGGATGAATTCATGTCCGGGATAGGTGTCCCGTTCAATGCGATGGCTCGTTCCGCCTTGCAGATGACCGCCACGAACCACGCAGTAGAACAGGTCTCGCTGCCATTCCAGGGGGGTGGCGTGGTAGTTGCGCAGGAACACCGTGTCCTTGGCGGGTAGAGTCATCCTGTGGGAAGCAAAACGCGTTTCCACCGCTTGTCGAGGGCGAAGCGACGGCGAAGGCACGGGATGTCTTTTTGAATTTTCCATTTTCCTGCGCCTTCACCGCTTTTTATCATGCGCTTCCATGAAGCAATACGCCCTCGGCATCGACTACGGCACAAACTCGTGCCGCTCCCTACTGATAGATCTCTCGGACGGACGCGAAGTTGGGTCGACGGTCTTTCCCTATCCATCCGGGGAGCTGGGGGTGTTGCTGGATCCCAGGGATCCGCACGTGGCGAGGCAAAACCCGCAGGACTACCTCGATGGATTGATCGCGGTGACGAAGGGAGCCCTGGATCAGGCCCGTCAGGCGGATCCCGGTTTTGATCCCTCCCAAGTGGTGGGCATCGGCCTCGACACCACCGGCAGCACGCCGATCCCGGTCGACCAGAACGGCACGCCGCTGGGCTTGTTACCCGAATTTCAGGGTAACCTCGATGCCATGGTCTGGTTGTGGAAGGATCACACGGCCCATGCCGAGGCGGCCGAAATCACGACGCTGGCCCAGGAGATGCGGCCGACGATGATCGCCAAATGCGGCGGCATTTACTCGAGCGAGTGGTTCTGGAGCAAGATCCTGCGCCTGCGCCGCTGCAACCCGCAGGTCTTTGCCGCCGCCCACAGCTTTGTCGAGCACTGCGACTGGCTGCCGGCGGTGCTGGCCGGCGACACGAATCCGCGCACGCTCAAGCGCAGCGTCTGCGCGGCCGGGCACAAGGCGCTGTTTGGCCGCGAGTGGGGCGGTTTGCCTGACAAGGAGTTCCTGGCCCGCCTCGATCCGGCCCTGGCCGACCTGCGCGACCGTCTCTACGACGAGGCCTACACGGCCGACACCCGCGCCGGCAGCCTTTGCGCCGAGTGGGCGGCAAAGCTGGGCCTGCCGGAAGGCATTGCCCTTGCCGTCGGTGCCTTTGATGCCCACATGGGCGCGGTCGGTGCCGGCATCCGCGAGGGCACGCTGGTCAAGATCCTCGGCACCAGCACCTGCGACCTCATGATCGCCCGCAACGACGCGCCGCTCGCCGACATCCCCGGCGTCTGCGGCATTGTCGATGGCAGCGTGCTGCCGGGTTCCTTCGGCATTGAGGCCGGCCAGAGCGCGGTGGGCGATCTCTTCCTGTGGCTGGTCAACCACCTGGTGCCCGACAGCTACGGCTCCACGGTCGGGGACAAATTTGTCGCCATGGAAAAGGCCATGAGCGCGCAAAAGCCCGGGGCCAGCGGCCTGCTGGCGCTCGACTGGAACAACGGCAACCGCACGGTGCTGGTCGATGCCCGCCTCACCGGCCTGCTGCTCGGCCAGACCCTGCACACCGAGGCGCACGAGATCTACCGCGCCTACATCGAGGCCACCGCCTTTGGCGCCCTGACCATCATCCGCCGCGTGGAGGACTACGGCGTGAAGATCGACGAGGTCATCAACACCGGCGGTCTGTCGATCAAGAACCCGACCCTGATGCAGATCTATGCCGACGTCATTGGCAAGCCGATGAAGGTCAGCCAGAGCGAGCAGACCTGTGCGCTCGGGGCCGCCGTCTTTGGCGCGGTCGCCGCCGGCGCCGGTGAACTGGGCGAACTGCAGGCCCGTGTCACCGCCGTGCGCGAGCGCGTGTTTTACCCGATCCCGGAAAACCAGGCGGTCTATGCCGAGCTGTACGCACTCTACAGCGACGTCCACGACGCCTTCGGCACCCGCGAGTGGAGCGGCAGCCTGCAGCACGTCATGAAACGCCTGCTCGACCTCCGCGCGCGGCAGGGGTGAGGCTCACCGCCCCGCCTCAACCGTCAGGGCGCGCAGGCGTTCGCTGCGCTCGGGCGTGAGCTGGTCCCAGGTGAAGCGCCAGCTCCAGAAGTGTTCGCCCATCTGGCCGGGGGTGTTCATGCGCGCCTCGCTGCCGAGATCGAGCACGTCCTGCAGCGGGGCAATGGCCAGCCGGGCCTGCGAGCGCCAGACGGCGCCGAGGAAGTCCCAGTTGAGCTGCGAACCATCGGTGCCGGTGTAGGCGAGGATGGTGCGGCGCTCGGCCTCGACCTGTTCGGCGCTGCGGGTGGTGGCCTCGCCCTCGCCGCTGCGGAACAGGCCGAGCACGGTGTCGTTGTCGTGGGTTCCGGTGTAGGCGACGCAGTCCTCGGGGTAGTTCTCCGGGATGTATTCCTGAGCCAGGGTGTCGGCGCCGAAGGCAAACTGCATGACCTTCATGCCCGGGAAGCCGTGGCGCTCGCGCAGGGCGGTGACGTCGGGCGTGATGATGCCAAGGTCCTCGGCGATGACCGGCAGTTCGCCGCCGAGGCCGCGCTTGAGGGCCTCGAACAGGGCGTCGCCCGGGGCCTCGACCCAGCGACCGTTGACCGCAGTGGGTTCGTCGGCGGGAATCTCCCAGTAGGCGGCAAAGCCGCGGAAGTGGTCGATGCGGACGTTGTCGACCAGCTCCAGGGTCTTGCGCAGGCGCGCCTGCCACCAGGCGAAGTCTTCCGCCGCATGCGCGGGCCAGCGGTACAGCGGGTTGCCCCAGCGCTGGCCGGTGGCACTGAAGTAGTCGGGCGGCACGCCGGCGACGACGGTGGGCCGGCCGTCGGCATCGAGTTCGAACAGGTCGGGCCGCGCCCAGACGTCGGCGCTGTCGTGGGCGGTGAAGATGGGGATGTCGCCGATCAGGGCGATGCCGAGTTCGCGGGCATGGGCGTGCAGTTTCTGCCACTGGCGGTCAAAGAAGAACTGCAGCGCCTTGATCTCGTCGGTCTCGCGGCGCAGGCCCTCGCGGGCGCCGGCCAGAGCGTCGGGATCACGGCGGCGCAGTTCCTCGGGCCACTCGTGCCAAGGTCGCCCCCCGTGCAGGCGCTTGAGGGCCATGAACAGGGCGAAGTCGTCCAGCCAGCCGGCCTCGCGTTCGCTGAAGGCCTCGAAGGCACGCGCCACCAGGGCGCTGCGTTCGCACTGGGCGAGGAAGCGGCCGGAGGCCAGGCGCAGCATCTCGTCGCGCCAGGCCTCAACGCGGGTGAATTCGACGCAGCCGTCGAGGAAGCGCGGGGCGCGCGCCAGTTCCTCGAGCGTGAGCACGCCGTCGAGGGCCAGGGATTCGAACGAGATCAGCAGCGGGTTGCCGGCGAAGGACGACAGGCTCTGGTAGGGCGAGGCGCCGTAGCCGGTGGGGCCGAGCGGCAGCATCTGCCAGAGTTTCTGGCTCATGCGCGCGAGTTCCTCGAGCCAGGCATGCGCCTCCGACCCGATTTCTCCGATGCCATAGCGGCCGGGCAGGGAGGTGGGATGCAGGAGCAGGCCGCTGGAACGGGGGATGGCAAACATGGCGCAGTGCAGCAGTAACGGAAACTCGGGTCTTGCAAAGCAGGATTCGTGCGCGTCGGCTCAAAATCCCGACTCAAGACCCGCCCGCAGAGGATAAGCAAAAGCCCGGTTGCAAGGTTCCGGCCCTCCGCCAATCTAGCCCGGCCTACCCACCGACCGTTCCCGGTCATTCATGACAACCCCCGACCCCATCGCCGACCCGCTTGCCGCCTTCGCCGGCATCACCCTCCACCAGGTGCTGGCTTTCCTGGTCCCCTTCGTGCTCGCCGTCTGGATCGACCTGCGTTCGCACAAGAAAGACGAGCCGATCACGATCGGAGATGCCGCCATGTGGTCAGCGATCTGGGTGCTTTGCGCCCTGCTGTTTGGCGCCTACATTGGACTGGTTCGCGATTGGGAGGAGGCCAGCCTGTACTTCACCGGCTATGTGCTCGAAAAGGCACTGGCAGTAGACAATCTATTTGGATTTTACCTCATTTTCAAATCCTTCGGCCTGACCCTGGATACCAGCCAACCGCTGCAGCACCGCATCCTATACTGGGGCATTCTCGGGGCCATTGGCCTGCGCTTCGTGTTTCTGGGGGCCGGTGCGACCATCGTCAACTTTAGCCCCTACGTCCTCCTTGGCTTCGCAGCCGTAGTGTTGTGGACCGTGTGGAAAATGTGGACCTCCGAGGAAGGGAAAGGTGAGATCGATTACTCTCAGCACTGGTCGGTGCGTCTGGTGAGGCGCTTTGCAGAGGTCAACCCCTCGATCGATTCCCACCGTTTTTTTGACCGTGGCGTGACTCCGTTGTTCCTGTGCCTCGTCTGCATTGAGGTGTGCGACATGATCTTCGCCTTTGACTCGATGCCGGTGATCATCGCTGTCGTGCGTGACCCCTACCTGATGATCACATCCAGCCTGTGGGCGGCGGCCGGCCTGCGCAGCCTCTACTTTTTGCTTGTGGCGGCGCAGAACCGCTTCTGGGCCCTGGACAAGGCCGTGATGATCCTTCTCATCTTTGTCTCGCTGAAATTGATGGCCTCAGCGTTCAACCTTCACATGTCGAACGCACTTAGCCTCAGCATCGTGCTGCTGATCCTCGGTTGCGGAGTGGCCTGGTCGCTGCTGCGACCGCCTCCAGAGCAGGCATGACATGCAGACAGGGTGATGGTCCGGACATCTTCGGCCGGCATTCGGGCAGAACGGCTGCTGGAGCGAGTTTAGAGACGGAGTGACGAGATCATTGAGCTGACGGAACCGTGAAGGAAAGAGTGTAACCTATGACTTTGTGATAAATACACCCCTGTGCTGTTCACCCCCAACTTCCCGCTTCACTTCCATCACTTCGTTTTGCGGGTCCTGCCATGCGTGGTTCTGGTCGGCTGCCTCCTGAAGGCCGCCACTTTTGCCGATGGCACGGATGAACCCTTCTGGCCTCCTGCCAGGAGGAAGCTCGAAGCTCCTTCAAACGGGATGTGGCGCGCCGTTCATCAAAGAATACTGCCAGCAGTGCGTCCAGGCTTGAGGATGGAAACAAGCACACCCGTGAGTATCAGCCTTCATCAGTGCGGGGAGGGGAAGCTGCGCATTGAACACCGGACGCTTACTGACCGGCATCAAGGGCAATCAGGGGGATCTCCTTGGCGCCCTGCTGGAGTATGCCGGCGTGGTACTCGATCGTCCCATCGGGATTGCCACCCAGCAGATCGAGGCAATGAAACGGAAGGATTGAAACGGAGGCGGGCCATTTTGGCAGGAGCCAAAGGCCCCGGCGGGCTCTGTAGACAGACGCTGAGTGGCTTGACAGGTGCTGGAAAGTGACCTGATCATCCAGCCGGGTCGGGCGACTCCTTGCCGATTCAAAGAGTGGTGCTCGGGAAGGGACTCGAACCCTTAAGCCTTTCGGCACAAGATCCTTAGTCTTGCGCGTATACCAATTCCGCCACCCGAGCAGAGGGTTCAAAACGGGCCATAACAATAGCACGGAGTCCGTGAATGCAAGGGATGTTTTAACTTTTTCGATCCTGCAAACGCCAGGCGGAGAGATACTCAATGTGAACCAGCCTGAAACCCATGGCGAGCAGACGTGTTTCCATGTCTGGAAGGTGGGCAGCACCATAGAAGATGGCCAAATGGCGATGCCCAGACTTCACTTCACTCTCCAAAACCTGAAGGGCATGGCGGTTGCGATCACCTATAATCGAGGTGCCGCCGCCCGCCTCAACGCCCGCCAGCAATGGTTCAAGGTTGTCGAATTCCCGGCCTATCAGACGCTTCATTTCCGTGGCACTGTCACCGCTCAACAGGATGCGAACCAAGGTCGCCAGTCCCGGCTGAGGACGACCGCCGACACTGGCCTGCTGCGCCTGCATGGCTTTCAGCCAGAGCCCGAAGAAGGATTCCTTGCGCTCCTT
>JAUREI010000026.1 GCA_030827515.1 Prosthecobacter sp. | reverse complement strand
CCGAACAATGTCACCTTCAACAGCTTCGGCCGCATCATCTACGGAGGGATTGACGGTCAGACGATCAACCGGGCGGGCACACTGAACTTCGCGGCTGGCGCTGTTGGCGAGTTCCAGGTCGACAACGTTACCACAACTCAGACCCTGGGCTTCCAGGTCAATCAGAACGGAGCGGTGACTCTGGGTGACGGTGGCCTCGGTGCCAATCTGCGAGTCGCGCTCGTCGATGCCCTGGCCTACCTTGACATCAAGGGCGCGGTCACCCTCGGTGGCCCCAGCAGCATCTCGGTGTCCAATTCGTCCACCAGATTGCTGATCATTTCAGGCAATATAGGAGAAATGGAGAGCGGTTACAGCCTAGCTATCAACGATGATGCGGGTGGCTGGGCGCAGACGAACGGCACTGTGCGATTGACGGGCCAGAACACCTTCAGCGGCAACCTCACGATTGACTCCGGCATCCTAGAATTTACGACCGTCACTGACGCCGCCGGGGGAGCCAGTTCGCTTGGCAAAGGCTCCGCTATCAGCACGATCAACGCAGTCAATCTGCGCTTCATTGGCCCGACCGACCAGTCCACGGACCGGCCGATCACCTCGACCACAGGCGTACTGACACTGTCCGCCAACGGCTCTGGAACGATCACCTACAATGGCGCTATCACGGTTGGCCCCACGGCCGACGGAAGCCAAATCGTGTTGACTGGCGTTGCGGGTAGCCAGGGTGTCATTGGCGGGGGCATCACTCAGACCGGTGATGCCGCGGATGCCAGCATCAGCGGAGGATCCTGGACGCATCAGGCTGGGAGCAGCCGAATCGGAGATGACCTGACGTTGAGTGGAGCAAATACGATTTTGAAAGTGGATGGAGGCACTATTCAGGTGCGAGATGATTTCACGGTCACCACCGATGCCACTCTCTACCTGAACGACGCAGGTGTGCTCTCTTTCGATGTCGCCACTCTAAGCGCTGATGCCAGCCTCCGCGCGACCACTGGCGGAACCATCGTTATCAATGCGGAAGGCGCGGTTAACTCAACCCAGTTCGACGGCCTGCGCATTGGCGTGGATGCCGCCGGCTTGGGCACGCTAGTTTTGAATGCCAACCAAACCGTCACCGAGTTCATTCTCGGCAACCGGACTCTGGATCGCGAAGGTCTTGTTACTGGGACCGGAACCCTCACGGTGACCGGCAACTTGGATGTCTATGAGGGAATCATTCATGCCAACCTTGCCAGCAGCGGAACCACTTCTTTTGAGAAAATTGGATCGGAGACCGTCACGCTGCGAGGCGACAACAGCGGCCTCGATTCAACCGGGTCCAGCATCGTCTATGGCGGCACGCTTGCCCTGGATTACACGGTCAGCAACACGACCAAACTTCGCGCTGCTTCGGCGCTGGATCTTCGCGGTGGCACGCTGCAGATCATCGGCAATGCCGGAGCGGCCACCAGCCAGACGGTTGGAAGCCTGACTCTCGCCAGCGGGGGATACAGCACCATCCTCATCAACCCCGGCAGCGGCCAGGATGCAGTCATCAACCTGGGCCAGATTACCCGCGGCAACGGCGCCTCCGACGGCACGATTCGCTTCAACCTGCCCGCCGGCGCGCAGAACGCCACGCATGGCGTGAACACGACCAGCCCGAACAGCACCTTTGGTCTGCTCGGCACGGGTGGTTCGAGCACGGCGGATGCCGCCTACGCCACGGTCGAGGATGCCTTCGGCACCTGGTTCGCCACGAACAGTGGCGGCAATGTGGTGGCTTTGGGTTCAACGGCGAAGGACGACATTGCAACCTGGGCTCTCGGCGAACACATCACCGACGACACCGGTTTCACGGGCAGTCTCCAGGCCGCCCGCATCAACAGCCTTCGCTTCAATGCCTCGTCCGGTTCCGACCTTGTGATCGGGTCCGGCATTGATTTCGTCATCGGCAGCGGCGGTGTTCTCGTGACCTCGAACGTGGGCGGGACTCCGTCCATCATGGGTGGGGATCTGGTTTCCGGGGTGAATGAAATCGTGGTGACTCAGGACAGTCAGCAAACCTTCCTGATCGGTTCCAACATCGGCGGTTCACATGCCGTGACCAAGAGCGGTACAGGCACTCTGCTCCTGACGGGCTACAACACCTACACCGATGAGACCGAGATCCACGCCGGCACGCTCCAGGTGGGTGGTGGCAACGCGATCGGCGACAACTCTCCTGTCAACTTGGCCATTTACGAGGACAGCACGCTTCAGCTCCTTGCGGATGAAACCATCGGGCGTCTTTCGGGCGGCCAGCGGCAGGGTGACGACGATCACGGCCTGGTGGATGTTGGGGACAACACCCTGACCATCAACCACAGTGGCGCCAACACCACCTATGCCGGTTTCTTCTCCGGCACGGGTGCTATCGTGAAACGTGGCACACACAACCTCAATATGACCAACGTCAGCACCGGCTTCACCGGCATCGTGACCGTGGATTCCGGCCTGTTCCAACTCAGCAACGTCGGCCAGATCAACGCCTCCGGGATTCGGGTTAGCAAAGGCGGCGCACTCCTTGTGGACAACACTGGTGGGACGCGCTCGGGCACCCGAATCCTCGACACCACCACTGTGACGCTTGATTCCGCGGATGGCACCTACAACGGCTCGACGATTGTTCGCGGCCTTGCCATTCGCATTGACCAAAACGCGCAAACCAACGAGACGATCGGTGTGTTGAATTTTGGTTCGGGAGCCAACTATCTTTCAGGAGAAGCTTCTGTCGGAACAGGAAGTGCGATCGCTCAAATCCTCGCGGATGATTTTGTGAGGTTGAACAATGCCACTGTGGCGGTGCGCGGCCGCAATCTTGGCAATGCGACCGGTACCCGCAATGCATTCAGAATTGGAACAAGTGCCAATGAAGCCGCTTTCATTGCCAACCTGACAGGGGGAAGTGGAGCGGCGGGCAGCAAAAACATCAGCATCGTGCCATGGGCTATATCGACAGCCACGACGGGTGCCCTTGCCGACACCGACATGGGCAATTCCTTTGCCACTTACAATTCGGGGCTTGGATTGAGGCCCCTGAACTTGACCACGGAATATAACACCTATGCTCTCGGGGCGGTGACGGACAACATTCGTGAATCACTGGTGGCTAACCTGACGGGGCTGACAGGAAAAACGATGAATGCCCTCGTGATTCACAACGGTAGCACTGCAGCTTCGGCAATCAACGTCTCAGGTGCGGGCGCTGGCCAGACTCTAACCAACACGACGGGTGCATTCCTGTTCACGTTGAACACGGCGGCTGCGGCATCGAGTGCCCACAGCACCAATCTCGGTGGATTTGACGCAGGCATCGTCTCATCCTCGGGTGAATACATCTTCCATGTAGTCAATCCCTCCTCGGCTGCGAACACGGCTACTCAGGCGGTGACCGTCTCGTCATCGCTGATTTCCAGCGCAGACATCACCAAATCCGGACGCGGCAGGCTTGTCTTGACCACCGTCAACACCGCGGGTGGCGGTTCGAATAAAACCACGATCAACGAAGGTGAACTTGAGATCGCGGATCTGGACAACATCGGAGGCAACACAGGCAGGCTCGTCTTTGCCGGTGGCACGCTGCGTCTTGGCTCGACCTACAGCGGAGATGATTTCTCCACCCGGACCATCTCGATTCTGACGGGCGGTGGCACCCTGGACACGAACGGCAACAACGTCACCCTCAACAATGGCATCGGCAGCGGAGCCGGTCAGTTCGCGAAGGCCGGAAATGGCACGCTGACTCTGGCCGGAACGACGGCATCGAACCACACGGGCCTCTTCCTGGTGACGCGTGGAACCCTTGAGCTTGCCCAGACGGGTGGCACCGCCATCGGCCCCGGCGGATTGTCCATCGTCTCCAGCCTCAACCCGACCACGGTGCTGTTCTCGCAGTCGAACCAGATCGCCGACGGTGCGTCGGTGAACGTGGAGTCTGTCAGCTCGAATGGCGCGCTGCTCAACCTGAACGGCAACACGGAAACCATCGGATCGCTGACGATCACGGGAACCACGGCCAACGGATCCATGGTTCAGACCGGCAGCGGCGGTGTGCTGACCGTCACGGGTGACATCCTTCTGATCAACAACCGTGCCGCCGCTGGCAACACGGGCCGTGAAGTGCTCATCACGGGCACCGGCACCTACGGCTTGGCGGCTCCCGACACCGGCACGCTCAATTTGGGTGGTGTCGCCCGAACCATCACGGTCACCCGCACCACCGGGACGAACCCCGGCATGGATGCGACGATCGAGACCATCATCACCAATGGCGGCATCATCAAGGAAGGCAGCCAGAGGCTGATCCTGACCGGTACCAACACCTATGAGGGTGACACGGTCATCAATGAGGGCACGCTCAGCATCTCCCAGGCAAGCAGCCTCGGAGCTGACACGTCGGGCAACACCCTCGCGCTGCGCAACGGTGCCGTCCTGCAAAGCACCGGCGCCTATGTCATCCTAAGCGCCAATCGTGCCCTTGAATTGAATGGCATTGGTGGAACGATTGAGGTTGTCGGTGGTGACTCGAACGTTCTGGTCATGGAAGGCGTGCTCACGGGCCATGGCAGCGCACCCCTTGCAAAAGCCGGCGGGGGCGTTCTTGCGCTGGCAGGCGTCAACACCTACAGCGGCGGCACTTTGGTGAGTGAAGGCACGCTTTATGCCGCAAACACGACCGGATCGGCGACCGGCAGCGGCGCGGTGACGGTGGCCTCCGGCGCCACCCTCGCCGGCAACGGCATCCTCGCCCCGGCGGCCAACAACAGCATCACCGTTGACGGCAGTGTGTGGGTTGGCGGTATCAACGACGCGGCGCGCCAGTTGACGCTGACCACCACCGGCACCGGCCTGACGACGGTCAACGGGGTGGTGGCCTTCGACCTGTTCGGCGGCCAGGGCAGCGGCACGCTCAATGCCCAGTCCGGCAACAACGACCAGCTCGTGGTTGGCGGCAGCAGTGGCTTTACGATCGGTGCGACCTCGACGCTGCAGGTCAGCACCAGCCTGCCGATTGACAGCAACTGGGCGGTGGGCACGGAGTGGAAGCTGTTCGACTGGTCGGGCCTTTCCGGCGGGGTGACGGGCACGTTCAGCAACCTGTCGGATCCTGCGCCGTTCAACTACGTGAACCTGCCGGATCTCAGCAGTATTGGACTGGCCTGGGATGTGTCGAATCTGTATTCGGCGGGCACGATCATGGTGGTGGTGCCGGAGCCTGGACGGATGCTGCTGGTGTTCCTTGGCCTGCTGGGCCTGGGCTTCCGCCGACGCCGCTGAGCACCCAACAGAGGTCAAAGCGTTCTTCGCCCCGGCCTGGGGCGAACTTTTCCTTGGGTTTTGGCCGTCACTCCGCTAACAAGGCTGCATGGATATTTCCGCCTTCGTTGCTGACTTCGCCGCCTGGGTCTGGGGCACGCCGCTGATCGTGCTGCTGTTTGGCACCCACCTGTATCTCACCGTTCGCACCGGCTTCATCCAGCGCTTCATGCCGCGCGCCATCCGCATTTCCCTCTCCCGCAAGGCGGAAGGAGAGGGAGAAGTCTCTCAATTCGGTGCCCTAATGACCGCGCTGGCCGCGACCATTGGCGCCGGCAACATCATCGGGGTCGGAGCCGCCATTGCGACTGGCGGTCCGGGGGCCGTGTTCTGGATGTGGCTGACGGGTGTCTTCGGCATCGCCACGAAGTATTCGGAGGCGATCCTGGCGGTGAAATACCGCGTGCGCCAGCCGGACGGCAGTCATGCCGGCGGACCGATGTATGCCCTTGAGCACGGTCTCGGCCAGAAATGGCTGGGCGTGCTGTTTGCCGTCCTGACCGCGATCGCCGCCTTTGGCATCGGCAACATGTTTCAGGCCAATGCCGTGGTGGACCTGTTGCTGGAACACGTGAAGCCGGAGTCCGATGGGGTGCTGCGCTGGGTGGCCGGTGGTGTCATGGCCGCCATCACCGGCGCCGTCATCCTCGGCGGCGTGCAGAGCATCGCCAAGGTCTGTGGTTTCCTCGTTCCGATCATGGCCGGCGGCTATGTCCTCGGCTGCCTGCTCATCCTGATCAAGAATGCCAGTCTTTTGCCGCAGGCCTTCGTGGACATTTGGGACGGTGCCTTTGCCGGCCAGGCCGCCGTCGGCGGTTTCCTCGGCGCCACCCTTCGTCAGGCGGTGCAGTCCGGCGTCGCCCGCGGGCTCTTCTCCAACGAGTCCGGTCTTGGCAGTGCGCCGATTGTCGCCGCCGCCGCCCAGACCCGCAACCCGGTGCGACAGGCCCTGGTCTCCGCCTCCGCAACTTTCTGGGACACGGTCGTGGTCTGCGCACTCACCGGGTTGGTGCTGGTCAGCAGTGGCCACTGGAAGGAGGGGTTGGCCAAGGGCGCCCTGACCAATGCCGCCTTTGCCGACCTGCATACCATTGGCCCGATCTTCCTGCTGTTTGGCCTCATGACCTTTGTTTTCTCCTCCATCCTGGGCTGGAGCTACTACGGCGAGAAGGCGGTCGAATATCTGCTGGGCCAGCGCGCGGTCAGGCCCTATCGATTCTGCTGGGTGCTGGCGGTGCTGGTGGGCGCCGTTCAACCGGCCGCGGTGGTGATGGATTTCTCCGACGCTGCCAACGGTCTCATGGCCGTTCCCAACCTGGTCTGTCTGATCATGCTCAGCGGTGTCGTGGCACGTGAAACCCAAAAATATCACCACGAACTGTCCGGCAAGGACTGAAAAAAGGCCGAGAACGCCGGTTGCAGGCGCGATCGCCGGAGGTATTTTGATGGTCTGGCCTGCTACCCCGTGGTGTAATGGTAACACAGGAGATTTTGATTCTCTCGTTCAAGGTTCGAGTCCTTGCGGGGTAACCAGCCATGAGAGACGATCCACCCGAGCCCGACCTGGGGGCCATTGGCCTGAGGCACCTGCGGCGCGCGATTGACCTCTCGCGGGAAAAGATGCTCGCGGGTGAAGGCGGACCCTTTGGGGCGGTGGTGGCCCGTGGCGACGAGGTGCTTGCCGAAGGGTGGAATCAGGTGACCGGCACGCATGATCCCACCGCCCATGCGGAAATCGTCGCCCTGCGTGGCGCGGCGGCCCGTCTGCAGGATTTCTCCCTGGCCGGCTGCGTGCTGTATGCCAGCTGCGAACCGTGCCCGATGTGCCTGGCCGCGGCTTACTGGGCGCGCGTCGACCGCATCATCTTTGCCGCCAGCCGCGCCGACGCGGCGGCTGGCGGCTTCGACGACGCCTATCTCCACGAGGAACTGGCGCGGCCACCCGCGCAGCGCCGCCTGCCGGTGAGACAGGCTCTGCACGACGAGGCCGCGGCGGTCTTTGCCGACTGGCTCGCCAAACCGGACCGGGTGGCGTATTGAGGCGGCTCAGTAGGTGGCCCGGCCGCCAGACAGGTCGAAGACAGCGCCGGTCGAGAAGGAGCAGTCCTCCGAACTGAGCCAGGCGACCAGGGCCGCCGCCTCATGCTTCTGGCCGAAGCGCGCCATCGGGATCTTGGCCAGCATGTAGTCGATGTGCGCCTGGGTCATCTGCGCAAAGATGTCGGTCTCGATGACGGCGGGCGTGACGCAGTTCACCAGCACCCCGGCGGTGGCCAGTTCCTTGCCGAGCGACTTGGTCAGTGCAACGACACCCGCCTTGGAGGCGCTGTAGTGGGAGGCGTTGGGGTTGCCCTCCTTGCCGGCGATCGAGGCGATGTTGACGATGCGGCCGTAGCCGTTGGCCACCAGGTGCGGCACCACGGCGCGGCAGCACAGGAAGGGGCCGGTGAGGTTGATGTCGACGACCCGCCGCCACTCCTCGGGCGTCAGTTCCCAGACCTTGGCGTTGTTGCCGGCGATGCCGGCGTTGTTGACCAGAATGTCCAGCTTGCCGAAGGCGGCGAGGGTCGTCTGGACGGCGGCCTCGACCGAGTCCGCCGAGGTCACGTCGACCTGGGCCACGGCCACGTCGCCGAGCGGGGCGAGTTGCGTGCGCGCTTCCGCAAGGGCACCGGCGTCGATATCCCACAGGCAGACGGCGGCGCCGGACTGCAGAAGGCGTTCGGCGATGGCGAGGCCGATGCCGCGCGCGCCTCCGGTGACGATGGCCTTGCGGCCGGCAAGCTGGATGGAATTCATGGGCCGCCAGTGAAGCCGGGGCGGGCACCGGCGCAAACGCGAGTTTGCCGACGCCTCAGGCCCGCGGCGTCTGCCGCCCGAGCCAGGCCAGGGCTTCCTCGCGGGTCGTTACCACCCCCTCGAGCTGGGCGTTCTGCACGGCGGTCAGCATGCGGCCGAGGTCCGGCCCTGGGGGCCAGCCTGCCTTCACCAGGTCGGTCCCGGTGACCAGCCAGCGCGGCAGCAGGGGTTCGGAGGCGAACTCGGCCTGCTTGGCGACCAGAAACTCGTGGTTGTCGAGCAGGCCGTTCGAGCCCAGGCAGTCGACCCGGTGCAGTTCGAGTTCATCGGCAAAGCTCGGTCGCGCCATCAGCCGGCGCAGGGTGCTGTGACGCATCTTTTGCACATCCTTGAAGGTCATGTGCCGCTCGACCATGCCGGTGACGGGCTCGATGACATCGTTGGGGAACTTCAGCCGGCGCAGGATCTCCCCGCTCATTTCGGCCCCCAGCTTGTCGTGGCCGTTGAAGCGGATGCGACCGTCGGCATCGCGGGTGAAGGTGGCCGGCTTGGCGATGTCGTGCAGCAGCACGGCGAGTATCAGCGGCAGGGAAGCCTGCTCTGGCAGCAGGCTGAGCATGAGCCGGGTGTGCACGTAGACATCGCCCTCGGGGTGCCACTGCGGAGGCTGTTCGACGCCCTGAAGGACGAGGATTTCCGGAAGCACGCCCGCCATCAGGCCGCTGTCGACCAGCAGGTCAAAGCCGCGCAGGCGGTTGGGGTGCAGGAGGATCTTGACCAGTTCGTCGCGGATGCGTTCGGCGCTGACATCGCCGATGCCCCCGGCATGAGCCCGCACCGCCGCCCAGGTGGCGGGCTCAATGGCGAAGTCGAGAGTGGCGGCAAAGCGCACCGCACGCAGCAGACGCAGCCTGTCCTCCTCAAAGCGTCGATGAGCGTCGCCAATGGCGCGCAGGAGCCGGGCCTCCAGATCCTCACGGCCGCCGACATAATCGATGATGCGATCCTCCACCGGATCACGGAAGATGCCATTGATGGTGAAGTCGCGCCGCCTGGCATCCTCCTCGGCCGTGGAGAAGCTGACCGTCTGCGGTCGCCGGCCGTCCTTGTAGCTGCCGTCGGTGCGAAAGGTGGCCACCTCGACATGATCCTCGACGTGGCGGACGATGACGACGCCAAAGTGGGCGCCGACCGTGCGTGCGCCGGGGAACAGGCCGACAACCTGGTCCGGGGTGGCGCTGGTGGCAATGTCGTGATCCTTCGGGTGCAGGCCGAGCAGGAAGTCGCGCACACAACCGCCGGCGAGCAGGGCCTCATGGCCGGCCGCGCGCAGGGTTTTCAGGACGTGGAGGGCGGCGTCGGGCATCGGTCAGGACGGCCGCCCGGATCGTGGCGGCGGTGGCGTCACTTGCCGGGGGCGGCCGGCGCGGGGTGCGCGGCGGCAGAACCGGTGTTGGAGGGGGCGAATTTGGCCACCAGGAAGGCGCCGCCGGCAGCCAGCACGCAGCCGGCGATGAAGGGCAAGGGCAGCTTGGACCAGCCGCCCTCGGGCGGGTGGATGATCATGGCGGTGATCGTGTTGACGATCGGTGCACCGGCAAAGACGATGGGCATGACCGCCGCCGCCGCCGCCACCCCGAAGCCGCCGCCCCCCTTGATGGCCGGCGTGGCCGCGGCGCCGAGTGCGAGCACCAGAGTCAGGGCGCCAAGGGCACCCGCGATGCCGGCGACCAGGCTCAGCGGGATGCCGCTGCCCGTCTCACCCGTGAAGCTCCAGTTGGTGCCGCGTGCCTTCAGGACAAGGGCGGCGACCACGCCGATGATGGCGTAGGCGATGCAGACAAAGAGGAAGGCCTTCAGGCCGGCATTCGGCGTCTCCGAGCCCATGGGCATCTTCGAGCGCGCGGCGTGCAGGATGACGCCATAGACACCCCAGGAGAGAACGGTGAGCAGCGCGAAGGTGAGCCAGGTCATGTGGGATTTGGTGGGTGCAGGGTTCACGTCGGTGGAAACGTTGGGACGGCGCGCCTTGATGCAGGCAATTCGCCGCTGGATGCTGTCACCGGGCGCCGGGGCCGTCAACGACGAGAATCACTGCATGATGAGGGGGCGTCCGTTGCGTTGTATCTGTCCGGCCCGATCGTCGGACCCCCGCCATGATCCCCATCCAGCTCAGTGGCCAAACCGCCCTCATCACCGGCGCCTCCCAGGGCATCGGCGCCCAGATTGCCCGCACCTTCCACCGGGCTGGTGCCAACGTCGTGATCAACCACCCGGGTCTGCCTCAGACCGCGCTGGATGCCGAAGCGCTCGCCAAGGAACTGAACCTGCTGCGCACCGAAAGCGCCAGCGTTGTTGCCGCCGACGTCGCCGACCCCGACCAGGTGCGCGCCATGATGGCCGAGGCCCAGGCGCGCCATGGCGGAATCGATTTCCTCATCAACAACGCCGCCATCATTCGCGACCGCACCGTCGCCAAGATGAGCCTGGAAGAGTGGGACGCCGTGCTCGACGTCAACCTTTCCGGCGTCTTCCACTGCTGCAAGTTCGCGCTCGACATCCTGCGCGACGGCGGCGCCATCGTCAGCTTCGGCAGCATCGCCGCCATCCAGGGTTTTTTTGGCCAGGCCAACTACGCCGCCGCCAAGGCGGGCGTGCAGGCCATGATGCGCGTGCTCAGCCGCGAAGGCGCCCGTCGCGGCATTCGCGCCAACTCGGTCGCTCCCGGCGTCATCGACACCAGCATGGCGGCGACGATTCCGGAGTCCGTGCGCGCCGAGATGCTCAAGAATATCCCGCTGGGCCGCTTTGGCACCGCCGAGGAGGTCGCCCATGTCGTGCTCTTCCTGTGCTCGCCGTTGGCCGCGTATGTCACCGGCCAGACCCTCGAAATCAACGGGGGCTGGCGGGGGTGAAGGGAAATTCGCCGACGGCCAACGCCGGCATTTGAACCCTGCGCGGACCTGTGCCAAGATCAGGTTTCCCCTTGAGTTCCTCCCTGTTTCAGGCCCTGCGCAAACCTTGGTTCCGCCTTCGTCGCGGCACCAAGTCGCTGGCCCTGCGCGTCTTCCGCGTCAAGGACGCGAGCGAGCGGGTGGCCCGAGGCTTTGCGCTGGGCATGATCGTCAACTTCATCCCCACCTTCGGTCTCGGCGTGCTCATTTCCGGCTTCGTCGCCCGCCTGTTCGGCGGCAACGTCATCGCCGGCATCGCCGGGGGTGCCTCCCTGACCTTTTTCTGGCCCTTCCTGTTCTTCCTCAACCTGCGCATGGGCGGCCTGCTGGTGCGCCCGGAGGTGGAGGTGCACGACGTCGCCGAGCTCAACGAGAAGAGCATGAACGCCCTCATGTGGGGCAAGTCCTTCATTCTCGGCATGTCGGTCAACATCATCCTCGCCGGCCTGCTTGCCTATGTGGTGGTGTTTCTTCTGCATGCCCGCCTGCGTCCGGCCGCCCTCGCCTGGTTCCGCCGCCGCCGCCTGCGCCGGACCCAGGCCGCCTGAGCCGGCGCTTGCAACATGGCGCCGACTGGGCTCGTTTGCAGTCCGCCCATGAAAAAGCTTTTGCTTCCCGCCGTCTGCCTCGCCGCCCTGGCCGCCACCGCCCAGGAAAAGCCCACCCCCACCGGCTACACCGACACCCCTGTCATTCCAGGCAGCAAGTGGAAGGTGCATGACATCGACCGCCCCCACCCGGCGGTCGTTGCCCCGTCCGCCAAGCCCGGCGGCGCGCCTGCCGATGCCATCGTGCTTTTTGACGGCACCAGCACCGACGCTTTCCAGTCCAAGAAGAAGGGGCCGGATGGCAAGCCCACCAAGGACTGGGCCCCCTGCGCCTGGAAAATCGAAAACGGCGAACTGCTTGTCGACGGTGGCGACGCCTGGACCAAGCAGGAGTTTGCCAGCTGCCAGCTGCACCTGGAATGGAAGAGCGAGCCGCACACCAAGGGCAACTCGCAGAAGAAGGGCAACGGCGGGGTCTTCCTGATGGACCTCTACGAGAGCCAGATCCTCGACTGCGACAACAACCCCACCTACGCCGACGGCATGGCCGGCGCCGTTTACGGCCAGACCCCGCCGCTGGTGAACGCCGTGCGCAAGGCCGGCGAGTGGCAGAGCTACGACATCATCTTCACCGCGCCCAAACTGGACGCCGCCGGCAAGGTGCTCGAGCCCGCCCGCATCACCACCCTGATCAACGGCATCCTCGTCCAGAACAACACCGTCATTCAGGGCCCGACCAAGCACAAGAACATCACCAGCTACGAAGGCGTTTTCCCCGCCAAGGCGCCGATCCGCCTGCAGGACCACAAGAACGAACCGCCCGTGCGCCTGCGCAACATCTGGATCCGGCCGCTCGACTGAGCCGGCCCGTTGAACCTTCACCCACCCCGGCTGCGAGGCCGGGGTTTTTTTGTGGTGCCAGTTTCCAGGCTTGCCCCTGTCAACCCCTTGCATCCCGGCGCCGGCTCGCCAGACTGCCGAACCACGTTTCACGTCATGGCCTACATCAACGAAAACTTCCTCAAGCTCAAAGCCGGTTACCTGTTCCCGGAGATCGCCCGCCGCGTCAAAGCCTTCACCGAGGCCAATCCGGAGGCCGCCAAGCGCCTGATTCGCTGCGGCATCGGCGACGTCACCGAGGCCCTGCCCGCCGCCGTGCGCGAGGCCATGCACAAGGCCGTCGACGAGATGGGCGACCGCTCCAGCTTCCGCGGCTACGGCCCCGAACAGGGCTACGACTTCCTGCGCAACGCCATCGCCGAGAACGACTATCGGGCGCGCGGCATCCAGGTCGAGGCCGACGAGATCTTCATCTCCGACGGCAGCAAGTGCGACACCGGCAACATCCTCGACATCTTCGGCGCGGGCAACATGATCGCCATCACCGACCCGGTCTACCCGGTCTACGTCGACACCAACGTCATGGCCGGCAACACCGGCGAGGCCGATGAAAACGGCGCCTACGCTGGCCTGCACTACCTGAAGTGCACCCCGGAAAACGGTTTTGTCCCGGCCATCCCCGACGAGCCGGTCGACCTCGCCTACCTCTGCTACCCGAACAACCCGACCGGTGCCACCGCCACCCGCGCGCAGCTCGAGGCCTGGGTCGCCTACGCCCGCGCCAACGGCACGATCCTGCTCTACGACGCCGCCTACGAGGCCTTCATCCGCGACCCCGAGGTGCCGCGCTCGATCTTTGAAATCGAGGGGGCCCGCGACTGCGCCATCGAGTTCCGCAGCTTTTCCAAGAACGGCGGCTTCACCGGCGTGCGCTGTGCCGTCGTCGTCATCCCCAAGGGGCTGATGGGCCGCAAGAAGGACGGTAGCCAGCAGGCCATCCACCCGCTCTGGAGCCGTCGTCACAGCACGAAGTTCAACGGCGTCAGCTACATCGTCCAGCGCGGCGCCGAGGCCGTTTACAGCCCCGAGGGCAAGGCTCAGGTCGCCGAACTCATTGAGCACTACATGGGCAACGCCGCCCTTCTCGTCGAGGCCTGCAAGAAGGCCGGTTTGACCGTCTTCGGCGGGGTCAATGCACCCTACGTCTGGGTTGGCTGCCCGGCCGGCCTGACCAGCTGGCAGATGTTCGACAAGATGCTCCATGAGGCCAACGTCGTCATCACCCCCGGCAGTGGCTTCGGCAGCGCCGGCGAGGGCTACTTCCGCATCAGCGCATTCAACAGCCGCGCCAACGTCGAGGAAGTCTGCCGCCGCATCGCCGCCCTCTGAGGACGGCACGGCCAGTCACTCCCATCGCTTGCATCGGGCTCGCTCCCTTCGGGGCGGGCCCGTTGTCCTTTCGGGCTTCCCGGCGGGGCCTTGCGGGTAGGGCGCCCTGTCCCAGGGCGCCGGGTTTGGCCGCGGCTGCTCCGATGGGAACCACACGACGGGCTGAGACAGCCCGCTCTACCGTCGGTCGGCAAGGTTACTGCTTCCAGTCGAGCGCGCCCTTGCGCCAGGCGTAGAGGAAGGCGACGCCGAGAATGCTGATGAAGCCGAGCGCCGCCCAGGCGATGCCAACCCCGTAGGCCGCGATCTGGTCGCGGAAGATCACCGCGCCCGGGTAGAGGAAGACCACTTCAATGTCGAACAGCACGAAAAGCATCGCCACAATGTAGAACTTCACGCTGAACCGCGGCTGGGCCTCGCCGATCGGCAGCATGCCGCACTCGTAGGCGCTGTCCTTCATCGTGTTGCGCTTGGCCGCCTTGCCCGCCAGGACGGACGCCACCAGGGTGCCCCCGGCGAAACCGGCGGCGATCAGGATCTGCAAAAGGACGGGGAGGTAGTTCTCGAGCATGGAAACCCCAGCCTAACCGGCCCGGGCCGTCCGTCAAGATGCCGAAACGGCGGGTTGGCACGCTCCGGCCTTGAATCGGGGGCCGGGCCGGGCATGGTTTCCCTTTCCCACCATGCGCATCCTTTCCGGCCTTCAGCCCAGCGGGCGACTCCACATTGGCAACTACTTCGGCATGATGGAGGCCGCCCTGAAGCTCCAGCACGAGGGCGAGGCCTTTTATTTCATCGCCGACTACCATTCACTGACCAGCATCCACGACGGCAAACTGCTGCGCTCGCACGTGCGCGACCTCGCCATCGACTTCCTCGCCTGCGGGCTCGACCCGGCCAAGTGCGTCCTTTTCCGCCAGAGTGACGTCCCCGAGCACACCGAACTCGCCTGGATCCTCAGCACCGTTACGCCGATGGGCCTGCTCGAGCGCTGCCACAGCTACAAGGACAAGATCGCCAACGGCATCAGCCCCTCGCACGGCCTGTTCGCCTATCCGGTGCTCATGGCCGCCGACATCCTCATCTACGACAGCGACGTCGTGCCGGTCGGCCGGGACCAGAAGCAGCACGTTGAGGTCACCCGCGACATCGCGGTCAAGATGAACCTGGCCTTCGGAGACGGCCTGCTGAAGGTGCCCGAGCCGCGCATCCGCGAGGAGACTGCCGTCGTGCCCGGCCTCGACGGCCGCAAGATGAGCAAGAGCTACGACAACACCATCCAGCTTTTCGAGGAGCCCGGCGCCCTGAAGAAGAAGATCATGCGCATCGTCATGGACTCCACCCCGCTGGAGGCGCCCAAGCCGATCGAAAACAACAGCGTTCTCGACCTCTACAAGCTGGTTGCCTCCCCGGCCGACTACCAGACGATGGTCGACGACCACCTGCGCGGCGGCATCGGCTACGGCGACTTCAAGAAGCGCCTGCTCGAGGCCATGCTCGCTCACTTTGCCCCCTTCCGCGAACGCCGCGCCGAAATCGTGGCCGACCCCGCCTACGTCAACCGCGTGCTCGCCGAGGGCGCCGAAAAAGCCCGGGCCATCGCCCGCAAGACCCTCGACCGCGTCCGCGCCGCGGTCGGCCTCGGCGACTAACGGTCATGCAAGACGGTTACGAACTCCTCGACAGCGGCGGCTTCCAGAAGCTGGAACGGTTTGGCAAGGTCGTGCTCTCGCGGCCCTGCGCCCAGGCGGTCTGGCAGCCGCGCCGGCCGAAGTCGGACTGGCAGGGCGCCACCGCCGCCTTCTTTCGCGACGGTGGCAACCAGTGGCGCGGCCGCGAGCGCCTGCCCGCCACCTGGGAGATCGAGGTCGACGGCACCCGCTTCCGCCTGAGCAGCACCGACTTCGGTCACCTCGGCATCTTCCCCGAGCAGCGCGAGACCTGGATGCGCATCCGCGAACTCGGCGCGGCCTACGCCAAGGCCAACGGCCGCCCTGCGCGCGCCCTCAACCTCTTTGCCTACTCCGGCGGCAGCACGCTGGCGGCCGCCCGCGGCGGGGCGGAAGTCTGCCATGTCGACGCCTCCAAGGGCATGGTCGACTGGGCGCGCCAGAATGCCGCCCTCAATGGGTTGGAGGACCGGCCGATTCGCTGGATCGTCGACGACGTCACCAAGTTCCTTGAGCGCGAGCTGCGCCGCGAGCGCCGCTACGATTTGATCATCCTCGATCCACCCAGCTACGGCCGCGGCGCCAAGGGCGAGGTCTTCAAGATCGAGAACGACCTGCCGCCCCTGCTCGACCTGCTCGGCCGTCTGCTCTCCGACCAGCCGCTCGGCGTCCTGCTGTCCTGTCACACCCCGGAACTGACGCCGATTTCCCTGCATCACCTGCTGCTGCAGGCCTTCGGCGAACGTGGCGGCACACTGGAGCACGGCGAGATGCAGTTGCGCGGTGGCACCGACGTGCTGCCCGTGCCCAGCGGCAGTTTCTGCTGGTGGCTGAACCTGCCGGGCTGAAAGCTGGCGCCCCATGCCTCTGGTTTCTTCCGACTATCGCGCGCCCGTGCTGCTGCGCGGGGGGCATGTGCAGACGCTGCTGGGTGCGCTGTGGCCCGCCGGCGCGCCGACGCCTTACACCCCGGAGATTCTCGATCTCGAAGACGGCGATGTCCTGCATCTTGGCTGGCGGCGCAGTGGCCACCGGCGGCTGGTGATCCTTTCGCACGGGCTGGAGGGCTCGCTGCAGGCCGCCTACATCCGGGGCCTGGCCGCGGCGGCGGGCCGTGCCGGATGGGATGTGCTGGCCTGGAACTACCGAGGCTGCGGTGGCCTGCCCAACCGCCTGCCGCGATCCTACCACAGCGGCGAAAGCGGGGATCTGCGCGCGGTCATCGAGCACGCGGCACCGGCCTACGCGGAAGTCGCCCTGGTCGGTTTCAGCCTGGGAGGCAACCTGACCCTCAAATACCTGGGCGAGTCGCCACCGCATCCGGCCGTGCGCGCCGCCGTCGCCGTGTCCGCGCCGGTCGATCTCGCCTCCAGCGCCGATACCCTCGACGGCCGGCCCTGCAACCGTCTCTACCAGCGGCGGTTCCTGCGCTCCCTGCTCGCCAAGGCGAAGGCCAAGTCCCTGCGTTTTCCGGAGGCGGTTGCCCCCCTTGACGCCATCCGCACGATTCGCGAGTTCGACGAGCGCTTCACCGCACCCCTGCACGGATTCCGGGATGCCGCCGACTACTACGCCCGCGCCAGTGCGTTGCCGCACCTCGGCGCGCTGACCGTGCCGGCGCTCCTGCTGAATGCGTTCGACGACCCCCTGCTGGCGCGGCCTTCCTTCCCGACCGATCTCGCCACTGCCAGCCGGCATCTTCATCTCGAAACGCCGACCCATGGCGGTCACGTGGGTTTTCTCGACGCCTGCCTGTGCCGCTGGCATGAGCGACGCATTCTGGCGTTTTTGGAAGTGGAGAGATGACTACTCGCCTCTCTTCGTTCCCTGTCGCCGCAGCCGCCAGGCGATGACGAAAACGATCAAGGGGACGCCAAACAGGAGCAGGGCGTCGTCGAGGTGCCATCCCCGCACCGCCGGTGCCGGGGGCTCTTCGGTCGGAGGCGGAGCGATCACGGGCACGGCCGTGAGTTTGTAGGGCCGGCTGTTTTCCCCGGGAAACAGCACCTGCGGCCGCCGCTCCGGCTTGCCATCCTCGCTGTTGAGCAGGATCAGGCTGACATTCGCCTCGGGACCGAAGACCAGTTCAAACTGCTCGGCTCCGCCCGGCAGTCGACCCTTGGCAAGCACGAGCAGATGAGTTTCCGCGGTGTCGGGCTTCAGGGGTTCGAGCGTGCTGCCGTCAATGGCGGTGATCTCGCCATCCGGCCAGTCCACCGTGTCGGTCCCGAAGCGCAGCCCCAGGTTCCGGCGCAGGTAATCCCGCACGCGCGCATGAGTTTCACGCTGCTCGTCCTCGGATTGGCCCAGATACCAGCCGGCCTCCACCGGCGGCAGGCTGGTGGGCTGGTCGCTGAGCACGATTCTCGGGTCGAGATTGACGCGCAGGGTGAAGCCGTGATCGGCCGCGAACATCGCCTCGAGGGTGATGTTGGGGATCTGATGGGCGCGCAGCAGGGGAGCGACCAGCAGCAGGCAGACGAGAAGGCGGCGTGACATGCGGGGAGGGAACGTAGCCGGCCGGGTCATCCTGCCAAGAGGCGATGATCCTGAGGGAGAGTCTTTGCCTGTGCCGGGCGATAAATGCCATGGAAGGCCCGTATTGTGCCTGTGCAAAACCCCGTCCCAGACAGCCATTCGGCCGTGACTCGCATCCTCCTGATGCTGGCACTCGGCCCTGGGACGGTGCTGGCGACCCCCGCCAATCAAAAGGCGGCGGCGAACCACTTTGAGCATTTTTTGCCAGCAACGCTGACAAAGTGCGACCTCTGCCATCTGCCGTCCTCTAACCATGCGCCGGAAAGCCTGGAGGAGTTTCCGCACAATGCCTTTGGCCGGGAACTGGCGGGGATGGGCAAAAAAGTGGCGCTTTCGGATCGGCTGCAACAGGCCGGCAGCCGGGACAGCGATGGCGATGGCGTGGCGAACCTCGCGGAGATCCTCCTCGGGGGCCATCCGGGCGACGCCAGGGTGAAGCCGGATTCGCTGGCTCAACTGGGCGGCAGGGAGGAGGCGCTGGCCGCCTTTCTGAAGCGCTATCCATGGCAGCCTTTCAAGCCGGTGACGCGTCCCGAACTGCCGCCATCGGGGGTGCCCCATCCAATTGACGTCTTCATCAACGAACAGCTGGCGGCGCGCGACCTGAAGCCGTTGGGCGAGGCCACCGCCGCCCAGCTCGCTCGGCGCATCCATGTGGATCTGACCGGCCTGCAACCGACGCCCGCAGAGGTGGCGGCATTCACCGCCGACCACGCGGTTGAACCGGATGCAGCAGTGCGACGGCTTGCCGACCGGCTGTTGGCAGACCCGCGTCATGGCGAGCGCTGGGGCCGGCATTTCATGGACATCTGGCGCTACTCCGACTGGGAGGGCTACAAGGGCGCGGTGCGCCTGAGCCAGCCGCACATCTGGCGCTGGCGCGACTGGATCATCGAGTCGCTGAACGCCAACAAGCCCTACGACCGCATGGTGCAGGAGATGCTGGCGGGAGATGAACTGGCGCCGACCGATGAGGACGCGGTGCGTGCCACCGGCTACCTGGCGCGCAATTTCCAGAGCGACCGCCTGCAGTGGATGGACAACATCGTCGAGCACACCAGCAAGGCCTTCATGGGGCTGACGATGAACTGCGTGAAGTGCCACGATCACAAGTATGACCCGATTCCGCAGACCGACTATTATGCGATTCGCGCGGTGTTCGAGCCCTACCAGGTGCGCACCGACCCGGTGCCCGGCCAGATGGATGTGGCGAAGGACGGCCTGCCTCGCGCCTACGACAAGACCCTGACCGCGGTCACTTACCTCTTCCAGCGCGGCGACGAGCGGTTTCCGATCAAGGACAAGCCCGTTGCTCCGGGCGTGCCGGCCCTGTTTGGCGGCGACCTCAAGGTGAAGCCCGTGAGCCTGCCGCTGGTGGCCCAGCAGCCGGAGAAAAGCGACCACTACAAGGCGGCCATGCTTGCCGCCGTGGAATCGCTGGCGGACCGGGAATTGCGCGAGATGAAACGCCGGACGCTTGAGCAGCAACTGGAGTTGGAGGCGCTCGAGGACGGTGGCATGAACAAAAAGTCCGCCGACTGGCAGGCCCGCGCCGTGAAGGTGGCGGAATTGCAGCGCCAAACGGCGCTGGCCGAGGCCCGTGCGGAGAAGGACAGGGCGGAGGACGCCCTGCAAAAGGCCATGGCCACCAAGCCGCTGACGACGGCCGTGAAAAAGGCCATCGTCACGGCAAAGACGAATGCAACGGCGGCCACGAAAGCCCTCGCTGCGGCGGAGGAGGCGATGCAGTCCGCGGTGAAGGCCACCGATTATCAACCGCGCAAGGTCACGACCTATCCCGCGACCAGCAGCGGCCGGCGCCTCGCCTTCGCGCGCTGGCTCACCTCGCCGCAGAACACCCTGTTTGCCCGCGTTGCGGTCAATCACCTGTGGATCCGCCATTTTGGCACGGGCCTGGTGGCCACGCCGGATGACTTCGGTGCCAACGGCCAAAAACCCACGCACCCGGCGCTGCTCGACTGGCTGGCGGCCGAGTTCATGGAAAGCGGTTACGATCTGCGACACATGCACCGTCTCATCCTGGGCAGCGCCGTTTACCGGCGTGCCGGTGCCAGCGGCCCTGCGGTCGCGAATGATGCCGTTGATCCCGACAACCGGTGGTATTGGCGGGCGCCGGTGCGCCGCATGGAGGGCGAGGCCGTGCGCGACAACCTGCTGCATGTGGCGGGCCTGCTGGATGGCACCTCTGGAGGTCCGGAACTCGCCAGCGAGGCCGCCGAGACGAGTCGCCGCCGCAGCATCTACCATCGTCACGCGCAGGAGACCCAGGCGGAACTCGTGCAGATTTTTGACGGCGCGCGCCCCAACGAGTGCTACCAGCGCGAGCGCAGCATCAAGCCGCACCAGGCGCTGGCACTGGCCAACAGCCGCGTGACGCTGGATGCCTCCGTGGCGCTGGAGGCGCGTCTCGCGCGGGAGGTCGGCACGGATGACATGGTCTTCGTCACCGCCGCCTTCGAACACATCCTGAACCGGCCGCCAAGCGATGCGGAACGGCGCGTCAGCGCCGGGTTCCTCGCCAAATCTGGCGGGGATGGCCTGAGGCGGCGCCAGCACTTCCTGGGCGCCCTCTTCAATCACAACGACTTCATCACCCTGCGCTGATCCATGAGACCGAAACGCCCCGGCTGCACCGGCACCCGCCGCCAGTTCCTGCTCGACACGGGCATGGGCTTCACCGGCCTCGCCCTCAACGCCATGCTCTTCCGCGACGGTGTCGCCCAGGCCTCTCCCTCGACGCAGGAGGTGCTTTCCGCGTGGCAAACCGGCGAGGCGAAGGCCAAGTCCGTGATCTGGATGTTCATGATCGGCGGCACCAGCCACGTCGAAAGTTTCGATCCGAAACCGGAACTCACGAAGTATGCCGGCAAGTCGATTGACGAGACGCCCTACCGGGAGGCGGCCGACCAGGGCAGGATCAACCAGATTCTCGCCGAACCGGGCAAGGAGAAGCGCGAGGTCTTCAAGAAAATCCTGCCGCTCATCGCCGGCCACCGCAAGCATGGCCAGAGCGGCATTGAGGTGAGTGATCTCTTTCCGCACATCGGCGGCGCGGTGGACGACATCTCCTTCCTGCGCGGGATGTGGACGATCGACAACAACCACGGCGCCCAGCTCACCTTCCACACGGGCCGCAAGATCGGCGACACCGGGCATCCCACGGTTGGCGCCTGGGCCAGCTACGGACTTGGCACCCTGAATGCGAACCTGCCCGAGTTTGTCGTGCTGGGCGAACCCAGTGCGGACTGCTGCGGGCGCTCCTTCACCTTTGGCAGCGCCTACCTCGGTCCGGAATACGGTGGCGTGCGACTGAAGGTTGACCCGAAAAACCCGCTCTCCTTCGTCCATCCGGCCGATCCGAAGCTGACGCTCGAGGAGCAGCGCGAGGCCTTCAGCCTCATCGGCGAACTGAACCAGCTCTCGGGCATCGATTATCCCACCGACGCCGAGCTGAACGCCCGGCTCAAAGCCTATGAACTCGCCTTCCAGATGCAGATGGCGGTGCCCGGCATCATGGATTTCTCCGGGGAACCGGAACATGTGAAGCGCCTTTACGGCCTCGACCGCAAGGAGTGCCTTGCCTTCGGATCCCAGTGCCTGGCCGCGCGTCGCCTTGTCGAGCAGGGCGTGCGCTTCGTGCAGCTGTTCCATGGCTACAGCGGCAACGCCGGCCGCTGGGATCATCACAAGGACATCGCCCGGCTCATGCCGCCGATGTGCGCGGAAATCGACCAGCCCATTGCCGGTCTGATCCACGACCTCAAGCAGCGCGGCATGCTGGAGGAAACGCTTGTGGTCTGGGGCACCGAATTTGGCCGCACGCCGGGTGCGGAGTTCCGCGATGCGAACGTCAGCGGCTCGGGCCGCGATCATCACCCGCATGGCTTCACCTGTTTCATGGCCGGAGGCGGCACCAAGGGCGGCTTCGTCCACGGGGCCACCGACGAACTCGGTTTCCATGCGGTCGAGGGCCGCCAGTACGTGACCGACCTGCACGCCACCGTACTGCATCAGCTCGGTCTCAACCACCGCATGATGCACCCCGGTCGCCAGCGTCTGGAGCAGGACTTCGGCAATGTCATCCGCGAGATTCTTGTGTAGCCCGTCGGCGCAGGAAGCCCCCGCTGCCGGACGTATCGCTCGGATGCGCTCGATCCTCCTGCAGACCGCCGGCCTGCTCGCCGCCACCGCCCTGTCCGCTGCCGAGCCGGTGTTTCGCGCCGGCGCCGCCACCAGCAATGTCACGCCACCGCTTGGCAGTTCCATCAACGGCGGCTTTCAGGATGGCAAGGCCACCTCCATTCATGACGAACTCCATGCGCGCTGCCTGGCGCTCGACGACGGCACAACGCGGCTCGTCTTTGTCGTCGTCGACAGTTGTGTGATCGGGCGCGGCATTTTCGATGCCGCGAAAAAGCTCGTGCATGAGGCCACCGGCCTGCCGGTGGAAAACCTGATGATGTCGGCCACCCATTCCCACTCCTGCGGAACCGCCCAGGCGGTTGGCCAAAGCGAGCCCGACCCGATGTATCAGCGCTTCCTGGCGCGTCGCATCGCCGATGGCGTGCGCCGCGCCCTCAACAACCTGGCGCCGGCGAAGCTGGGGCATGGCGGCGCCTCCGTGCCGGGCCAGGTCTTCAACCGTCGCTGGAAGTTGAAGCCGGGCACGATCCCGCCGACCCCGCTCGGGGTCACAACCGATCAGGTGAGGACCAATCCCGGCGTCAGGAATCCGAACCTGGTGGAGCCCGCCGGTCCGACCGATCCCGAAGTCGCCTTTCTCAGCGTGCAGACTGCCGACGGGCGCCCGCTCGCCCTGCTCGCCAACTACTCGCTGCACTACGTCGGCGGTGTCGGACCGGGCCACATTTCCGCCGACTACTTCGGCGTGTTCTCGGAACGCATCGGCGAACTGCTTGGCGCGGGGAACGCGGAGCCGCCCTTCGTGGGACTGATGTCGAACGGCACCAGCGGCGACATCAACAACATCGACTTCCGCGGGGGTCAGGAAAAGCAGCCACCCTACGGCCGCATCCAGATCGTTGCCGATGAGGTCGCCCAGGCCGTGGCGACGGCGGTGAAGAAGGTCGAACATCGAGCCGACGTTCCGCTGGCCGCCGCACAGAAGGAAGTCGAACTCGGCCTGCGCCTGCCAACGCCGGATGAGGTGATCGCCGCGCGCGCCGTCATGCAGCAGTCGAAGCTGTCCCCACGCATGGAAACGATGGAGCAGGTCTATGCGCGCGAGACGGTGCTGCTCGCCGATTTCCCGAAAACGGTGTCGGCACCGCTCCAGGTCTTTAAGATCGGCAGCCTGCGGGTTTCGGCCATTCCCGCGGAGGTCTTTGTTGAGATCGGGCTCGACCTGAAAAAGCGCCACGCGCCCACCTTCACCGTCTCGCTCGCCAACGCCTATCACGGTTACCTGCCAACCCCGGAACAGCACGCGCTCGGCGGCTATGAAACCTGGCGCGCACGCTCCAGCTGCCTGGAGGTCCATGCTTCCACGAAGATCGTCGCCGGTCTCGAGGAACTGTTTGAGCGCCTGCGCTGAATGGCGCCGCGAATCCATCACTCAATCACCGTCTCCCTGCTTCGTCGTCGCGCGTTCCCATGAAAACCGGACTTCTCACCGCCGCTCTATTGCTGCTTTTGTCATCGTTCGTCATGGCCAGTGTCGAGCGCATCTGGATGACCCATCAGTCGCCGGACAACTCGAAGATCGTCATCTCGTGGGAAACCACGAATCCGGGCGATTCCGTGGTCGAATTCGGCACCTCGCCGCAGCTCGGTGAAATGGTGAAGATGGAGGGCAGCCGCACCCTGCACCATGTCGAGATCCCGATTCCGCAGAAGGACGTCGTCTATCACTACCGCGTGAAGAGCGGCGATCAGGTCTCGGAGATCCACCGCTTCAAGGGCTATCCCTCGAAAGTGCTGCGCATCGCCGTCTTCGCCAACCTGCGGGCCGACGCAAAGGTGAAGCTGGATGCCATCCGCCAGGATGACCCGCACCTGCTGCTCTCGGCGGGCGACACGGCCATGCAATACCAGTTTGCCACCCAGGCGGACAAGGAGGCGACGAAGTCGCACAGCACGGCGATCGACACCCAGGCCGATCTTTTTCGCAGCACGCCCCTGATGGTGTCGCTCGGCAACCTCGACCGCAAGATTCGCCCGAACGGCCTCAGCCTGGAAGAGCCCGGCTACGACATCGACGCCACCGGGTACCGCAAGTTCTTCGCCCTGCCCGGCAGGGAGTGGCTCTGGGCCTGGGACATCCCGGACTTCGACCTGCGCTTCATCAGCGTTGACATGAGCCACACCGGCGACTTCGGCCAGCCGAACCAGGCCTGCAACGCCTTCGGCAGGGACTCCGAGCAGTTCCAGTGGTTCGAGCAGACAATGAACGACACGAGGGCGGGTTTCGTCGTCACGGTCTATGGCGAGACCAGCAGCACCGTGCGCCGCCACGCCGAGGGCGGCTGGAAGCGGCTTCTCGAAAAAGGCACGCTGGCCATCTCCGGCGAGTGCTACCACGCCGAGCGCAGCGTCGTCGACGGCATGATCTACACGAACAGCTCGGTGCGCGGCAACGGCACCTTCGGTCACGATCCGCAGGCCGCCTTCTCGGACAAGTCGGCCAGCTACCAGCTGCTGACCCTGGACCGCGCCGCCGGCACCCTGAGGTCGGAATTGAAGGCCCTCGACGATGGTCGCGTGCTCGACCGCCAAGTCTTCAAGAAGCGCGCACGCTGACGGCGAGGGCGGCCCCGGAGGACGACTCGGCGGGTTTTTTGCGTCAAGGTGCTAAAAATGTGTCAGAAAAGCGGGTGCGGCCACAAAGTGCATTCAGAAGTCCATGCCCGCCGATCCAGAACAGTTTTTGCCGCTCTTTCTTGCGGCACAGCCAGACCTCCGGGCTTTCATCGGGTCCATGATTCCCGAGCCTGCTGCCCGCGAGGATGTGTTTCAGGAGGTGGCGGTTGTGCTCTGGAAGAGTTTTGACCGCTACGATCCTGACCGCTCTTTTGGGGCTTGGGCCCGCGGCGTGGCCGTGAGGAAAATCTGGGAGGACCGCCGCCACAGGGCGCGGTTGCCCGAATCTCTCTCTCTGGAGCAGATCGAACAGCTCTCCGGGGCCTTTGAACCGGGTCCGACCTCCGCAAACTGGAGAGCCCGTGAGCAGGCCCTGACCTGCTGTCTGCAGGAACTGCCGGCTCACAGCAGCCGGCTGCTGCGGATGCGCTACGAGGAAAATCTCTGCATGGAGGAAATCGCCCGCGCTTATCAGTCCGGTGCCGACGCCCTTTATCAAACGCTCAGCCGCCTGCGGCGGCGGCTGAGGGAGTGCGTGACACGCCGGCTGAGGGAATTCATCTGAACCAGAGCATGCACTCGACCCTGGATTCCGAAGCTTTTGAAGCCCTGGCCCTGGAATGGCTAGGAGGTGGCTGCTCCGCGGAGCGGGCGGAACAACTGTGGCAAATCCTTGCCGGGAATCCCGATCGAGCGACCCAGTTTGCCGAGCTTGCGCGCTTTGAGAGCCTCTTGGCCGACGCCCTGGCGCTCAAGACTCGGGTTGTTTCCCATGCATCCACGGTCGAGTCGTCACGCCCCTTGCCCAAGGCTGCCGCTGCGCCCGGCGGTGCATGGAAACCCATTGCATTCGGCTTGGCGGCGGCGCTGGCGGTGGTTTCCGTTCTCTGGTGGCAACTTGAGGCGGGAGTGGAGCTGGCCCCAAGGCGTCAGGGCCTGCAGGCTTCGCGGAACAGCGAACCAGCCCATGTTCCCGTGAGACCCGTCACTCACCGGCAGATGGCGCCCGATCCGGTGCCAAAACCCGCCAGTGACGGTGCTGCCGCTGAACCCTTGAATCAACGGCTGGACGCGTTTTACCTGACGAGTGTTGAATTGCACCGGCAGCCGTTGGATCGCGCCATCGGCTTGCTTCAAGGACAGCTGCGCCTCCTGGACCAGCGCGGCCGCATGGGTGACCTTCGGGTCATCATCCCACGCAATGCCGCAGGCCGCATGGTGAGCCTGACCTCCGGGCCCATTTCGTTCCTCAAGGCGGTGCAGGTTCTGGCGGCACTGGCAGGCTGCGATGTCGAGACGGACGAACACCGCGTCAGCGTTGTCCTCCGTGAGGAAATCTATCCGCAACCGGCTTCGCAGAGCAGCCTGTTGGAGGTCCTTGCCGGACGCTTCAGTACGGACGGTCGGCCGGCCGAGCAGGATGAGGTCGCTCTCGCTGCCCTGAGGGAGGATGCACAGCGGCTGGGCATTGCGGTGAACCCTGAAGAATCCGAAGGTTGGAACGCACGTCTCTCCCCGGGGCAGCGTGCCGCCTTGCTCCTGCTCACGCAGTCCCGTCAGGCACTGGCCCTGATGCCGGCACCGGCGTATCAACTTTACGTGGCCGAGGAAGCTGCCCCCGGCGGCGAAGCGGCGGCGGACCAAAATCTGGGCGAGTACGAGGCCAAACAGCTTTTGAATTCCGGCATTTTTTCCGGCCCTGTCGCCCGTTTCACCGCCGCACCGATGGTCAGCAGGACGGAAGCTTCCAGGATCCTTTACCGGCCTGCAGGGGAGGGACTCCAACTGGTCGTTGAAGTCGTCGGCTCGCCGACCGTGGCAACGGCGCAATCCGCCGTCCCAACCGTCGCTTTGAATGCCGATCAACCGGTCCTGCTTGGCAGTTCCGCAACGGCATCCCTGGTGGAATCTGGCGTTCTGGCGCCAAATCCAACCGGCGCCCGCCAGATCGTTCTTCTTGTTCCTGTTCAACCCGCCCCGCCAAACGAACCATGAATCCCTTCCGCGTATTTCTCAGTCTCTCTGTCGTTTCCGTCCTGCTGGCCACTGCCAACGCCGCCACGGAACAGCCTCATGCCATTGCCCTCCGGAGCAGCCGTTGGTTTGGCCAGGCCCGATATCATGCGGATGTGCCCGCCAAGCTGAAGCAGCTGGTCTTGGAAGTCCGCCAGGGTTCTGGTTGGCGCCCTCTTCGGGTCTGGCATCTCACCGCATTCACGAAACTGCCCAAACGCCAGGTGGCGATCACGCTGCCGGCAGGCGTGGCACGCCGCAACCTGCGGCTGGTGGCCTACGAGAATGCCAAATTTCCCAGCCGTTTCATCCGGGGTAAAAAAGCCTTCAAAGCCCGGCCTCTCCCTCAAGCTCCAGGTGAAATGATTGCCGACAGTGTTGCAGGCAGCAGGCTGCTGCAGGGAGCGCAGGCCGTGGCCGTTGTCAGCGCCACGGCAGCAAGGGCTCAGACAGACGCAGCCGCGGCTGCCGTCACCGAGCCTGACATCTGGCAGATGGCGGGTGAAACCTTGTTTTTCTTCAACCAATTTCGCGGGTTGCAGGTGTTTGACATGAGCGATCCCGCCCTGCCTCGTCGCACCGGCGCGCTGCGCCTGCCCGCCAGTGGCGAGCAACTTTTTGTCCTCGATGAAACCGGCTCTGCGGTGGCACTGCTGGGGCGCTCCAATCGCCGGGAGACGGCCGGGGAGGCCGCTGTTTTTCTCGTGGCCATCCGCGATGGCGTGCCAAGTCTGACGGCGGAGTTGCCTCTGGGCGGACATGTTGTTGACAGTCGTTTGGTGGGCGGTCATCTCCATGTGCTGACGCAGTCCTGGCATCTCGAGTCGTCCGCGCCCGTCGGCGATGAGGCGGGCGTTTTCACGATGAGTCTCATCCGTCACTCCTGGGCCACCTGGGCCCCTGAAGCGCGGCTGCACACCCTGGATCTCCGCGCGTTGGAAACGCCCGTTGTCCACCCGCCGGTCCGTTTGCCCGGGCAGGCCAGCTGCCTGCAGGCAGCGGAAGGCCACCTGCTTGTCGGGGGGGTGGCGGCGGGCACCTGGACTCCGCAGCTGCAGGTGCTCGCCGTCCAGCCTGAAGCGGGCCCCATCCTGCGCAAAACCTTTGCCACGGCCGGCCACCTTCAGGACAAGTTCAAGATGGCCAGGGTGGGCAATGCCATCGCCTGTGTCAGTGTTTCCTGGCAAAACGGCCGCAGCGAGACCTGGGTGGAAACCTTCCCCCTCGATGGGGCCTCACTGCAGCCCCTTGCCAGGCTGGAACTCGAGGGTGCCCGCGACGAGAGCCTGCATGCCACCCGCTTTGATGGCTCACGTCTCTATGTGGTGACTTTCCGCCAGGTGGATCCTCTCTTTGTCGTCAATCTCGAGGATCCGGCCATGCCCAGTCTGCAGGGCGTGCTGGAAATCCCGGGATGGTCGACCTACCTGGAACCCATGGGGGATCGCTTGATCGCCGTCGGTGTCGAGGCAGGCCGCGTGACCGCTTCCCTCTTCGACGTGGGGGATGCCCATGCTCCCGCCCTGCTCTCCCGTGTTTCCCTTGGCGAGGCCGGCAAGCCCAGCTGGAGCGAGGCCAACTACGATGAAAAGGCGGTTTTCTTTGATCGGGAACAGAACGTGTTGATGGTGCCCTTTGAACAATGGGACAGCACCGGCATGTCAAGTGAGGTTCAAGTTCTGGCCGTCGATCGCCAGGAACTGTCGGCACTCCAGGTCTTGCCGCATCCCAATCGTGCGCGCAGAGGCAGACTGGTGGGTTCGCATTACGTCACGGTTTCGGGGCAGGAGCTTTTGGCGACGCCGCGGACCGGAGGCGATGCCACGCGCGTGACCCTGGCGTGGCGTGTCGATCGTGTTCTCGAACATCAGGGATTCCTCATTCAGGTGGATGACGGCCCCCAATCCAGCTTCCGTGTCGGTCCTTTTCTCATGGGAGTGGCACAGGCAGCACCGGCGATGCGCACTCAGGTGGTGGTAAGCCGTGCGGATGAACCCGACCAACCGCTTGTGGAGTTGGAGATCGAGGATGCGCCCGTGGTGGGTTTGGAGCGCGTGGGAAACCGCATCTACCTGGCGCAGTGGCTTGCGGCGGGCGAAGAGGGAATCCTGCGCACCTGGGTGTTGGATTTGGGACCATTGCCCGACCTCATTCCCGTGGCGACGTTGGACCAGCCGGTCAAGGCCACGGAATGGAACCTCGATTTGGATAACGCCCGTGCTCTCTTTCCGCGGCCCGACCTGCTGGTCTGGCATCTGCCGGCGCAGGCCTTTGACGATCGCTGGTGGTGGCAGCGCATCACTTTCCCGGCAATCACGGGAGAAGTGCGACTGCAAACCCTGACACCCGTTGTGGCTCTGCCCGTCAACAGCGGGAATGTTCCCGCCGCCAGGCTCGCCATTTCGCCGCCCATCCTCTGGCGGTCAGGCAGTGCCAGCTGCTTTTGCCCGGTGCTTTTGGGGGATCAAACCTCGGCCTTGCCGGTTTTGATGCTGCCGGCGGCCAAGAATCTTCAGTCGGTGGGGCGAACCTTTGCCGGCGGGGGGTTTATTTTCACAAGCCACGACGAATCCTCAACTTCGGAGATTCCGGCCCGGCCCAGTCGTCGCGGGCGCGGCCGAACTGCGAGGGGCCGGTCTGCTGCCGCAGGCCTTCAATCCCGTCTCCATGTGCTGGATTGTCGTCCTTCAGAACTGCTGGTTCGGCCGCCGGTGAATCTGCCGGGGCGGCTGGTGGGCATGGACCGCGCCGATGCCCAGGGAGCCATTCTGATGACGGAAGTCGAGGGGAGCGCCGGGACCCAGGGCCGGTACATTCAAGCCTGTGCCTACGATGGCCTTTCGGTCTGGCAGTTGGATGAGCTGGCACTTGACCTGCCGGCTTGGACACCAACGGCGGCTGCCGCGTCCCGCCTGTTCGTGGTCCGTCATCCGGAGCAGCCGGGTGTTGCCGAGGTGATCTACGACGCACCCACCGGGCGCTTGTCGCAGGGGCGTGGTTGGGAGCTGCTCGAGGCTCCCCACGCCCTGCATGTTGTGGGTGACCTGCTTCTGGCGCCAGCCCACGGTAGCCTCGCCGTCGCCAACCTCACGGCCGAGGGCCTCCGTCCCCATCCCGGAGACTACGTGACCCCGGTGAATCTCCATCCGCGGCTGGATCGTGCACGGCCTGATGCGGGCGGGCTGTGGTTGCCGGTTGGCGAATACGGCGTCGAATATCTTCCCTGGACGGGCTTGCTGAGAGAGGCGGCGCGGTGATGCATTTGACGCCGCGGTCTCTCCTCTGGCTTCCTTCCATGAGAGGCCAGTCCATCGAGGGACAGTGTGGACTCTTGTCCTCGTTGCGCAGGTTTCGAAATGGGGCCTCTGCCGAAGAACCACCGGGGGCACAGCGTAGATTTGTCCACGCTCCCCATGAACTGGTTTGCCCTTCCGACCTGCGCCCTTGCGCTCACCTCCGTCCTCATCGCGGCCGAGCCGGTGGCGCAATGGACCTTTGACGGCCCCGCCCCCGATCTCGGCCGTGCCGAGGGCGGCGTGCTGTTTCAGCAGGACGGCCCCTCCCGCGCGCAGTTCAAGCATCTGGCCGAGGGCAACAAGGCGGTGCGGCTTGACGCCGCCAAGCAGGGCTTCATCCGCGTGCCGGATCCGGGCGCGAACAGCCCCTATGACTTTGACAACGGCGACACGATCACGATCGAGGCCTGGGTCAATCCCGCCTCGGCGCCCAAGGGCGGCAACGTGTATTTGCTCGGCAAGGGGCGCACGGGCAACCCGGGGCAGCAGACCAACAACCAGAACTGGGGCCTGCGCCTGTGGGATGGCGGCGGCGTGCTGCGCCTGAGCTTCCTGTTTCGCAGCCGTCCCGAGGGCGCGTTCGCCGGCGACTGGCACCGCTGGACCACCACGGCCGGCATCGCCCCCGCCAGCGGCTGGCACCACGTCGCCTTCACCTACCAGTTCGGCAAACCGGAATCGGTGCGCGGCTGGATCGACGGCGAGGCGGTCCCAGGCGCCTGGGACATGGGTGGCGCGACCCAGCGCGCGCCGGTGGTCGACAACGATGAGATCTGGCTTGGCACCTCGATGAACCGGCAGGCGAGCGTCACCTTCGACGGCCTGCTGGATGAGGTGCGCCTCTATCGCGCGGCTCTGCCGGAGTCGACGATCGTCGCGCGTTATCCGGTCGAGCCCTATGTGCCGGTCCTGCCGGCGGAAGGCCTGCCGCAGAAGCGGGTGCGCGTCGAGATCGTCGAGAACGTCGGCAAGGCCGCCAAGTGGCCGCGCCAGTTTCCGCAACCGGTGGATGTTTATGAGGAGGAGGCTTTTGGCTTTTTCCAGATCGTCCAGAAATACACCGACAGCGGCGTGCGCGCCGCCCGCAGCAACCCCTATCTGCTGCGCGCCCTGGCGCAGCTGACGCTGCCTGCCGGGAAGCAGGAACTGCTGCTGCGCGTGCGAGGCCAGGGGCGACTCTGGATGGACGGCAGGATCCTTGCCGACATCGCCTTCGGAAACACGGGCGGCGGCGCCCACAACGAGGTCGAACATGCCGAGGCGGAGGGAGCCGGCCCCGCGTTGCGTCTTCTTGGCCCGGGGGATCGCGAGCAGAGGATTGTCCTCGAAAGCGACGGACAGCCGCATGTCTTTGTGCTGGAAATGCTCGCCGGCAACGGCCGGGTGCGGCCGACCCTTGGCGAGACCAGCCTGAGCCTGCGCGGGGCGGACGGTTCGTTCGCCCTGCTGTCGCCCACGGCACGCGTCGTTCCGCTCACCGACGACGGCTGGGACGCCTACCGGCGGGAGCGTCTGGATCACTATCGCGGGCTGGATCAGCGCCGGCGTCTCGCCCTGCGCGCCAAACAGGACGACTACTGGGCGCAGCGCCATGTGGAGGCCAGGAAGGCGGTGGTCGGTGGTCCGGCACCGGCGGGAGGCATCGATGAACTGCTGGCCGCCTCCTGGGCCAAGGAAAATGCGGCGGGTGAGGCCAGCCGCGGCGGCATTGATTTTGCCAAACAGATCCGGCCCATCCTTGCGGACAACTGCTACCGTTGCCATGCCGAGAAGGCCAAGGGGGGCCTGCGCCTGAACACGCTCGCGGCCGCGAAACAGGGGGGTGAATCCGGCGAGCCCGCCATCGTTCCAGGGCAGCCCGACGCCAGCCGGTTGCTCCACGCCATCCACCCCGGGGCCGGCGACGACATCATGCCACCCACCGGCGATCCCTTGACCGAGGCTCAGCGGAAGTTGCTGACCGACTGGATCGCGCAGGGGGCCGCGTATGAGACGGCCGGCAAAACCATCGCCGCCGCGCCGCTGACCGAGGACCTCGAATTCCTGCGCCGCGTCACCCTCGACACCGTGGGGGTT
>JAUREI010000040.1 GCA_030827515.1 Prosthecobacter sp. | reverse complement strand
GACGACCTCGCCGTCGTGCGCGCCGGCGAAAGCGTCGCCAGTGGCTCCGCCCGCCGAACCACCTTTTCCTCCACCTGCGACGAAGCCGACTGGGCCTGGGAAAACGGCCGCATTCTTCATCGGGGTGAGCAGGTCGGCGAGACCCGGAACATCCGTCTGCGCGGACGTCACAACCTGGAGAATCTGCTCGCCGCCCTGGCTGCCTGCCATGCCTTGGGCCTGGCCGTCCCGGCGATGCTGGAGGCCGCGACCGCCTACACTCCGCCGGCCCACCGTTGCGAACTCGTGTGCGAATGGGAGGGGCGCGAATTCATCAACGACTCCAAGGCCACCAATCTGCATGCCCTGGAAGCCTGTCTGGTTTCCATGGATCGTCCCATCGTGCTCATCGCGGGCGGCAAGGACAAGCAGCTCGACTACAGCCCACTCGCCGCCCTTCTGCCCAGCCGCGTGCGCGCCATGGTGCTCATTGGCGAAATCGCCCCGCAACTGCAGGCCACCTTCGGTTCGCTGCTCCCCTGCGCAATCGCCAGCGACATGGCCGACGCCGTCCGCCGTGCAGCCGGCCTCTCGCAGGTGGGCGACCTCATCATCCTCAGCCCAGGCACCTCCAGCTTCGACATGTACAGCGGTTACGCCGAGCGCGGCGAGGCCTTCCGCAGGGCCGCCCTGAACCTCAACTGAACCCAAGACTTCCGGATCGCCATGAAAATGAAACGCCAAGACAAAATGCGCCTGCCCAAGCAGAGCCGCCAAAAGGACAGCTACATCAACCGCGTGGCCATGGTCACCGACGAGGGCGTGTTCAACCAGCACGAGCCCAATGCTGGCATGGCCCGACTGTTTGTCGTGATGGTGATGATCCACGTGGTCGTCATCGGCGGCATCATTGTTTACGACTACCTGAACAGCCCCGTGTCCGCGCCGCGCCCGTCACGCGTGCAGCCGGCCAAGCACGCCGCCAGCGCCCTGCCGCCGCCCGCCGTCAGCGCCTCGACCCTGGAAAAGGAACGCCCCATTGAGGACTACGCCACCTATGAGTGGCGCTCCGGCGACTCGATTCCAAAGGTCGCGGAAAAACTCAAGGTCCCCCAGGATGTTCTCATCCGGCTCAACATGCTCGACAAGGGAGCCCAGCTCGACCAGAACACCATTCTGCGCTACCCGCGCCAGCCGGTCGTTCGAGCCGTGAGCGTTCCCGCCGACGGCGTGCCCTTGGCCGTTGAAAACGCGCCTCCCGCGGAATCCCTGGCCCGCGCGGTGCAGGCCGTCGATCTGCCGCCGGCTCCAGCCGCCACTTTCAACTTTGCTCCGACAATCATCGGTGAACTCGCCCGGGCTCCGGATCTGAGCCCGGGTCGTGCAGTGGCGGCCACGCCGGCCGTGACCGAACCGACGGTTCAGGAGCAACCGACCGCCGCCGAACCGGCGGTCGTGGCCGACAGCGTGCCCAAGGCCATCCCCGTGCCAGCCCCGCAGGCCGCCAGCCTGCGACAGGCGCCGCCCGCCGCGAAAACCCCGGCGGCGACCCACACCGTCAAGCTGGGCGAAAACCTGCACCGCATTGCCAGCCGCCATCAGGTCAGCGTCAAGGCCCTGCAGGAAGCCAACAAGCTCAGCGACCCGAACCACATCCGCGAAGGCATGAAGCTTGTCATCCCGGCCCGTTGATTCCAAACCGTCATGGCGCGGCGCTCCATCCTCTTCCTCCTGCTGGCGGTGCTGCTGCTGGTGAGCCTTGGCATCACCATGCTCGCCAGCACCAGCTTTCACACGCGCGAGGGCGGTGGCGAAGCCTATGTCACCGTCTGGAAGCAGGCCGTCTGGGTCGGGCTGGCCGCCGCGGCCGGCCTGACCGCCGCCTTCATCCCTTTCAACGTCTGGCAGCGCTGGCGCTGGTGGCTGCTTGGTGCCGCCGCCGTCGGCCTAGTGCTCTGCTTCGAATGGCATCTGGCTCAGTGGCTGGGTTACACTCCGCTGATTGGCACCCGCGTCAACGGTGCCAGCCGCTGGCTCAGCCTTGGAGCCGGCGACATGCGCGTCCAACCCTCGGAATTCGCCAAGATCGCCCTGGTCATCGCGCTGGCCGGCTGGTTCTCCGTCCACGACGGCCGCGAGAAGCAGTTCCGTCACGGTTTCATCCTGCCCGGCCTGATGCTGGCCGGCATCGTCGGGCTCATCGGTGCTGAAGTCGACCTTGGCAATGGTTCGGTTGCCGCCGCGGTCGGCATCGGCATCATGTTCGTCGCCGGCACCCGCCTGCGCTACATTTTCGGTCTCATCGGCGCCGGGGCCGGGGCCCTGGCGGCCGGCATCGTGCTGGCCCCCAACCGCATGGAACGCGTGCTGGCCATCCTCGACCTGGAAAAGCACAAGGACGGCATCGGCCTGCAGCAGTGGGTGTCCTGGCTGGCCTTTGGTTCCGGCGGCCTGCAGGGGCGCGGCCTCGGCGAAGGGCGAATGAAACTGTCCTACCTGCCCGAGGCGCACACCGACTTCATCTTCCCGATGATCGGCGAGGAATGGGGCCTGTGGGGCAGCCTCGGCACGCTGCTGCTGTTCGTGGTCATCGCCGTGTCGGGCATGTGCGTCGCCGCCTACGCCCCCAACCGCTTCGGCAAGCTGCTCGGCTTCGGCCTCACCTTCATGCTTTGCCTGGAGGCGCTCTTGAACATGGGCGTGACCACTGCTTTGCTGCCCAACAAGGGACTGCCCATGCCCTTCGTCTCGTACGGGGGCTCCAGTCTGGTGGCCGCCATGGTGGCGGTGGGCATCCTCGCCAACCTTCACGCCCATGGCATTCACCTGACGCGCGATCAGCTTCCCGTGATCCGCCGTGGCCGCCGTTGGACGCCCCCGCTCTGACCTTTCCGTGAACACCTCCCCCCTCTCGTCCGCCCACATTCTCATCGCCTGCGGCGGCACCGGTGGTCATCTCTTCCCTGGCATTGCCGTCGGTGAAGCCCTTGCCTCCCGCGGCCACCGCGTCACGCTGCTCATCAGCGAAAAAAAGATCGATGCCATCGCCGCATCGGGCCACCCCGGAATGCGCTTTGAAAAAATGCCTTTCCTTGCCATGCCCCGTCTCTGCTCGCCGCGCATGCCGCGATTCCTGCTCGGTCTCTGGCGCGGCATCCGGGCCTGCCGCCGCCTGATCCGCGAGGAAAAGGTCGATGCCGTCCTCGGCATGGGCGGCTTCACCTCCTTCGCCCCCCTGTATGCCGGACGACGGGAACACCGGCACACCTTCATCCACGAAAGCAACGCCGTGCCGGGCAAGGCCAACCGTCTCAACGCCCGCTACGCCGACACCGTGCTCTGCGGACTGGCCCCCTGCGCGGGTCATTTTGCCAGTCACCGCGATGTCCGGGTCATTGGCACCCCCGTTCGCGCCGCCATGAAGGAGTCTCCCACTGAGGATCCCCACGCCTTCTTCAAACTCGACCCCCGGCGCAAGACCCTGCTGGTCATGGGCGGCAGCCAGGGTGCCCGCGGCGTCAACCGTGCCATCTGCCTGGGCCTCGACGCCCTGGAGTCGATGGATCTGCAGGTGCTGCACATCGCCGGCCCCGGCGATTACGAGGAGGTTCGCGACGCCTATGCCCGCCACCCCCTGCTGTCCCAGCATGTCGCCGCGTTCTGCCACCGCATGGATCTCGCCTGGCGGGTCGCCGACCTCGCCATTGCCCGAAGCGGCGCCTCAACGATGGCCGAGCTCGCCTGCTTCGGTGTCCCCAGCCTGCTGATTCCCTACCCGCATGCCGCCGACGATCACCAAACCCGCAACGCGGAGGTTTTCGCCGCTGCGGGTGCCGCCCGGCTGATGCCCGAGAACGATCTCAATCCGGAGCGTCTCTCCCAGGCCATTCGCGAGATCCTGCTCGACCCGGCACGCGAGGCAGCCATGCGCGAGGCCGTTCGCGCCCAGGACAAGCCCGACTGCGCGGAGCGCATCGCCGACCTCATGGAAGCGGGGCTCCGCCGCTGAGCGGGCGCGCCCGATGCAAAAAAAACGCCGCGGAACCGAAGGCTCCGCGGCGTCAAAAGCAACGTCGGTTTATTTCTCGACCCAGCGAACGGCTTCCATAAGCAGTTCACGGGCGGAATCGAGACCCAATTTTTGGCGAATGTTCGCCTTGTGCGCGTCCACCGTCTTGGCGCTAAGCTGCAGTTTCTCGCCAATTTCATGCGAGTCGAAGCCACGGCCCACCATTTCGAAAACCTCGAGCTGGCGGTCGCTGAGCATGCGCCCGGGTTCGCCGCGCGATCCGGAGCGCGGACCACCACCGGAGACGATGCTACTCAACAGGGATGAGCTGAAGAAGAAGCCCCCGCTCAGAACCTGGCGGACAGCCTGAATCAGACGCGCTGAAGGCTCGCCCTTCATCATGTAGCCCATGGCACCGGCGCGCAGGCAGCGTTCCGCGTAGACGTTTTCGTCGTGCATCGAGTACACCAGGACAAGGATCTCCGGGTGGGTCTGCTTGAGTTTCTTGATCAGGTCGACACCGCTGCGATCCTTCAGGGTCAGGTCGAGAATGATGAGCTCCGGCTTCAACTTCGGAATTTCCTGCAGAGCGGTGTTGGCGTCTTCCGAGTTGCCGATAAATTGGAGATCTTCCTGATCTTCAAAGATTTTTTTCAGCCCCTCGACGACGATGGGATGATCATCCAGAAGATAGATTTTGTGTTTCATAGTTGGCAGTAAGCGGTCGACTGGTTTGTTTTGTTCGATTTAAAATAAATTCAAATGGACCTGCTTGCCAATTGGAAAATGATTCGTTCCTAAAACGAACACCCAACAACCCGTCACCGCTTAATCATGCGCCTTGCCCCATTAATTCGCAATCATTTTTTGTTTACCGGGGTGCTGCACCTAATCTATAAAAATATTAACTATGGTGATTTTAGGCCATGTGAGTGTACCCACCCCTGCCTGCAAGGCCCAGAGAGTCCTTTTTGAGGGGTAGGGCAAAGGATTCGGACGCGTGATTTGCCCTCGTCCAGACCCTGGCGGGGTCAATTGCATCAGCTGAACCGCCATTGCCGCTTGCATCCCGTCTCGTCCCTGCGCCATCATAGCCACAATGCTTCCGCAAATCTCCCAGCTACTCCAACTTCAGGAACGCGACCAACGCATTCGGGCTCTGCAAAAGGAACTCAAGGACATCCCCAAGAACGAAGCACTCGCCAGGAACCAGCTTGCCGGTGATCTGGCTGCCGTCGAGTCGGCCCAGCAGAAGGCCAAGGAAATCGAGGTGCAAATCAAGTCGCTCGAACTCGACATTCAAACCCGACAAAACTCGATCAAGCGCCTTCAGGACCAGCAGTTCGAAACCCGCAAGAACGAGGAGTTTCAGGCACTCGGCACCGAGGTGCAGCGTTACCAGCGCGAGGTTGGCGGGCTCGAGGACCGCGAACTCGAACACATGGAGGCCCTGGAAGCCGCCAAAGCCGTCATCAAGGAGGCGCAAGCCCGTCTGGCCGCCACCCAGGCCCGAGTCGACGAGGAGTTGCAGGCACTCTCCGCACGGGCCGCCGGTGTGCGCCAGCGCCTGGAGGCGGAACAGACGGAACGCGAGACTCTGGCCGATCCCATCGAACCCGGTGCCCTCGATCTCTACAATCGCCTGTTTGCCAAGAAACCCGATGCCGCCGTGGTGGCGATGGAGAACGGCATCTGCGGCGGCTGCCACATGAAGATCGTCATCGGCACCCTTCAGCAATTGCGCCAGGAAGAGGGCCTGACCCAGTGCGAAAGCTGCGGTCGCATTCTCTATCTCGTCGAATAACCCGCCCGCCGGCCTCCGATCGGAAGAAGCGGCCAGCGGCCGCGTTGTCCTAAGTCATGTCCCGTTCCAAAGCGCGTTACATCATGATCGGCGGTTTCCTTGGCGCCGGCAAGACCACCACCGTCGGCCGCCTCGCCCGCCACCTGACCGATCTTGGCCTGCGCGTGGGCCTCATCACCAATGACCAGGCCGGCGGCCTGGTTGACACCAAACTGTTGCGGGGCCAGGGTTTTGCCACCGAGGAAATTGCCGGCGGCTGCTTCTGCTGCCGCTTCAACACCCTTGTCGAGGCCGCCGGTCGCCTGGCCGAGCAATCCCGCCCCGACGTGTTCATCGCCGAGCCCGTCGGCAGCTGCACGGACCTGGTCGCCACCGTCACCTACCCGCTGCGGCGCATGTATGGCGACAACTTCACCATCGCACCACTCGCGGTTCTGGTCGATCCCGTGCGCGCCCGCCGTGTTTTTGGACTCGATGCCGGCGGCAGCTTCTCATCGAAGGTCGCCTACATCTTCAAGAAGCAGCTCGAGGAAGCCGATCTCATTGTCATCAGCAAGAGCGACCTCATTGGTGACAAAGAACGCGGGGAACTGCAGGAGGTGCTCGCGCGCGAATTTCCGCTCGCCGAGATTCTCAGCGCCTCCCCCCGTCAGGAGACCGGACTAGAAGAACTGTTCGCACGCCTGCTCAGCGATGAACAGGCGCGCCGCAACCCGATGGCGGTCGATTACGAAACCTATGCCGAAGGCGAGGCCCTGCTCGGCTGGCTCAATGCAACCGTCATCCTCACGGCGGGCGAGGAGTTCGACGCCAACGCCTTCCTGCAGGATCTGGCTGCGGCGGTTCAGGAGCGCCTGCGCGCGGCGGGTGCCGAGATCGCGCATTTCAAGATGACCTACAGCCCCGATGACGGGATCGCCGGCGAACTCGCCTCGATCCATCTCGTGCGCAGTGACCATCTCCCCGAGGCCGGCATGGAGCTGGATGAACCGAGCGAAGGAGGCCAGCTCATCGTCAACCTGCGTGCGGAAGCGGATCCGACCGCTCTCATGCAGACCGTGCAGGCCAGCCTGGATGCGGTCCTGCCCGTCTTCCCCAGTCTCAGCGCCCGCATCGACCACGAGGAACACTTCCGACCTGGAAAGCCTGTGCCCACCCACCGTGACGCTTGATTCCCCGGCAAGCCTGCCCCCCGGCGGGACGTATCCTGCCCCGTGATGTCGCCGATCCGCCTCCTTCCCGCCTGCCTCGCCCTCATGGCGGGCAGTCTGTCGGCGCGCGACCGCCTCGATTTCAACCGTGACGTGCGGCCTGTGCTGGCCGCCAAGTGCTACGCCTGCCACGGTCCCGACGAGGACAAGCGCGAAGCAGGTCTGCGCCTCGACCTTCGCGAAGGCGCCACCGCCGACCTCGGCGGCCATCGCGCCATCGAGCCCGGCAGGCCCCAGGCCAGCGAAGCCTGGCTGCGCATCGTCAGCGAGGATCCCGACGATGTCATGCCGCCACCGTCCTCACCCAAGCAGCTCACAGCCGCCGAGCGCGCTCTGCTGCGACGATGGATCGCCGAGGGGGCCGAGTATCGCGAGCACTGGTCCTTCCTGCCCCTCGTCTCGACGCCACCGCCTCGTGCCGAGGGCGCCCGCCACGCGGTCGATTCCTTCGTTCGCAGCCGGCTGGCGGAACACCGGCTCGCCCCGGCCCCCGAGGCCGATGCCGCCACCCTCATCCGCCGGCTCAGCCTTGATCTCACCGGCCTGCCACCGACGCCGGCGGAAGTGGCGGACTTCACCCGCGCCCACGCCATCGATCCTGGTTCCTACGATCGACTGGTCGATCGCCTGCTCGCCAGCCCTCACTTCGGCGAACGCTGGGGTCGCCACTGGCTTGACCTTGCCCGCTATGCCGACAGCAACGGCTTCCTCGGCGACGCCGTCCGCCCGAACGCCTGGCGCTATCGCGACTGGGTCATCGACGCCATCAACCGCGACCTGCCCTTCGACCAGTTCACCGTCGAACAACTCGCCGGCGACCTGCTGCCCGGCGCCTCCCTCCCTCAACTCGCCGCCACCGGCTTCCATCGCAACGCCGCCCTCAACACCGAGGCCGGGGTCGACAAGGAGGAGGCGCGCTTCCAATACCTCGCCGACCGGGTCAACACGACCGGTCGCGTCTGGCTCGGCCTGACCCTCGGCTGCGCCCAGTGCCACACGCACAAATACGACCCGATCACAATCCGCGATTACTACGCGTTCTACGCCTTCTTCAACAACACCACCGACCGCGAGGATCCGAAGACCAAGGCACCCATTCTCGCTGAACTTGGACAGGACCGTCGCACGACCTACGTCCATCTCGCCGGCGACTATGCCCGTCGCGGTCCCGATGTCGTGCCTGCCAGCCTCTCCGCCCTGCCCCGCATGACCTCCCCCGCCAACGGCGAGGCGAGCCGACTCGATCTTGCCCGCTGGCTCGTGGATCCCAATCACCCGCTCACCGCTCGCGTCGCCGTCAACCACGTTTGGAGCAAGCTGTTTGGCACCGGTCTGGTCGCCACGCCCGACGACTTCGGCGCCACCGGCGAGCCGCCCTCGCACCCGGAACTGCTCGACTGGCTGGCGCGCGACTTCATCGCCAGTGGCTGGAGTCGCAAACAGCTCATCCGCCGCATCGTCACCTCCGCCACCTACCGCCAGTCCTCGGCGCACCGCCCGGAACTCAACGATCTCGACCCGCTCAACCGCCTGCTCGCCCGCCAGAACCGGCTGCGCCTCGAGGCGGAAATCCTGCGCGACGCCTCGCTTGCGGTCAGCGGCCTGCTGACCCGGTCGATCGGCGGTCCCGGCATACGTCCGCCGCTGCCTGGCGACATCTTCGACGTCGGACGCTCGGTGAAATGGGACGTCAGCGAAGGCCATGACCGCTACCGACGCGGCCTGTACATCCTGACCCTGCGCAGCGTGCTTTATCCCATGCTGACCACCTTTGACGCGCCCGACGCCACGGACGCCTGCGTCAAGCGCGACCGTTCCAACACGCCGTTGCAGGCCCTCACCCTGATGAATGACCCGGTCTTCCTTGAGGCCGCCCGCGCCCTTGCCCTGCGCGTGCTCCGCGAAAACGGGGCCGCCGATTGCCTGCCTCAGCTCTTCCGCCTCTGTCTCGCCCGATCGCCCCGGCCCGACGAACTGCAGCGGCTTCAGGCCTTCGCCGCCGAACAACGTGACCGCGTGCGTGCCGGCGGCGACGAAGCCCTGAAAGTGCTTGGCTCCGAGACCGTCGCCGACGCACAACGGGAGGACGCCGTTGTCCTCGTTGCCATCGCCCGAGTGCTGCTCAATCTTGATGAATTCATCAACCGCGAATGATCGTATCATGAAACCTTACCCCCTTTGCCTCGTCCTGCTCGCCGCCGCCCAGCTCTGGGCCGCCGACGACCTCGGCCAACTCATCTTCAGCGACGACTTTGAGCGCGTCGAATCCCAGGATCAGGTCGACGAGCCCGGCAAGGGCTGGGGCACCAACAGCAAGAGCCGGGCGAAGGGCCACAAGCAGGTCGACCTGCGCGAGGGCGCCATGTTCATCTACCTGCATCCCGAAGCCAACCACGCGGTCTCGGTCACTCAGCCCGCCGAGTTCACCGACGGCAGCGTGCGCCTGCGTTTTCGCCTCGACCACACCCTCGACAGCCTTGGACTCAACTTCGCCGACCTGCAGTGCAAGGAAGTCCACGCCGGTCACCTGTTCGCCGCCCGCATCAGCCCGAAGCAGGTGGTTTTCCAAGACCTCAAAACCGGCAACATGCGCCTCGACATTCGCGAGGCACGCCAGGCCAAGCAGAAGCTCAGCGAGGAACAACAGGCCGCGATCAAGGGGAAGGAAAAGGCCGTGCTCCATCCGCTAAGCATTGGCGAGTGGCACGATCTGACGGTGACGGTGAGCGGCGAAGAACTCACCGTCGTCATCGACGGCAAGGAGGTCGGCCGGCACAGCTCGCCGGGCATCACCCACCCGACCAAGCGTCTGCTGCGTCTTTCGGTGCCGCGCAACGCCGTCGTCGATGACGTGCAGATCTGGCGGAAAAAGTGATTCCACCGTCCAATCCCCCGCCCCGTCCGCCTTCTTCCCCGACCCCATGAAACTGCTGCCGTTCGCCACCCTCCTCCTCACCCTCTCCGCCACCGCCGCGGACTGGTCCATTTCCACCGTCGCCGGCACCGGCGAACAGGGCTTCAGTGGCGACGGCGGTTCCGCCACGCAGGCGAAGATCGACAACCCCTTCGGTGTCATCCGCGGCCCCGACGGCGCGCTCTGGTACTGTGAATACACCGGCCAGCGCATTCGCCGGATCACCCCCGATGGCATCATCCAAACCGTCGCCGGCAATGGCCAAAAGGGTTACACGGGCGACGGCGGTCCCGCGCTCGAAGCCAGGTTCAATCTGCCGCACGAGATTCGTTTCGATGGAAAGGGCGACCTCTACATCGTCGACATGGTCAACAACGCCGTGCGCAAGGTCGACATGAAGACGAAGGTCATCAGCACCGTCGCCGGCACCGGCAAGGCCGGCCACAGCGGCGACGGCGGTCCGGCGGTGAAGGCCGAACTGAACAAGCCGCACAGCATCCAGTTTGGGCCCGACGGTCTGCTCTACATATGCGACATCGGCAACCACGTCATCCGTCGCGTCAACCTCGACACCGGCATCATTGAACGCTATGCCGGCACCGGCCAGGCCGGCCCGACCCCGGACGGTGCACCGATCCAGGGCACGCCGCTCAAGGGCCCGCGCTCGATCGACTTTGACAGGAACGGCGACCTCTGGCTCTGCACCCGCGAGGGCAACCAGGTGTTCCGATTCGACGTCAAGGCGGGCGTCATCCGCCACATTGCCGGCAACGGCAAAAGCGGCTTCACCGGCAACGGCGGACCCGCCAGGGAAGCCACCCTCAAGGGCCCGAAAGGCATCGCCATCGACGCCGAAGGCAACGCCTGGCTGGCCGACACCGAAAGCCACAGCGTGCGCATGATCGAGGCCGCCACCGGCAAGCTCCTGCTCATGGCCGGCACCGGCGAAAAAGGCGACGGACCCGACGGCGACCCGCTCAAGTGCAAAATGGCCCGCCTGCACGGCATCTTCGTCGACACCGACGGCGCCGTCTACATCGGCGACAGCGAAGCCCATCGCGTCCGCGTGCTCAAGCGCAAGTGACACGCCCCATGCGCCCCCTCTTTCCCTCCTTGCTCTTGCTCGCGGCCACGCTCACCGCGCGAGCCGACAAGATCGTTTTGGTTGCCGGTGGCAGTGATGACCGCACAGGCATTGCCGCCACGCAAGCGGTGTTGAAGGAACCGTTTGGCACGGAATTCGATGCCGCCGGCAACACCTGGATCGTCGAGATGGTTTCGGGCAACCGCCTGCTCAAGATCGATCCGACGGGCGTGCTGCATCACGTGGCTGGCCAGTTGCAGCCCGGCTTGGCCGGCGACGGCAGCCCGGGCCTGCAGGCGCAGTTCAATGGGCCGCACAACCTGGCCGTGCGGCGCACGGGTGAGATCCTGATTGGCGACACCTGGAACGGCCGGGTGCGGCGCTTCGATCCCGCCTCCGGCACGGTGTCCACCCTGCCCGGCTGGCAGGCGCCGCAGGGCAAGGAACGCGGCAACGGCCCCTACTGCATCACTCTCAGCCCGGATGGCGGCAAACTGCACATCGCCGACCTGCGCCAGGTCCATGAACTCGACCTTGCCAGCGGCCGGAGTCGCGTCGCCGCCGGCAATGGCCAGAAAGGCATTCCCGAGGACGGTGCCCTCGCCACCGAAGCACCGCTGGTCGATCCACGCGCGGTGGCGATGGATCGCGAGGGCAACCTCTACATCCTCGAACGCAACGGCCACGCTCTGCGCGTCGTGACTCCCGACGGCCGCATTCGCACGGTCGTCAACGCCTCCGGCCAAAAGGGCGCCGACGGCGATGGCGGGCCGGCCCTGCAGGCGACGATGAGCGGTCCCAAGCACCTCTGCATCGACCGCGACGGCAGCGTGCTGATTGCCGACGCGGAAAACCATCTCATCCGCCGCTACCTGCCCGCCAGCGGTCGCTTGCAACGCGTTGCCGGCACCGGCAAAAAGGGCGCGGCCGGCGTCGGCGGCGATCCCCTGCAGTGCGAACTGGCACGCCCGCACGGCGTCACCGTGCATCCGGTCAGCGGCGAACTCTTCGTCACCGACAGCTACAACAACCGCATCCTGAAAATCGTCCGCAACTGAGGCGGGCTTGACCGCGCCGTTTTTCCGCCGGATGGGCTGGCCATGCTGCGTGCCGTCAACACCGCCTTCCGCGTCCTCGACGAGGGCGAGGACTGGCTCGTGGTCGACAAGCCCGCACCTCTGCAGGTGCATCCCGGCACACCCGACGGCACACCGACCCTCTGGCACGGCCTGAAGGACCTACTTGCCTACGAGATCGCCAACGGCGGCCAGGTCGGCATCATCAACCGGCTCGACCGCGAAACGAGCGGCGTGGTTCTGGTCGCCAAGACCCACGAGGCGGCCCGACGTTTCGGCATCGCCATGCAGGAGCGCCGCATCCACAAGGCCTACCTCGCCATCGTCCGCGGCTGGCCGGATTGGGAGCAGAAGGAACTCAACGCCCCCATCCTGCGCCAGGGCGAGGTCGCCGAATCCGCCATCTGGGTGCGCCAGACCGTGCATCCCGATGGCGCGGCCTGCCGCACCGACTTCCGTGTGCTGCGCCGGGTCGAGCATCCGCGCGCGGGCCGGCTAAGCCTCGTCGAAGCCCTGCCGCTGACGGGTCGCATGCACCAGATTCGCGTCCACCTGGCTCATCTGGGCCATCCCGTGCTGGGCGACAAAATTTACGGGCCGGATGAGCGCTGTTATCTGGACTTCATCGACACCGGCTGGACCCCGGATCTGGAGCACCGGTTGCTGTCGTCCCGGCAGGCACTGCACTCGCACTTGCTGTCCCTGGAGGACGCCGGTGGGCAGCACCGGTGGGAAGCCCCGCTACCGGCCGGTCTTGCGGCCTGGCTGGAGGGCGCGTAAGCGGGCCTGAGGCCTCCGCTCTGGAACGGCTCAGTAGAGCAGCAGGTGAATCTCGCGATCGGTCAGCAGCGCGCTGTCCTGAACCGCCAGCAGATCCCCCATCTGTTCGAGGTTTTGCCACTGCGTTTCATAGCCGTCGACAAGCGGGAAATCCGCCTCAAGCAGCAGCGCGGGCACCTCAACCGGTGCCTCCTGGGCGACCTGCGTACCAGAACCCACGGGAAGGAGCAGAACCGCCCCAGCCGCCAGGGCGATGGCCGCGGCGGCGGCCCAGGCGAGCCCGGCCGAACGCGCTTCCGATTCCGACCACCAGCCGCGCAAGCGGGCGAGCCAGCCATGCTCCTGGGGAATCTGGCGGGCACGGCGCAGCACGTTCTGGGAGAAGTTCGGGCGCGCCTCGATCCGGCGGGACCGGCCGAGCAGGTTCCAGAGTGGATCGTTGGGGTCGAGGGGTTCCATGACAAGAAATGAAACCGCACCGTCGGCGCAAGGTTGCAGGAAAAGACGATTTTTTAGCCGGGTGGCCAGGCCAGGTCTCGCCCGCCGAGCAGGTGCACATGCAGATGCGGCACGCTTTCTCCGGCGTCGGGACCGTGATTGATGACAAGGCGGAAGCCGCTGTCCTTGACGCCGAACTGCTCGGCAATGCGACCGGCGGCGAGCAGGAGGGCGCCGAGACGGTCGCGATCCTCCGGCTCGGCGGCGCCGACACGGGGGATCGGCTTTTTCGGCACGATCAGCACGTGGATGGGTGCCTGTGGGGCGATGTCATGGAAGGCGGCCACGAGATCGTCCTCATAGACGATGGGGGCCGGGATCTCGCGGTCGATGATTTTCTCAAAGAGGGTTTTTTCGGACATGACGGGTAAGCTCACTTGGCGCGCGGCTGCATGTAATAAAGACCGTTGGTGATGGCATAGGCATTGGCTAGCGGCATGCGCTTGAGCGCATGTTCCGCCCCCCAGGAGTCGGTATAAAGGGCCTCGTTGGTCTTGGCATTGTAACCGATCAGCAGGCGCATGTGCCCGCCGCTGGCCTGGGGAATTTCCGGCTCGGGCAACAGGCCAAGCGAGACACTCCACATGACAGGGATGCCCTGCTCGATCAAACCTGCGAGCGTGCGCTGAAACTTGCCAAAACCGGAGCGATCGCGATCCGTTCGCGCAGTGCGCAGGACCTCGCCATCCATTTTGCCAAGAATTTCGTCCACGTAAATGACACCTCCTCGCGGGCTGGCATCCACCTCGGGCTTCTTGGCCTTCTTGGCCTCACGGTTGTAGTCGGCCACCCGATCCATGAACTTGCGGAAGTCCCAGTCCTCAATGACCCGGACACTGACACCGAGCCGGCCCTCCAGCTTGTTCAGGGCGGCATACATCTTGTCGGGACTGGTGCCGCCTTCGGAACTGCTGCCGGCTATCTGCGCCATTTCATGCTGATCAACGGGCAGACCGTAATACTTGAAGACGCGTTCGGCGGTGGCGACGGCACAGTAACCCTTCGGCCCTTGGTCGACCATGGGAACGCCGCTGATGACGACGTCGCCATTGTCTTCGCGGCGAACGTTCGCTGTGAGGCTGCCACGCCCCACGGGCACCGCCGCGTTGGTGGTGGCGGTGAGACCAGAAGCCGTGCCCGCGACCGGTGCAACGCGCAGACGGATGAACTCGGCCTGGAAGGAAATGCCACGGCTCTTCACCTCACGCTGGTAGCTGGACTCAAGCAGATAGGCACTCGGCGGGCGACTCCACACAAGGCCCTCGGCGGCGACCACACTGGTCTTGTCCTTGCCGCGTTCCACGGGTTGGACACCGAGCGTGCGCGTCAGGAAATCGCGCAGTTCCTGCAGGCGCGCCTCGAAACGCTCCCGGGAGGCGATCAGGGTCTCGGCATCGCCCCGGTTGTAGAGAGAGAAATTGAAACGGGAGGGACGTCCTTCCGTTGAAAACTCAATGATGGCCTCCTTGAGCGGCACGCTCCCCTGCCAGAGGCTGAGCCCGGGACCGAAAAACCGCGCCTGATCCCTCTTCTCCGAGAGCCAGTCGAATCGGAGCGATTGAAACTGCTGCTGAAACTGGTCGGTGTCCCAACCCCAGACTCCCTCGCCTTCAACAAGGGCATCCAGCGCACGCGCGCCGGTTTCCTGTGCTTCAAGGCTCGTGACCCAGAAGGATGCGGAAAGCAGAAGCGGGATCAAGGATTTCATGACTCTTGAATCATGCCCAAGCACCGGCTGATTACCAACGAGAATCCGTGAAAATCAGCCGAACAGGTCAAACTGTCCGCCGTCGCCGGAGCGGCGCTGGTCGAGCCCCTTGATCTCGTTGATGAACTCCCCGACATCCTCAAACTGGCGGTAGACCGAGGCATAACGAACGTAGGCGACATGATCGATGCGCTCGAGCTGCTGCATGACCTTGGCACCGATGACCGTGGAGGGAATTTCCCGGTAGCCTTCCTCCTCGAGTTCGCCGGCGATGTCATCGACGAGTTGCTCGAGCTGCTCCATGTTGACCGGGCGCTTTTCGCAGGCCTTGACCAGACCGGACATGAGCTTGTCGCGATTGAAGGGCTGGCGGGCGCCGTTGCGCTTGACCACACGCAGCTCCTCGCGCTCGACGATTTCGTAAGTCGTGAAGCGAAAGCCGCACTTCATGCACTCGCGTCGGCGACGGATGGCGTGGCCCTCGCGCGCCTCGCGCGAGTCAATGACTTTGTCCTGGGAGCTTCCGCATTTGGGGCAGCGCATGATCGATGTTCGTGAAGAATGTCACCTGCCGGCGTGAAGGCAAGCGCGGCTTGCAGTTCGTGTCAGCGCCGGCAGGCGGCGCAGATCTCATCGCCGGCATCGGTGACACGGAACTGCAGGGAGGGGTCGTCGACCTCCGTCCTGCCGCACTGCCTGCACTGGTGGAAGAACTCGGCCGCGCCGGTCGCCTTCTGATCGAAGCGGGCACGCCGGTTGGCAACTCGGGCCGCGTGCAGCCGCCCCTGCACAAAGCCGGGCGCAAAAACCACCAGGTAGTTGAGCAGAGCAAAAACGACCCGGATGAGAGCAATCGGCGAGGCCAGCACCATGAGGCCCAGCATGGCGGCCGAGAACAACGCCACCCACTTGATCTTCACCGGCAGGACAAAGAACAGCAGAATCTCCTCGTTCGGATACAGCGTGGCAAAGGCGAAGAGCAGGGTCAGGTGCAGCCAGAAGGCATCGCCGCGATGGCCAAACAGAAGCGAACCGGCGGCGATGGCGGCCATGCCACCGAAAACATACAGATTGACCCGGAAGGCCCCCCAGGCCTCGTCGAGACCGCGGCCGAGCCACATCATGAAGAGGGCGGTGATGACGGCGACAAACACGCTGCTGGCCGGGATGAAGACAAAGGTGAGCAGGCGCCAGACCTGTCCCTGCCAGACCAGGGAGGGATCCAGGATCAGGAAGTCCTCGTAGGGTTGCCGTGCGTCCGGCGGCAGCAGCATGAAAACCACGAGCGCAATGAGCTGCAGCGTGGCGATCAGCTGAATGCAACCCGGCACGGCAAAGCGGCCGAAGCGGGTTTCAAGCTTGTCGAGCAGGGCTTTCAAGACGGGCTTTTCCTGCGGCACCCGGTCAGGGCACCACTTCACCGGAACCGGTGTAGATCCACTTCTCCACCTTGCCGTTCTTGATCGTGGCCTGAGCCTCGGTCTCAAACTTGCCGAACATGGTCTGGGTCTCGTATTTGACGATGACCGTCCAGGCGCCGTCGACCAACTGTGTCTCCCCCCATTCCTTGATGGTTTCCGGCTTGATTTCGGTGACCTGGCCGGACTTCATGCTTGCCAGCAGCAGGGGGTAAGTGCCGTCAGCATCGCGGGCCGGCTTGTCGTTGGCAGCGTTGGCAACGGCTCCAGCCTTCGGCGGCGGTGCATTTTTGGCACGTTCAGCGGCAGCCAGCTTGAACTCATGCGCGCGGCGCAGGGTCTCCGTGCGGGCGACCTTCCAGCGCTCATAGACCTCGGTGAGCGACTCCTTGATGTCCGTGTCATCCAAGCCCACCTTGCCGCGCATCGGGGAGGTGTCGGTCGGAGAAACCAGCAATTCCATCCCCTCCTGTCCCACGGCGTAAATCGATCCCCCGGCCTTGACCTGCGTCGCCGCGGTGGAATTCCCAATCTTCATCTGCAGTTGCAGGTCGCGCTTCAGCTTGACCTGGCGGGGAAAAGCGCTCGGTGGAATAGCCGCCCAGTTCTTGACGGCCTCCTCGATCGGCGGAAAGACCGGGGCGACGAATTCGCCCTCCTTCGGCTTGGCCGGCTCGGGTTTCGGCGGCTCCGGAATCATGGGCATGGTCGGAGCCGGCTTCGGCTCGGGCTTCATCTCCGGCTTCGGCTCCGGGGCCGGCTTGGGCGCCTCCACCTTGACCTCCGGCTTTTTCGGTTGGGGTGCCGCCACGGCGACCTCGACCGGCTTGGGTTGGTGCTTTTCGAATTTCAGCGCCTCGCTGACAATGGGATAGACGTGCTGGTAGGCCACGTAACCGACGGCGGCGGCAAGAATGAGGACGAGGATGCCTTTCATGATGGGGGGAGCCTAATCCGGAGTTCAGAAATTTCAATGCCGGGACTACGGCTCTTTTAACGGTGCAGCCCGGCGAATCTTGGGGGAGATGCGCAAACAGGTCCAACCTTCCCCCTTCAGCCAGCCGACTTCCCGGCGCAAGACGCCCAACAGTCGCTCCGGTGTTCCCTCCCCCAAAAACACCTCGGCTCGGGTCAGGGTCACCCGCAGGGCCCCGTCCGGCAGCCGGTCGAGCCGCTGGTCCTCGTCGCTGTTGATCCAGCCGTCCTCGGTGTAAAACCGCAGGTCGGCAAGTTCATCGGCCGCCAGCGGACGTGCCTGTTCCGTTGCGGGTCTCAGGTTCAGGGTGACGGTCATGCCCGTCTCCTCGGCCTCCGCTTGCCAGGCCGTGCTTTCGCGGGAATAGGCCTGGCGCTCGCGCTCGAACACCGGCGCCCACTTTGAATCGGGCTCGGCCGATCCCGCCACCGGCAGGATCACCTCCAGCACCTGACTGCCCGGGTGGCAGGTGTTGCCGCAGCACATCCAAGTGGCGCGTCCACGCAGGGTCACGCTCGTTCCGGGCTGGAGGTCAGGCGGCGCGAGAATTTGAGTCTGCAGCAGGACCGCCCTCCGGTACCCCTGGGCCTTGATGTGGAACATCAGGACCGGCTCCGGCCCAGGATACTCCAGTTCTCCCGCGGTGAATCCCGCCGGCAATTCCCAAGCGATCTGGGTGGGCACGCCGACGATGCCCGGCTGCCGCCAGTAGGTGTGCCAGCCGGGCTCGGGCTCAAGAAAGAGTCCCAAGCGAAAAGTCTCCCCTGGCACAACGGCCGTGGACTCGGGTACAATCGAGATCTTCAGGCCGTTCTGGGCCGACGCCGGCGCGGCCAGCAGCCACCCGAACACGGCCAACCCGCAAAGGAGGGATGGAAGGAATGCAGACATCACAGCCTCAATATTCCGCATGGCCTGGCGTGCGCGCAAAGGGGATGACGTCGCGAATATTGCTCACGCCGGTGACGAACATGAGCAGACGCTCGAAGCCCATGCCATAGCCCGCGTGCGGCACGCTGCCATAGCGGCGCAGGTCCACATACCAGCCATAGTCCTGCTCGCTCAGGCCGTGGGCGCGCATTGCCTCCAACAGAACCTCAAGGCGCTCCTCGCGCTGGCTGCCGCCGATGATCTCGCCAATGCCCGGCACCAGCAGGTCCATGGCAGCGACGGTGCGGCCGTCGTCATTCTGGCGCATGTAGAAGGGTTTGATCGCCTTGGGATAATCGTGAATCGTCACCGGCCCGCGCACGTGCTCCTCGGCAAGATAGCGCTCGTGCTCGGTCTGCAGTCCCTCGCCCCAGACCACCGGGTGCTCGAACGGGCGACCGCTTTTCTGCAGCAGGGCCACCGCGTCGCTGTAACTGATCCGCTCGAACGGCTTGTCGACGGTCTGACGCAGGCGCGCCTCCAGACCCTTGTCGACCAGGCGCCCGAAAAACTCCAGCTCCTCGCCACACTCCTCCAGCATGACTCGCACGAGGTGGCGGACATTTTCCTCGGCCATTGTCATGTCATCCCGCAGGTCGCAGAAGGCGATCTCGGGTTCGATCATCCAGAACTCCGCCGCATGGCGCGCGGTGTTGCTGTTCTCCGCGCGAAACGTCGGACCAAAGGTGTAAATTTTGCCGAGGGCACAGGCGAAGGCCTCGCCCTGCAACTGACCGCTGACCGTCAGGTAGGCGGGCCGGCCAAAAAAATCTTCCGTCGGCGGCGCCGAAGACCCCGGCTTGAGGGTGGTGACACGGAACATCTCGCCGGCCCCCTCGCAATCATTCGACGTGATGACCGGCGTGTGGACATGGAAGAAGCCGCGCTCCTGGAAAAAGCGGTGAATGGCGAAAGCCATGCGGCTGCGCACGCGAAAGACGTTGCCCAGCAGGTTCGTGCGCGGACGCAGATGAGCGATGCTGCGCAGGAACTCGGGGGTGTGCCCCTTTTTTTGCAGCGGGTAGGTCGCATCGGCAACGCCCAGCAGGCGCAGTTCCGTCGCCTGCAGCTCCCATTTCTGACCGGCAGCCGGCGAGGCAACGAGGTCGCCGGTGACTTCGACCGAGGCACCGGTGAGGACCTGCGGCAACAGGTCCGCCGTCGGCAGGGCGGCGTCAACCACCACCTGCAGGCCGCGGAAGCAGGATCCGTCAGTCAGTTCCAGGAAGGCGCAGGCCTTCGATTCGCGCTTGGTGCGCACCCACCCGCGCACGGTCAGAGCGGAACGGGGGGCGTCGGAGGCAAGGATCTGGTCGAGGCTTTCTTGCATGCGCCATCATGGACGCGCCGGGCACGGCCGGCAACGGCGATCAGAAGCGGAAACCCTTGGGCAGTTTCGGCATCTTGCCACCGCCGGGCATCATCCCCTTGGGCAACTGCGGCATGCCGCCGCCGAACAGCCCGCCGGCCATCTGCGCCATTGCTCCCTTGTTCTTCATCAGCTTGCGCATCATCTCGAACTGTTTGAGCAGCTGATTAAGCTCCACCACCGGACGGCCGGCGCCGCGGGCGATGCGCTTGCGCCGGCTGCCGTTGAGCAGTTCCGGCCGGCTGCGCTCCTTGGGGGTCATGGAGAGAATGATCGCCTCGACGTGCTTCATGCGCTTGTCATCGACTCCGGGCATGCCCTTGAGCTTGCTCATGCCGGGAATCATGCCGAGCAGGCCCTCCAGAGGCCCGAGTTTCTTCATGAAGCGCAGTTGGCCAAGGAAGTCGTTGAAGTCGAACTTGTTCTGCTCCAGGCGGCGCATCAGGTTCATCGCCTCCTTCTCATCGATCTCCTGCGAGGCTTTCTCGACCAAGCTGACGACGTCGCCCATGCCGAGGATGCGCTGCGCCATCCGGTCGGGATGAAAAACCTCCAACTGGTCGGTCTTTTCCCCCACCCCGATGAACTTCACCGGACACCCCGTCACCTGGCGCATCGAGAGCAGGGCGCCACCACGGGCGTCGCCGTCGAGCTTGGACATGATCAGACCGGTCAGACCGATGGTTTCATGGAAGCGCGAGGCCACGCTAACCGACTGTTGACCGGTGGCGGCGTCCGCCACCAGCAGGGTCTCGCGCGGCTGAACGAGGTCGCGCACCGCTTTCAACTCGGCGAGCAGGGCCTCATCAACCTCCTGGCGACCGGCAGTGTCAAAGATCGCCACCCCGGCTCCCTGCTCCTCCAGCCAGGTCAGGGCGGCCCGGGTGGCGCGAACCACGTCGGTCTCGCCGGCAGCCGGTGCGAACACCGGCACGCCGAGCTGCTGGCCCAGCACCTGCAGCTGGGTGATGGCGGCCGGACGATAGAGGTCGAGGGCAAGCAGCAGCGGACGCTTGCCCTGCTTCTTCAGCCAGCCGGCGAGCTTGGCCGAGGTCGTCGTCTTGCCGGCACCGTTGAGGCCGACCAGCAGAATTCGCTGGGGGGGGGTCAGGTCGAGTTCCTTGGCGCCGCCACCCAGCAAGGTCACCAACTCGTCGTGGAAAATTTTGACGATCTGCTGGCCGGGCGACACGGTCCGCAGCACCTCCTCGCCAAGGGCGCGCGTCTTGACCGCTTCAATCAGGTCCTTCGCCACCTTGAAATCGACATCCGCCTCTAGCAACGCCATGCGGATCTCGCGCAGGGCATCCGCGATGTTGGCCTCGCTGATTTTGCCAAGGCCGCGCAGCTTGCGAAAGGAGTCTTCGAGTTTCTCGGTGAGGGCGGAAAACATAGGAATGATTTCTGTAAACCCGACATGCCGTGAAGCAAGGGCCATATGCCGTCCTGACACGGCATTCCAATTCATGGCACCCGACCAAAACAGTTACAAATCCATTATTTATGAGGGTTAACATGGCCATGACACAACCTTCCGGCTGAATCTTCCTCAGAGAATTCCTCTTGAACTCCTGCCAACCACACTGCCTGCAGCGTGAACCTGAAGGAAATTGTCGACAGACTCTCAGGCGCCGGCGTTGGACTCCCGCCACTCGCGGAGTTGACGCAATTGCTGCTTGTTCGGTCGGGCCACAACCTCGTGGGTGCGAGGCCGTTCCAGCTCGCGCTGCCGACGCAACTCGGCGGCGCGTTGGATCCATTCCTCCGGCGTCAGGTTCTCGCAGAACTCCGCCAACCGCGGCGGCCCCAATCGTTGGGCGGGCAGCCCAAGCACGCGAAGCCTCAGGCGCAGGTCACCGCGCACCACCTCGAGGACATCCCCGGGCCTCACGTCACGGGCGGCTTTCACCGGCTGGCCGCCAAGCTCAACCTGCCCCTTCTGGCAGGCCTGGCTGGCCAGGGCCCGGGTCTTGAAGACGCGAACGTGGTGCAGCCACTTGTCGGCACGCTGCGCTTGGGCGGGTGAATCGGCCTTCGCCATGGCGACATTCTCGTCGATCCGCTCGCCGCTTCAAGCCTGCGGGCGGCGCACCAAACGGGCCGCGTAGGCGCCGTCGATGCCGTCCTTGGGCGGAAACACCAGCCGGCTTTCCAGCAACTCCAGCTCGGGATGCGCCGCCAGCACCGCTTTAACCACCCCCTGGTTCTCCTCGGGATCGAGACTGCAGGTGCTGTAAACGAGGGAGCCGCCCGGCTTGAGCCAGGGCAGCGCAGCTTCAACCATGCGCCGTTGCAACACGGCCAGGGAGGTGAATTCCTCCTCGCGCAGACGCCAGCGCACATCCACGCGGCGGCGCATGACACCGCTGTTGGAACAGGGCACATCGAGGAGGATGCGATCGAACAGCGTTCCCTCAAACGGCGGCGCCTCGTCGCCGGCAAGATCGTGGCGAACGATCTCAATGTGATGGGCCCGCAGCCGGGTGAGGTTGTCACGCAAACGGGCCAGTCGCGCGGGTGACACATCACAGGCAATCAGCCTTCCCTCGCGCCCCATCAGCGAGGCCAGCAGGGCCGTCTTGCCGCCCGGCGCCGCACAGGCGTCGAGCACCGTCTCGCCCGGCTGCGGCGCCAGCATGCGCGGTGCCACCGCCGTGGCGGGATCCTGGGCGTAGCACCAGCCCTGGCGCAGGGCCTCGCGCGGGGTGCCTTCGGTGCATTCAAAAAATTCGCCATCCTCGCCCCAAGGAACCAAACCGGGCAGGCCGGGCACCTGGTCGGCGGCCTCCTCGTGCAGGCGGTTCAGGCGGACAAAGACCGGGGCAGGCTGCTGGTTCCATTCGCACAGCGCCTGCGCCTTGTCCTTGCCCATGATCTTGATCCAGCGACGCACCAGCCACTCGGGATGGGAGTGGCACACGGCAAGGGGCAGCGTGTCCACCTGGGCCAGAAGAGCCTCCCGCTCCCGTTCGGCGCGCCGCAGCACGGCATTGACCAGGGCTCCGGCGCGACCCGCGGCGGCCACCGTTTCATGGACCGCGGCATGGGCCGGCACACCGAGTTGCAGCAACTGGCAGAGACCGGAGCGCAGGGTCCAGCGGGTCGCGGCATCCAGTTTGCGATCTCCCGTGAGCTGATCCGCCCAGTGATCCAACAGGGTCAGGTTGCGCAGCAGGGTCAGCACGATGTCGTGCAGGAAGGCTGCGTTCGCGGTGGACAGGCCGGCGCGACGGACGCGTTCGTCGAGCAGATCGACGGCAAAGCGGCCGGAAGCCTGCCACTCCAGGCAGACGTCGACCACGAGTCGGCGGAGATTGAAGGGGCGTTGGCTCAAGGAGGGAAAACGGTTGCGAGGGCGTGCCGGCGGCGCGCCCGCTCAGGAAAATCGGCCCGGTTCAGCCACGCGGCTCCACGAGTCCCCGGCCGACGCCGCGGTATTGGAAACCGAAGTCACGCGCGGCAACCGGATCGAGCAGGTTGCGGCCGTCGAAGACGAGCGGCGTGTGCATGACCTCGCGCAGGGCGGCGAGGTCGACGGCGGCAAATTCCGCCCACTCGGTGGCGATGGCCAGCGCCTCGGCACCGCGCGCGGCCTCCAGCGGACTGGTCGCGAACTCGACCGAGGGGGCAAACGACAGTTCGCGCGCCTTGTCCATGCCCTTCGGATCATAGACGGTGACACGGGCGCCCTCCGCCACCAGTCGCTCGACAAGGGCGACGGCCACGGAGGAACGAACATCGTCCGTGTTGGGCTTGAAGGTCAGGCCCCAGACGCAGATGCGCTTGTCCTTGAGCACCCAGAGCGCCTCGCGCATGGCGTCGAGGAAACGTTCCAACTGGCGGGCGTTGATGCGCTGCACCTCCTTGAGCAGATCGAAGGGCACGCCGAGCTGGTCGCTGATGGCGATGAAGGCGGCGATGTCCTTCGGGAAACAGGATCCGCCGTAGCCGAGACCGGCATTGAGGAATCCGCGACCGATGCGCTTGTCGGCGCCAATGCCCTCCGCCACCTTCAGGACGTCGGCCCCCGAGGCCTCACAGATTTCGGCGAGGGCGTTGGCGTAGCTGATCTTGAGGGCGAGGAAGCTGTTGGCCGCATGCTTGATCAGCTCGGCGCTGTTGATATCGGTCACCAGAACCGGCGCGACGAAGGGTTCGTAGATCTTCTGCATCAGCGCCAGGGCACGGTCGCTGTTGCCGCCGATGACGATGCGGTCCGGCTTCATGAGGTCCTCGACCGCGCTGCCTTCGCGCAGGAACTCGGGATTGCTCACCACATCGAACTCAACGCCGGGCCGGGCATAGCGACGGATGGTCTGGGCAACCCGTTCACCGGTCTTCACCGGCACGGTGCTCTTGTCGACCACGACCCGGTAGCTGTCGAGATACTGGGCGATCTCCCGCGCCACCTTCTCCATGAAACTGAGGTCGACGCTGCCATCCGGCTGCGGTGGCGTCGGCACGGCGATGAACAGCACCTCGCCGTGAGCGACCCCCTCCTCGGTGCTGGTGGTGAAGCTCAACCGGCGCGCGGCGACGTTCTTCTTCACCAGCGCCTCGAGTCCGGGCTCGAAGATGGGGATCTGGCCGGCCTGCAGTTTTTCGATTTTTTTCGGATCGTTGTCGACGCAGACAACATGATGACCGACTTCGGCAAAACAGGCGCCGGTGGTGAGACCGACATAACCGGAACCAATGATGGAAAGCTTCATGCGAGTGGGGGGCTCGGTCCGCCCGGCGGACTCAAGAATCCAGCCTAGGCTCGGATTGAAATCCCGTCAAGACGGGCGGGCGCGGCACTTTCCGCAGCATCCGGGCTTGGCAAACCGGCCGGCCGGGCGCACACTGCCCTTGAACCCAACCTCAACCACCTCTCAGCATGCCCCGCAAACTCAGCCACATCGCCCCAGACTGGTGGGACTACACCACGCTCGACTCCGAGCTGATCAACGACGCCGCCCGCCTCACCGAGCGCGACCTGCGCCAGCTCTCGCGCCCCGGATTCAAGGTCGTCATGTATGACACGCTGGAGGACTTTTACCTGGCCGAGGCCCTGGAGTATCTCCACGCCTGGAAGCAGGCCACACCCGACAATCCGGCCGGCATCTGCGGCCCGATCGGCCCGACCGAGCAACTGCCGCTGGTCGCCCGCCTGATCAACGACCTCGGCATCTCGATCAAGGATGGCCACTTCTGGGGCATGGACGAATGGTATGATCCCGAGACGAAGAAGGAGGTCACCATGGAGCATCCGCTGTCCTTCGAGCGCGCCGACCGCGAACTCTGCTTCAACCGCATCCAGAAGAAGCTGGTCATGCCCGACAGCCAGCTGCACTTCCCCAAGGCCGACGTCACGGAGTATGTGAAGAGCTGGCAGTCCGGCGTCCGCTGCGTCGTCATGCAGGGCGGCCAGGGCGACATCAAGCACTGGGCCTTCAACGATCCGCTCAAGCGCACCGGCAAGTGGAAAAACGAGCCGCCGCCGCCCGCGGAATACCGCAAGCTCGGCACCCGCATCGTCGACCTGCACCCGGTGACCCTGTCGCAGAACGCCCGCACCTCCGGCGGCGGCAACATCACCATGGTCCCGCAGATGGCGATCACCGTCGGCCCGAGGGAAACCTGGATGGCGGAAAAGGTCAGCATCTGGCAGGCCGGGATGCACGACAACCCGCTCGGCCAGCGCCTGACCGCGCTGATGATCTCGAAGCGCCTCGCCGATTCGTCCGTGCCGATGTCGCTGCTCGCCGACCATCCGAACGTGCAGTTCAACTACTTCCGCGGCGGCCTCGGCAGCTGCGCGGTGGAAATGCACTGATCAGCGCGGATAGCGCCCGCCCCGCGGTCCCGTCATCCAGCGCCAGGCGCTGTCGATGTGGCTGCGCGGCTCCTTGAACTCCGCCTCCCAGCCCAGCACCTCCCTGGCGCGCGCCGGATTGCAAATCAGTTCGGAAGGGTCGCCGGCACGACGGGGGCCGTATTCGACGGGGATCGCACAGCCGGTCACCTCCTCGACGACCCTCAGGATCTCGCGCACGGAAAAGCCGCGTCCGGTGCCCAGATTGACCGCCGTCGTCTCGCCGCCGGCACGCAGGTAGTCGAGCGCACGGCCATGCGCCGAGGCGAGATCGCAAACGTGGATGTAATCCCGGATGCAGGTGCCATCCGGCGTCGGGTAATCGGTGCCAAAAACCGTGATCTTGTCGATTTCACCCTTGGCCGCCATGAGGATGCGCGGGATGAGATGCGTCTCGGGGTCGTGATCCTCGCCGATTCGCCCCTCGGGATCGCAACCACTGGCATTGAAATACCTCAGCCAGACCGAGCGCAGGTCCCAGGCACGACCGCAGTCGGCCAGCACGCGCTCCAGCATCCACTTCGAGGCGCCATAGGGATTGACCGGTGCCTGAGGATGCGTCTCGTCCATCGGCACATGCACGGGATCGCCGTAGGTGGCGCAGGTCGAGGAAAAGATGAAGCGCCGGCAACCGTGGCGCTGCATGGCCTCGAGCAGGACCAGCGGCGCCGCCAGGTTGTTGCGGTAGTACTTGAGCGGGTCGGTCACCGACTCGCCCACGTAGGCGAAGGCGGCAAAGTGCAGCACCGCCTCGGGCCGGTGCTCGGCAAACAGCCGGTCCACCAGCGCAGCATCGCCGATGTCACCCTCTACAAAGACCACGTCCGGATCCGTCAGGGCCTCGCGGTGGCCGAACACGAGATTGTCGAGGACGACGACTTTTTCACCGGCCGCGCGCAGACGCGCCACGGTATGCGAGCCGATGTAGCCTGCGCCGCCTGTCACCAGGAGTGTGCCTTGTTCCGCCATGCCCGCTCTTACACAGGCCCGGACCGACACGCAAGCCCGCGCGCGCCACGAACCAGTTCGGGGGTTGACCTACCACGCCGCCCCGCTAGCCTGCGCGCCACTATGGAAAACGTCAGACTCGGCATCGTCGGCCTCGGCAACATGGGCAGAGCCCACCTCGCGAACATCCGTGCCGGCAAGGTCCCCGGCCTGCGCGTCACCGCCCTCTGCGAAAGCGTCGGCACCCTGCCCGAACCGCTCGAGGGCGAGCATCCCTTCACCGACGTCAGCCAGATGATCCGCTCCGGACACATCGACGCCATCCTGATCTGCACTCCCCACTTCTCCCACACGACCATCGGCATCGAGGCCCTGCAGCGCGGTCTGCACGTCCTCGTCGAGAAACCGATCTCCGTGCACAAGGCCGACT
>JAUREI010000020.1 GCA_030827515.1 Prosthecobacter sp. | reverse complement strand
GTTGCGACTGATGATCCACGGGGCAACCATGTTGTTGCTGATCAGGGCACCGCTGTTGCTGATGAGGAAGCGTGTGGCGCTGGCAGCACCGGATACGGTGCCGAGAATGCCGGCAGTGTTGGTGCCGTCCACCATCGTGGTCAGCATGAGGGTGCCGTTTGTGCCGCGGGTCAGCGCGCCAGCGGAGATTTCTGCCCAGAAGGTGGTGTTGCGCCGGATGACAACTTCCGAACCACGATTGACGCTGATATCACCCACCACTTCTCGGTTGGCGATGTGGTCCGTGTTGTCGCCGTAAAGTTCGAGCACAGAGGCATTCAGGTCGATGCCAACGCTGTCACCCCAGCGACCGCCACCACCAAGGGTGCCAGTGGCCAGATTGCCGGTGGTACCGCTGCCGGTGAACGGCGTGTTGTTGTCGAAGCGGATGCGGGTGCCCGGGTGGAAGGTCCAGGCGTTGGCGTTGGTGGTTTCGCTGTTCGCCGCCGTGCCGGAGGCACCTTCAATGCGAATTTCACCGAAGACATCCACCGGGCCACTGCCCAGCGGCGTGTAGAAGTTGGTGGTTGTCCCAACCGCGCCGCCCTGCAAGGACAGCGGCGTGCCACGATAGCTGCCGTCCAGGTTGCGCGAGCGGGTCACAAACGTGCCACCGTCAAAGCTGTTGTTGGCGTTGGCACCAAAGACCACAGTCGAGTAGCCGAAATAGGTCTGCGGGATACCGATGATCGCCTGGTTGCCGGCGCCGCCGAGCTGGGCCGAACCGGCGGTCGCCGGGTTGAGGCTGAGTGTCGAACTGCCGCCACCGAGCAGGAACTTGTTGCCGCCCGGGCCCCAGGGGGAAAGGCTGTTGATGGTCAGCGTTCCAGTATCGTGCAGGGTGCCTAGATACCAATTGCCATCGCGGAAATTGGCCATAAAGGCCGGATCCGCGGGCGCGTAGCTCTGGTTGCCGTTGATGGTGAGAATGCCGGCCCCCGTGCCGATCGATGTCAGGCCGTTGTAGTGGGCCCGCAGGTTGTCGAAATCTGCCGCGATCATGCCGCCGAGGACCGTGGCGCTGGTGCGCGAGGTTGTGCGCAACTGGGTGATGCCCTGACCGGTGCCAAGGTTTTCAACGCGACGCACACTCAGACCGGCCGCCGGATTCACGATGATCGCGCTTCCGGAACCGCCAAGCGTCTGGTTGGCCTGCTGCACACGGAGGTAGCCGGCCTGGATGTCGATGGTGCCCGTCCAGTTCGAGTTGGCGACGTTGTTGTCAAAAAGGAGCTGGCTGATACCAGTCTTGGTGAAGCGTCCTCCGCCTTCGAAGGTGTCACGGAAGAAGGTTGGCGCGTTGTCGGTGTAGAAGATCGCCGCATCGTTGACAATCACCTTGCTCTCAAAAACCACGCTGTCGCCCGAGTCGGAGGAAACACGCCAGTTGGCACCGTTGATGGTACGCACCGTGTTGGTGCCGTTGTTTGTGCCGATGACCAAAGTTCGCCCGATGCCCGTGCTTGAGCCGCGGTCGTTGACGAAATTGACCGCGCCGCCAAAGATCAAATCCTGGTTGGGGGCCGCAAACTGCGCCACCATGGAACCACTCGTGAGGATGCCTGCACTGATGCGAAGGGTTCCGAAGTTCAGCGTGTAATCTCCGGTGCCAAACAGATTGTTGGTGTTGTTGTTCGGGCCAAAGCCCCGGATTTCACCGCGGTTGAGGGTGACCGGGCTGCTCAGGTTGATGTTATTGTTGTCGAGACGCAGGGTACCGTCCCCGGACTTCATGATCGGAGCCGAAGCGGTGACGGCACCGGTGAGCTGCAGGATTCGGCCGCTTTGCTCGACGCGGATGCCGACCGGTGCAGTGCCGCCAATCGTGGTCGTGCCGGTGATGGTCAGGTTGTGGGTGTTTTCACTGCTGCCCGTGCCGGTGCTGCCGATGATGAGCGAAGTACCCTGCAGGCTGTTGGTGCCCTGAATGGTCAGTGAACCGGAGATGGTGTTCGTGGCTGTGGACGTCGAGGTGCCGGTGTAGCGACCGCCGATGATGCGGGCATAGGGCACATTGGCGGCGACGACGAGCGAGTTGTTCCAGGTGGTGTTGGCATTGTTGTTGGTGCGCAGCCAAAGTTCGGCCATCTGCTGACCGTCGTTGTTTTGCAGCCAGTCGCCCGCGAGGGTGATGGAAACATTGCTGGTGCCCGCGGTGCCGGCACCGTCGAGGAAGAGCTTGCCCCCGTTCATCTGGATGTTGCCGGTGATGGCGTTGGCCGTGTTGGTGAGCTGGACGTTGCCGGCGCCGTGCATGGTGAAGTTCGCCGCCGTGACCACGCCGCCGAAGCGCGTGGTGATGTTGCTCTGGTCGGAGTAGACCACCGCTTCGGTTGGCACTGTGCCATTGCCGAAATACACCGCCGTGGTGTCGAAATTGACACGGGCGTTGTCGCGGTTGTCGACGATCAGGCCACCGCTGTGAATGTTGATCTGGCCGCCCGTCAGGGTGGCATCATTGCCGGAGGCCTCGTGGGCAATGCGCAGGGCATAGACGTTGGCCGTGCCGGCCACGGTCGCGTCACCAACGCCAACACCGTAGTTGGCGACACTGGTGAGGCTCAACCCCGCAAGGAAGCTGGCACCGGTGGCGGCGGTCGTCGTCGAATGGGTGAAATTGGCGTTCTGCACCCCAAAATTCTCGTTGTAGGTGAGGAAGGTGTTGCGGCTTGGATTCGTCATCCACACCGGCATCAACCCCTGGGCGTCGAGCATCGAGGTACCGTTGTCGATGAAGAACTTCTGCCCCTGAAGGTCAACGCGGCCGAGTTCATTGGCGTTTTCGCGAACGGCGAAGACCGCCTGCCCCTCACGGGTGATGCTGGGCGTCTCAACGATGATCTGGCTGTTGGTGCCATTGCGTTCAAGATAGACAGCCGCGCCATTACGCACGGTGATGGCACCAATCGTCTCGCGGTTCACACGGCCGCCGGATGCCAGCAGGTTGAAGGTGGCACCGTCAAGCAGCATCGGCGTGGTGTCACCCCACTTGTTTTCCGTTGCCGCCAGCCCGAGGCTGGAATTTTCCAGACGCGAGGTCAGCATGGAATCATTGACATCCATGTTGTAGTCAAAGCGCAGAGTCGAGCCCGGGTAGAGGTTGACGGTGTTGACTTGGGTGCCGGCGTCGTTGGTGAACCGCCCGGCACCACGAGCCATCAGGCGTCCATACACATCAATGACCGGCGAGGCCAGGTCGCCGTGGAAGGCCAGGAAGTTTTGGGTGCTGCCCGTTTCCCGGTTGCGCCGGACGATGGTGTTGCCCGTGTAGGACTGATCGCCATAGAGCTGGACCTGGGCGTTGCCATTGTTGATGGCGTAACCGTTCTGCGTCATGTCGAGACCAACTTCGACACTGCCCGGCCCGGACAGTGCATTGGCTTGGGTGACGTTGAAAACGCCGTTGGTACCGCCAAATCGATAGGTGTTGTCAATGCCGTAACCGAGCTTCTGGGCGGTGTAGAAGGTGGTTACCCAGGCGCCAAGGACCCAGCGACCATTGCCCATCATGGACTGATCCAGAGGGTGGGTGTAAAAGCCGTCGTTCAGACCGATCGTGAGGGCACCATTGGTGGTGGAACGAAGGCCGTAGTCCGTGACCGGCGCGTTCATGCCGATGTCAACGCGGGCGAGGCCATTGTTCAGCGAACTGAACGTCTGCACACGCTGCCCCTGGGAGCTGAGGATGTTGGAAGGTGCGTTGAGTCGGATGACCGTGCTGCGGTTCACCACGATGTCGCCGGTGCCGAGGTTGGCGGTGGCGCTGTAACTGAACAGATTGGTGCTCGCCATGTATCGCTCGCCCACCTCGGGCGTGCGGCTGCCAAACAGAAGTGTGCCGTCATGCAACACGGTGCCGCCGGACCACGCACTGTTGTCGCCATTGATCTCCAGGTTGCTGCCACCTGTTTTGGTGAGGGTGTAGTGGCCGTTGATGGTGCCGCCAAGAAGCAGGGGGGCATCCGTCTGCAGACGGGCGTTGGCGGTCATCGTGAAGGCGCCGCCGAAACGCGGATAAATGGCGTTGCCACCGGTGATGGTGAGGATGTTTTTGTCGACCGTCAGCGTGTCAAAACCCAGGATCTTGTTGGCGGCACCACCCTGCCAGCGGTTAGTGTCGAAAACGGAGTTGCCGTCGCGTGCGGTGATGCTCTGGCCCATCGGGATGAACTGGAAGTTGCTGGTGTTGTCCCCGACGACGTAGGCTTCCCATTCGCCACCACGCAGAAGAATCTGGGTCGTCGAAGGCAGGCTGCTGGCGAATCCGTTCGGGGTCGCCCAAGAGTTGTCATTGTGCCAGGACTGAACGACGCCCTGCAGCACGTCCAGCGTGCCAAGCGAGTTAGGACGGCTGGCATCCCAGTTGTCGAGAGTGAGGCGACCGGCGCCAATCTTGACGAGGCGCGAGCCTGCCCCGCCGATCAACTGGCCGGAAAAGGTCGTGCTGCTTCCCTGACGACCAAAGGTGAGTGTGGCACTTCCGAGATCAAGGGTGCCTGCGGTGTTGAGCACCGGGCTAACGACCACCGTTCCCGAGAAGTTGCCGAACTCTTGGTTGTTGTCATTCAGCTTCACGGCGGCACCCGGCTGGATGATGACCGTTGAACCAGTGACGGCATTCAGGTTGGAGAAGGTTGGGATGACATTCGGAGCCGTCAGGCTGAGCGTGCCCTGGCTGACCTGGATGTTGCCCTGATAGGTGCTGGCGGCGCTGGAGATCTCCAACGTGCCGGGACCGAACTTCACCAGGCGGGTGGTCAGGTTGTTGTTGGCGTTGTTGCGGAAGTTGGTGATCGAGGCGTCGAAAGAGGAGATGGCGGCGTCATCCGTGTAGATGCTCAGGGTGTTGGTGCCGATGTCGACCGTTCCGTCGGTGACGTCGGCGCCATTGTTCAGGATCATGCCCGCTTGTCCGACGGTGCCCGAGGGGGCATCACCGACTTTGAGCGTGTTGCCATTGAGATCCACTCCGGCATTCGTGCGGAAGGCATACACCGAGCGGTTGGCCGTCAGGTTGCCGCCCAAGCCGGCAAGGTCAAGCAAGGCGGTGTCGCCGGAAGAGGTGTCAAGATCGACCCCAGTCGCGGTATACGTCGCAGTGACGATGTTGCTGCCAGCAACTCCCGCATATTGCCCTTGATTGCCGCTGTTTTGGAGAACCGCCCAGGTGCCGATGGTGCCCTTGGCCACGGCAGGCGCCGAAGTAAAGGCCAGCTTTTCGTTGCCGGCCGTGCCGATGTCGGTGGTGGCTCCACGCATCACCATGGTGGCATTGTTGGTCCGGACGAGGGAACCGAATTCAAGGGTCGTGCCTGTGCTGGTCTTGTTGTCGACGAAGATCGTCGCATTGCCGCTGCTGATGTTGAGGGCGCCCGTGGTGGTGGTTGTGTTTGTGCCCCCCGTCGTGTTTTCAAGGATCAGAGTGCCGTTGGTGATGGTAAAGACGCTGTTGACACCGAAGGGGCTGCCACTGGCCTGGGCGCGGCCAATCAGGGTACCGTTGGCCACCGTGGTAGTGCCCGTGTAGATGTTGCTGTTGTTGAGGACCACTGAACCCGTGCCGACCTTGTTGACGCCACCAGCCCCGCTGAGCACGCCACTGAAGGTGACGTCGCCGCTCGGCACCGCCGTCACGTTGATGCCACGAGTCAGCGTCACCGCGCCGCTGAAGGTCTTGTCCCCGGTGTCAAGGCCGCCTACGGTCTGGGTGCTGCCGGTGCCGCTGTTGGTGATGGCACGGTTGATGGTGCGCGTTCCGGATGCGAGGATTTGAGCAAACGAAGTCCCATTGAAGGTGATGGCGCTGCTGGTGTTTCCAAAGGCGGCGTCACTGGCGGCAACAACGTAGCCGTTGTAGACGGCGGTGGATCCCGTGTAAGTATTGTTCCCGGAGAGCACAAGCGTGCCCTGCTCGTATTTGTTCAAGGCGCCGGCTCCGCCGACAGCACCGGCCAGCGTCACCATCGCTCCGCGGGTTCGGAAGTCGGTCAGTGTGCGGGTCAGGGTCGTGGCTCCCGTGATCTTCAATGTGTAGCCGTTGTTGGCGTCGAAATAGATGGCGGAGGCGGAGTTGCCTGTTGCGGCTGCAGTGGTGAATCCCGCATTGCTGACCAGACTCGTGAGACTGATCTCCTTGTTACTGGTGGAACCGTCGATGGAGCCTACGCGAATGACGCGTGTCGAACCGTCATTGCCGCCGTTGGTGTTGACGGTGTTGTTGACCACGAATGGACCAGCCCCATCGAGGAGGAACTCCAGATCAGAGCGCCGATCATTGTTCGTGTTCATGTTGATCGTCGTGCCGGCATTGCCCGCCGCACCTTCGTGAGCAATGACCAACCTGCCCTGCTGGACGTTGGTGGTACCGGCATAAGTGCTGTCGCCCTTGAGCACTAGAACGCCGCCCTGGCGCTTCTGAAGATTCACGGCGCCCGCCCCCGTCTGGGTGATGGCTTGGTTAAAGACCAGGATTCCGATCCCGGACTGATAGCTGTTGTCATTGCCAACATCAAAGTAGGCATTACGGGCGGTCGCATTGTTTTCCAAGGTTGCCGCGCCATTTATGACCGTCTGGGTGTAGTGGGTGCCAATCGAGTTGAGGGTGAGAACACGGTCGGCGTCATCCATGCGCATCGTGAATCCATTGAGCTGGAGAACGCCGTTGCTGCCGCCTGTCAGGGGGATGGTGCGAACCACCGCATTGGCACTTTTGACGAAGATGTTGCGTGCCGCATATTGGCTGTCGACCCCGCCGAGGAAGGAATTTGCACTGTCGATCCCGAAGCGGATTTCACCGCCGCGCAGGGAGATGTTGTTGTTGGCGCTATTGAGTGCACCATTCTGGCCGACCACAAGCACACCGCCCGCGCCGATCAGGTTGCCGGCCGTCAGGGCCGTGCCCACCGTCTGCGCGACCGTGCCGCTGTAGTTCTGCGCCTGCGGCAGGTAGACGAGGCCGCCGATGTTGACTCGGCCGTTGTTGTCCTCGGCGCCGACAATGAGCGGATAGGCACCGTCGAGCACGTTGGCATTGGCGATTGTGATCGTGCCGCCACCGCTGCCGAGACGGAAAAAGGTGTTGCCGCCGGTCTTGGTGCGTCCGGTGGCTGACAGGGAGGTGCCGGTGAAAGTACCGTTACCCGTGTCAGCACCAAACCAGGCCTCCACATCAGGCGCGACATTGAAGATCTGGTCCATCACATCTCCCGAGAAGTTGTGCAGGCCGCTAATCTGAACCGCGACACGATTGCGACGACTGTCCCCGGTCTGCTGGTTCTGGAGGTAAATGTCGTAGGCACCGAGTTGGCCGGCATTGGCGGCGTCGGTCAGGAAGGTGTTAAAACGGATCTTGCTACCGTCACCGTAGCCGGGACCAAAGGAGATCGCCGCGGCATTGTTGTCATCGGTGTTGGCCATCGAGATGAGCTGGCGCGAACCAACGTTCCATGGACCGTCCAGTTTGAGGCGGGAGGCACCGCCGATCAGGATGTCATTGCCAACCACATTGGCACCCGCCGTGCCCTGCCCCTTCAACCAGACTTCACCCTCGTTGATGATGGTGCTCTGGTTGTAGGACTTGGCGGAGTCAAACACCAGCACGCCCCCACCGCGCTTGACAACACCGCCGTTGGTGAGATCACCGGCCATGATGCCTATCGAGGCACGATTGCCACCCGACGCATTGCCATCCAGACGAATATAGCGCTGCTCGTTGCCCAAATCGACGGGGTTGACCAGGGTGACCACGTGCGTGGCGTTGCCGCCGTTGAGGGTGAAGATGCCGGGATTGAAATGGGTCGAGCCCCAGACCACCGTGCCCCCGGCTCCGCCAAGATTCACATTCATCGGCGCGCCATAAGCGGAAAAGCCGACCCCCTGGCCGCTGAGAAACTGCACCTGACCGGCACCGGAGCCAAGCGCACGGGTGAAGTCGCGGTCGTTTTCATAGACCGACTGGTTGATCTGCGATCCCGAGAAGGTCAGATTGCCGGAGCCAAGGCCCACCATGTTGCGGGCACCAATGACGTCTCGCAGAATCCCCTCCTGGATGTCCGTGGTGCCGGTGTAGGTGTTGGCCGCATAAAACGACGTGGTACCGCCTGCGGCCTTGACGAAGGACACGGGATTACCGCCATTGTCGGCGATGACGGAACGGAAGATGTTGCTGCTCCAGGCAATGTCATAGAGGTGGTACTGGCTGGCAGCGCCGGCGGTGAGGAAGGGCACGGACAGGGTGTGGGTGGTGCCACTGGTAAGCAAGCCTCCTGAACCGATTTCAAGAGTGACACCGCTCGAACCGCTCAAGGTGCGACCGGTGGTGCTGAGGATGTTCAGCGACTGAACGGTCGTGTCGACGGCCATTGTGCGGTTGCCCGAAGTGATTTTGACGTTTTTGGTGGCATCCCAGGTGGCTTCCGCCTGATCGATGAAATAGTCGGCCGGCTCAAGGGCCCGGTAACCATTACCTCCGCCGGCTTGGTCATTGTATTTCATGAACTCCGCGTTCAGGTAGGCCCAACCACCCACGAACGGCACGTTACCGCCTCCATCCAGAGCAGCATTGTAGAAGCGATAGCGGTTTCCGAGGGTGCCATTGCCGATGTTGGTGGCGGCATTGCCGTCGCCACCGAGGCGGAAGGTGACGGAAGGATTGGAGCGGGTCAGGCTGTTGACGGTCAACACGCGTGTGCCGCTGTCGGCATTGGTATCGCGAAAATCAAAGTAGATGTGTCCGAGGGTCGCGGTGACGTCGCCCACCTTCTCATCCCAGGCAAAACCGTTGGTGCCGTTGAAGCTCGTGCTTTCGATGCGGATGCGGCCGGCCTGAATCGTGATGGGCAAGCTGTCGGGCACACGATTCTTGACGGCAAAGGTACCGGAGGTCGGGGCCAGGATGTTGAGGTAGCTGTTCTTGAGGGTCAGCGACGACACATTGTCATAGGGGGTTGCACCCGTCGTGCCGTCGGTGTTTTCCGCCCGAACTTCGCCGAGTTCGGAAACAATCGCACCGTTGAAGGTGTTGCTGGCCCCGGTGTTCTGCATGCGGAAACCGTTGATGCCGAAATGGGTGATGGTGCCGCTGCCCTGAACTGCACCGCTCAGCGAGACGAATCCGACGCCGCCCGCGCGAAGGTTGTTGCTTCCAAGATTCACCGTGTTGGTGAAGGCCAGCGTGCCGGCCTGAGACTGGAACCGGGTGTCTCCGGTGGCGGTAATGACACCGGTGAGCTGATTTTGCTCGCGACCGCCATAGCTGCGGATGGCGCCCTGATTGAGGTGGCCGGCGCCGCTCACCGAAACCGCCTCCGTGTTGAGGCTCGCACCACCTGTGGTGCTGCTTGCGGTGTTGCTGCCGTCATTCACCAGGGCGAGAGTGGCACCCGCCAGAATGATCGTGCCGTTGCCGGCTCCCGTGGCACCAAGCACGGCATTGTCATTTTCCGCCTGAGACACCAATGTGATACCTCCTTCCAAGGAAGTTTCCCCTGTGTAGGTGTTCGTCCGACGCAGCACCAACCAGCCGTTGCCCAATTTGATGATTCCGTTGGCACCGCTGATCACCCCGTCCATGACCAGACGACCGTCGGCAACATTGAAGGTGTGTGTCGCATCCGCCAGGCTGACATCCGCCGAGATGAAATTACTTGCGGTTCCGAGGTTCGAAATCGTCGCGCCGTTCCCATCGTTGTCGAGCGTGATGCTCTCGGTCAGAACGTTGGGAATCAGGCTGTAGGATCCCTTGGAGTTGCTGAAACTGAGGCTGCCAAGGATGACATTTCCATCAAGCGTGATGGTCTGCGCTCCGAACGGATTGTAGCTGAAGACCGCTGTTGCCGCCATGCCGCTCGGGATCAGGCCAGTGCTCCAGTTCGATGAAGTCTGCCAGCTGTGCGTTCCAGATTCAAACTGCTGCCAGGTGTCAGCACGAACCACGGTGCCAAGCAAAAGCAGGGCAAGCAATCCAATGCATCGAATTCCCTTTAGGATGGAGATGGGAAAAGCCTTGTTCATGGAATGAAGTTTGGAGTTGAGATCGAAAGGGGTGAGAAAAGCAAAAAAGAAACAAGGACAGCCTCGGGACAGGCCAAGGCTTTTTAACGCGATTATTCAGTAATTCCTCATTTGAAACATAAAGGATCCTTCCTTCCAAGTTTTTTTAGTTCATCAGAAAAAGGGATTTCCTTTATTCACAATGCGCTAAGACTTGCTGTGTCCGGGTTTCCGGGGGCGGGCGCAAGGCTGCGTTGAGGCCTCAGGCGAGCGCGCTCACCGCCAGAGGCGTGAGATCTTCCATCCCGCGTGGGAACATGCGCTTGCGCAATGTCAGGATTTCCGGTTCGCCCTCCGTCACCAGGACCACATGCTCGTAGTGGGCACTCGGCTTGCGATCGAGGGTGACCACAGTCCACTCGTCGGCGAGGATGCGTGTCCTAGCCGTGCCGAGGTTGATCATCGGCTCGATGGCCAGGGTCATGCCGGCCTTGAGGCGGGGGCGGGTTCCCTTCTGCCCGTAGTTGGGCACCTGTGGCTCTTCGTGCAGCTTGCGACCGACACCATGCCCCACAAATTCGCGGACCACGGTAAAGCCATACTGGATCACATGGTGTTCAACTGAGTGGCACAAATCCCCAAGCATCCAGCCATCGCGGGCGAACTTGATGGCAACGTGGAGGGACTCCTCCGTCGCGGCCATCAGTCGAAGGGTTTCACGGTCGACCTCGCCCACCGGCACCGTGAGGGCATTGTCACCAATCCACCCCTGGAATTCGATGCCGACATCAATTTTGACAATGTCGCCATCCTGAATGACCCGTGGGCCGCCGATGCCATGGACGACCTCCTCATTGATTGAGATGCAGATATGCCCGGGAAATTTGCGGTAACCGAGGAAGGCACTCTTGCAACCGCGCGCCTTCATCACGGCAGCCGCAAAACGGTCAACCTCGCCGGTGGTGATGCCGGAGCGCACCTGGGCAGCCGTCTCCAGCAGGATGTCACGTGCCATGTGACAGGCGGTGCGAATGCCCTGCTGCTGGGCACCGTGTCGAATCGGAATCTTGCCCGCGAGCATGGATTTACTTGCCGGCGATGAACCAGGCGACGCCAATCAGGGTCATCACCGCAATGGCAATCCAGAGGCGGACGAGAGTGGTCGCGTCCGCAACCTTGCCGGTCTGCTGGATGCGGTCAAAGCGGCCACGGATGCGTCCCTTCTTGAGAAAGCCGTCGTAATGGCTCTGAAGCAGGTGGGTTTCGACCTGGCGCATGACATCAAGAACGACGCCGACCAGAATCAGCAGGCTGGTGCCGCCAAAGAATTGGGCGGTTTGCGGGGCGATGCCCATCGCGGCGCTGACCACGCCGGGCATGATGTAGAGGAGGGTCAGAAAGATGGCGCCGGCAAAGGTGAGACGGCTCATCGTGAAATCGAGGAAGTCGGCGGTCGGCTTGCCTGGGCGGATGCCAGGGATGTAACCGCCGCTCTTCTTGAGATCCTCGGAGATCTGGGTCGGCTGGAACATGGTGGCGACCCAGAAGTAGCTGAAGAAGAAAATCAGCGCCGCGGAGATGGTGTAATAGATCCAGCCGGAGGCGATCGCGGCCGAGAAGCGCTGGATCCAGCCGACGTCAGGGAACATCGAGGAGATGATCTGCGAGGGGAAGAGTAGGATTGCCTGGGCGAAAATGATCGGCATAACGCCGGAATAATTGATCTTCAGCGGCAGATACTGGGTCTGCCCGCCATAGACCTTGCGACCGACCACGCGCTTGGCATACTGGATGACAATGCGCCGGGTGGCCTGGGTCAGGGCAATGACGCCGGCGATGACCGCCACCATGAAGGCGAGCAGCAGCACCAGCATCGCCGGGCGGGTCATGTCGCCGCCAACGTTGCCAACGTAGGTCTGCCAGACCTGAACGAGGGCACCGGGCAGGTCGGAGACGATGTTGACGCAGATCAGCAGCGAGATGCCGTTGCCGATGCCGCGCTCGGTGATCATCTCACCCAGCCACATCATGAGCATGGTGCCGGCGGTGATGGTGATCACCGTGGGCAGGACGAACTCAAAGAAACCAAAGTTTGGGACCAGCGGGCGCTGCAGGCGGTCGATGACCTCCTGGAGTCCGCCAAGGAAGATGTTCTGACCCGGGCTCTGCAGGGATTTGGCAAGCAGGTAGCCCTGGAACAGGCACAGCACGATGGTGGCGATGCGGGTGTATTGGGTGATCTTTTGGCGGCCGCCATCCTCGCGGGCCAGCTTGCTCAGCCGCGGCACCACGGCGGTGAGAAGCTGCAGCATGATCGAGGCGCTGATGTAGGGCATGATGCCCAAGGCGAAGATGGCGCAATTTGCCAGGCCACCGCCGCTGAACACGTTGAGCAGGGCCGCCACCTGGGCAGCGCCCGAACTGGCGTCGGAGGTGCGGCTGCTGACCCACTCGTCGAGAACAGTGGCATCAACCCCGGGAAGGGTGATGGCGGTGCCGACCCGGACAATGACGATCATCGCCAGGGTGAAGAGGATGCGGGACCTCAGTTCGGGGACTTTGAAGACGTTGGCAAAGGCGGAGATCATGAGAGTGGGCTAAGAGAAAACGGGCTCGGCCAACTGACAACCCTGAAGGTTCGTCCGTGACCGGCCCGCTGGCTTGATGAAGTCTGTCCGGGGCTCAGGCGGCGATGCTGCCACCGGCTTTTTCGATCTTCTCGCGGGCTGACGCACTGACCTTGTCCACCTGGATGGTGAGCTTGCGGGTCAGTTCACCGCAGCCAAGAATCTTGACGGCGTCGCAGGTGCGGTTGACCAGGCCCTTTTCACGCAGCGCCTGCTCGTTGACGGTGGCGCCGTCCTCGAAGGCATTCAGGTCGCCGACATTGACGACTTCATAAACGTCACGGAACATGGCGTTGCTGAAGCCCTTCTTGGGCAGGCGTCGGTGCAGCGGCATCTGGCCACCCTCAAAGCCGGGGCGGATGCCCTTGCCGGCGCGGGCCTTCTGGCCCTTGTGGCCCTTGCAGGAAGTCTTGCCGTGACCGGAGCTTTCGCCGCAGCCAATGCGCTTGCGGCGCTTCTTGGCTCCCGGGCGGGGTTGTACGTCGTGAAGTCTCATGGAGATGAAATGAAAGTGAAGTGAATGGGGGTTGCTCAGAGCGCCTGGCGTTCGCGCGGCGTCTTGCCACGGGACCGGAGGATCTCGTCCTTGGGCCGCAGGGCGGTAAGGGCGGCAAGGGTGGCCTTGACCACGTTGGCGTGATTGCTGGAGCCGAGAGACTTGCCGATGACGTCACGGACTCCGGCTGCTTCAAGGACGGCACGGGCGCCACCGCCGGCAATGATGCCGGTACCGGGAGCGGCGGGCTTGAGCATGATGTGTCCGCCGCCGTGCTCGCCAACCACCTCGTGGGGAATGGTGGCGTTGTCGAGGTGAACCTGGCTCATCTTCTTGCGCGAGGCTTCCGTGGCCTTCTTGATGGCATCCGCCACCTCGTTGGCCTTACCAAAGCCCCAGCCCACTCTGCCCTGCTGGTCGCCGGCGACGACGAGCGCGGAGAAGCTGAAGCGGCGGCCGCCCTTGACGACCTTGGCGCAGCGGTTGATGTGAACCACCTTCTCGATGGTGTCCGGACGTGACTCGCCTGCGGATTCGCCAAAGGCGGGACTGAGAGTAGCTTCTGCCATAGGATGTGCGTGCTCGGTGGAATTAGAATTTCAGACCCTTTTCGCGGGCGGCGTCGGCAAGTGCCTTGACCTTGCCGTGGTAGATGAAGCCGCCGCGGTCGAAGACCACCTCGGTGATGTTCAGGGCCAGCGCGCGCTCGGCGACGGTCTGACCGACACGGGTCGCGGTCGCAACGTTGGCGCGAGACTCGCCGAAGCCCTTTTCCTTGGTCGAGGCGGAAACCAGCGTGCGGCCGGCTTCGTCGTCGATCAACTGGGCATAGACGTTCGTGTTGGAGAAGTAGACGGCAAGACGGGGACGCTTGGGCGTGCCCTGGAGGGTCTTGCGGATGCGGGCGTGGATGCGCGCGCGGGTCAGTTTGCGGTTCTTGACAGCCATGATGAGTCTCTCCTGTTGTTACTTCACACTCTTGCCGGCCTTGCGGCGGATCTGCTCGCCGGCGTAACGGACGCCCTTGGCCTTGTAAGGCTCCGGCGGGTAGTAGGCGCGGATGTCAGCGGCGAGCTGTCCGACGACCTGCTTGTCGATGCCCTCGATGGCAATCTTGGTGTTGTCGGTGACGGTCACCTTGACGCCTTCGGGGATGGGGTGAAGGCGGTCATGCGACTGGCCGAGGCTGAGGTCGATGACGGTGCCCTTGACGGCGGCGCGGAAGCCGACGCCGTGAATTTCGAGATCCTTGCGGAAGCCCTTGCTGACGCCCTCGACCATGTTGCCGATCAGACGCTGGCTGGTGCCGTGCATGGCGCGGACCGTGCGTTCGTCGTTGGCGCGGGTGACGCTGAGGGCGCCCTCGCCGGATTCGACGGTGATGCCCGCCGGCAGGGTCCAGGTAAGCTTGCCCTTGGGGCCCTCGACGAGGACACTGCGGTCTTCGCCAATCTTGACGGTGACCTTTTCGGGCAGGGGGATGGGTTGTTTTCCAACGCGTGACATGATGATGAATCCTTGGTGGGGGTTACCAGACTTGGGCGAGCAGTTCGCCGCCGACCTTGGCCTTGCGGGCGCGGGCGCCGGTCATGATGCCGCGCGAGGTCGAGAGAATGGCGATGCCGAGGCCGCCGAGCACGCGCGGGATCTCGTCAGTGGAGACGTACTTGCGCAGACCCGGTTTGCTGACGCGCGAGAGGTGCCGAATAACGGGGGCCTTGCCCTGGTACTTGAGTTTGAGCTTCAGGCGCGGATGCGCGGCGCTGGTGTCCAGCTCGTAGCTCCAGATGTAGCCTTCCTCCTGCAGGATGCGGGAGAGTTCGGACTTCATCTTGGAGAACGGCACGAACACCTCCTGCTGGCCGGCGGAGGCAGCGTTGCGGATGCGGGTGAGATAATCGGAAATGGGATCGGTCATGGTGCGCGAAGGGTCGGCTTTTCAGAATTAGGCGGCGTCGGCCTTGGCGACGGCGGTTTTGCCGCGGAACGGCATGCCGAGTGCGCGCAGCAGCTCGCGGGCATGGTCATCGTTGCCGGTGGAGGTGACAAAGGTGATGTCAAAGCCCAGCGTGCGCTTGATCTTGTCGAGCTCGATCTCCGGGAAAATGGACTGGTCGTTGATGCCCAGCGTGTAGTTGCCGCGGCCGTCGAAGGCCTTCGGGGCAACACCGCGGAAGTCGCGGATGCGGGGAATGGCGGTCTTCACCAGGCGCATGAGGAAGTCATACATACGTCGGCCGCGCAGGGTGACCTTGACGCCAACCGGTTCACCGGCGCGCAGCTTGAAGTTGGCGATCGCCTTCTTGCTGAGGGTGATCACGGGCTTCTGGCCGGTGATGAGGGCGACTTCGTTGACCGCGTCCTCGACAGCCTGCTTGCGCTCGCCCTGGGAGCCGACGGCGCAGTTGACGACGATCTTCTCGAGGCTGGGGACCTGGTGGACATTGGCAAGGCCAAGCTGCTGTTTGAGCTGGGCGCGGAGTTGCTCCTTGTAGAGAGTCTGTAGCTGGGGTTCCATGATTCAGTTTGGGCTGTGCCGCCTTTCCTCAGCGGGCCCGGCGGTGGCCGGACGGAAACGGAGGGGGAGGCAATTTGGGGGATTACTTCTTCTTCGCAACCTTCTTCTTCGCCGTTTTTGGTTTGGTTTCGGCGAGCTTGACGTTGGAAATGTGGATGGGGCCTTCCTTTTCGATGATCCCGCCGTTCGGGCGCTCCTGCGAGGGGCGCACCGTCTTCTTGATCATGCGCACGCCCTCGATGAGGACGCGGGCCTTGGCGGGCTGGACTTCCAGGATGACGCCCTGGGCACCCTTGTGGGCTCCGGCGATGACGGTGACGTTGTCACCCTTCTTGACGTGGGTTTTGATGCGGCTCATAGCACTTCGGGGGCGAGGGAAACGATCTTCATGAAGTTCTTGTCGCGCAGCTCGCGGGCCACGGGACCGAAGATGCGGGTTCCCTTCGGATTGTTGTCCTTGTCGATGATGACGATGGCGTTGCGGTCGAAGCGCAGGATGGAGCCGTCGGAGCGGCGGATCGGGTGCGCGGTGCGCACGACGACGGCGCGGACGACCTCACCCTTCTTGACGCTGGCTCGGGGTGGACTCGCGAACGTGGGCGGTGATGATGTCGCCAACAAAGGCGTGGCGCGTGTTCTTCTTGCCGAGCACGCCAATCATTTTGGCGACGCGGGCTCCGGTGTTGTCGGCCACCGGAATTGAGGATTCCATCTGCAGCATGGCGGTGTTCTCCTAGAGGGGGTGAAAGGTTCTTGGCTTAGTGTTTCAGGATCTCCTGGAGGGTCCAGCGCTTGAGCTTGCTCAGCGGGCGGCTCTCAACGATGAGAACACGGTCGCCGACCTTGGCCTGCTCGTTCTCGTCGTGGGCGTAGAACTTGGAGGTCTTGCGGATGATTTTCTTGAAGCGCGGGTGCGGGACGCGACGCTCGACCTCGACCACGATGGTCTTGGACATTTTGTCGGACACGACCACGCCGACCCGCTCCTTGCGGACAGGGGCCCGGGTGTTTGCTGCTGCTTCAGTGACGGCCTCGCTCATGATGTAAATGGGGTGCTGGTGGGGGTGGCTCCGACTCAGGCGGCCTGGGCGGCGGCGGAGCGTTCGGAAAGGATGGTTTCGATGCGCGCGACCTCGCGACGCAGGAGGTGGAGGCGGGCCGGGTTTTCAAGCTGGCCGATCTGCTGCTGGACGCGCAGATTGAGCATTTCCTGGCGCAGCTCGCGGCGGCGGGCGCCCAGTTCCTCAACGGAAAGCTCTCGAAGTTCCTTGGTCTTCATATCGGTGACGGTTCTGTGGGATTAATGGGCGGCGGCGCGTGAGACAAAGCGGGTGCGCAGGCCGAGCTTATTGGCGGCGAGACGGCAGGCTTCCTTGGCAATCGCCTCATTGACGCCGGAGATTTCGAACAGCATGTGACCCGGCAGCACGACGGCAACCCAGAATTCGGGTGAGCCCTTGCCCTTGCCCATTCGGGTTTCCGGGGGACGAGCGGTAACCGGCTTGTGCGGGAAAATGCGGATGAAGACCTTGCCTTTGCGCTTCAGGAAACGGTTGATGGCGACGCGGCAGGCTTCGATCTGGTTGTTCTTGATCCAACCACGGTCCAGCGTCTGCAGGCCGAACTCCCCGAAATCGAGCTTGTTGCCACGGGAAGCGGTGCCTGCGCGGCTGCCGCGCTGGGTTTTGCGATGTTTAACACGACTGGGAAGAAGAGCCATAAGTCAGAATTCCGGAGTTGGGGTCTTGGAGTGGACAAATCAGGCCTCGGGAGCCGGGGCCGGCGCGGGAGCCGGGGAGGAGGCCGGAGCGGAACGCTCGCCGCCGCGACGTCCGGGGCCACCGCGATCACCGCGGTCCGAACGCTCACGGCGACGGTCACCACGGGGCTGGCTGTTCTCGGGGGCGTTGCCACGGTTCAGCCAGACCTTGATGCCGATGATGCCATAAACCGTGCGGGCTTCGGCAAAGCCATAGTCGATCGGGATGCGCAGGGTCTGAAGGGGGACCTTGCCCTGACGATACTGCTCGGCGCGGGCAATGTCAGCGCCGCCCAGGCGACCGGCAACGCGGATACGAATGCCGTCGGCACCCATGTCCATCGCGGTCTGCACCGAACGCTTCATCGCACGGCGGAACGAGATTCGGCGCTCGAGCTGAACGGCCACGCTCTCGGCAACCAGCTGGGCGTCCAGTTCCGGTTGCTTGATTTCAAAGATGTCGATCTTGACCTGCTTGCCGCCGCACATTTCGGAGACTTTCTGGCTCATGACCTCGATCTCCTGGCCCTTGCGGCCGATGACGAGACCCGGACGTGCGGTGTGCAGGGTAACACGGACCTGGTTCCAGGCGCGCTCAATGACAATGCGCGCAACGGCGGCCTGCATGAGCTTGTCCTTCAGGTATTTGCGGATGGCGAGGTCACTGTGCAGGGCCTCGGCAAACTCCTTTTCGGGAGCATACCACTTGGAGCGCCAGTCTTTGGTGACGGCGAGGCGGAAACCGATCGGATTGACTTTCTGTCCCATAAATCTGAGGTGTTGGCGGATTATTCGGCGACGGCGGCTTTGCGCTTCTTGGCGGCGGGCTTGGCGGCCGCCGGCTTTTCTTCTTCCTTGGCACCAAGGATGACCGTGATGTGGGTCATGCGCTTCTTGATCGGGGCGGCGGATCCGCGGGCGCGGGGCATGATGCGTTTGAGGGTCGGTCCAGGGGTGGCGACGGCACTGCGCACAACGAGTTCCTCGGCGTCGAGCTCGTGGTTGTTCTCGGCATTGGCGACGGCGGAGCGCAGCACTTTGCCAACCAGGAGGGCGGCCTTCTTGGGGGTGAAATCGAGGACGCTAAGCGCCTGCGAGACCGGCATCCCCGTGATGGCGCGCGTCACTTGACGGGCCTTCTGAGAGGAGATTCGGGCGTATTTGTAGATCGAACGCACTTCCATAACTTAGAATGATCGGTTGATGTCCACTTTACCTCTGTCCCCGACTTTCACGGGATCAGCTTGATTTGCGAGTTCCTGCACGATGGCGCCGCTGACGGAGCTGCGAACCTCGGTGACAAGAATCTTTGCGATGGGTTTGTCCTCGCGATAAATTTCAAAGGGCATGCCAGGCTTGACGCCGTCGCGGGAACCGGCGGAGAGAACGGCCACGCCGAGTTCCGGCTTGAGGCTGACCACGCGCACCTCCTGGAGGCTTGCGGGTTCGGCCGCCGGGGCGGGCGCGGCACTGGCGGTGACAAGCACCTGCTCAGCGCGCTCGAGGGCGGCCGAGAGCCGCTGTTCGGCGGCCGCGTCCGGCGCGGGCACCGTCTTGGCAAAGTCAATCGACACCTCGGCCAGCTGCATGAGGGTGTCGGCCAAGCGCTGGCGGGATGTTTCAGAGACACGCAGGTCGGACAAGGCAGCCAGCAGGCGCTCCTGAACGACATCCGGCTGCTGCTCAAGGGCAGCGATGCCCAGTCCTTCCAGCAAACCGCGCAGGCGGTCGTGACGGTCGCGCAGTTCGGCGGCTTCCTGGTTGGCGGCGGCGGCACTCTGGGCCAGGGCTTCGCCGCGGCCCTGAGCTGCGGCGAGTTGCGATTCGAGAGCCTGGATTTTCTGCGCGGCAAGCTCCAGGGCGGTGTTCAATTCCTGATACTCGAAGGCCGACTGCGCGCGCACCAACCCACAGCAGCCAACCCAGGCCGCGACGAGCGGCAGGGCGGGCCTGAGGAGGTTGGCAAACGGGGTCAGCATGGTCGGAGGAATCAGGAGGTGTTACTTGGAGGCCTTGACCGTGTGGGCACCGTGGCCCTTGAACAGACGGGTCAGGGCGAACTCGCCGAGGCGGTGACCGACCATGTTCTCGGTGACGTAGACGGACACGAAATCCTTGCCGTTGTGGACGAGGAAGGTGTGGCCGACGAGGTCCGGCGTGATCATGGAGCTGCGCGCCCACGTCTTGATCGGGCGCTTCTGGCCGGCGTCATTGAGCTTGTCCACCTTTTCCAGGAGGGCCTGCTGAACGAAGGGGCCTTTCTTGAGGGAGCGTGCCATAAAAGTGCGTGCGTGAAATCGGGTTGCGTTGACGGATTACTTCTTGGCGCGGCGATCCTGAACGATCAGCTTGCCGGTGGCCTTCTTCGGGTTGCGGGTCTTCTGGCCCTTGGCGTGTCCCCACGGGCTAAGCAGGTGCTGGCGACCACCACCGGACTTCGAGCGACCTTCACCACCACCGTTCGGGTGGTCGATGGGGTTCATGCACATGCCGCGGACGGTCGGGCGGGTGCCCTGCCAGCGGGTGCGGCCGGCCTTGCCCGAGACGACATTCATGTGCTCGACGTTGCCGACCTGGCCAATGGTGGCGTAGCACTCGGCGTGGATCTTGCGGATTTCACCGGAGGGCATCTTGACGAGGGCGTAGTCACCTTCGCGGTTGGAAAGAATGGCAGCCTGGCCGGCGGCACGGGCGACGACACCTCCGCGACCCTTGACCAGTTCAACATTGTGGATGCTGGTGCCAAGCGGGATCCGGCGCAGCGGCAGGGAGTTGCCGACTTCCGGGGCCGCCTTTTCGCCGGCCATGACACTGGCGCCGAGCTTGAGGTTGTTGGGGGCGAGGATGTAGGCGCGCTCACCGTCCTTGTATTCCACAAGGGCAATGCGGGCGGAACGATTCGGGTCGTATTCGATGCCGATGACCTTGGCGGCCTCATCGCGACGGGCGCGCTTGAAGTCAAGCAGGCGATAGCGACGGTCGTGGCCTCCGCCAATGTGGCGGCAGGTGATGCGCCCGGTGTTGTTGCGGCCACCGGATTTGCGAAGGGCCACGGTCAAGCTGCGCTGAGGCTCGCTCTTGGTGATCTCTTCAAAGGAGTTCCACTCCTTGTACCGGTTTGACGGGGTGGTGGGCTTGAAATTTTTCAGCGCCATGGCTCTGCGTCTTTCTGATTAAAGGTTTCCGAAAAGGGGGTTCACACGAGGTCGAGCGATTCGCCTTCCTTGAGGCGGACGACGGCCTTCTTCCAGTGGTTGGTGCGACCGGCATCGGCGCGGCGCTCGCGGCGGGCCTTGCCGAAGAAGTTGGCGGTGCGGACCGCCTCCACCTTCTTGCCGAAATGAGCCTCGACGGCGCGCTTGATCTCAAGCTTGTTGGCCTGGGGATTGACCAGGAAAACGTACTCGTTGTTGGTCTCGCCGAGACGCGTCGCCTTCTCGCTGAGGCGGATCGATTGAATCACGGAATGGGGGTCTTTCATATCAGGCGGTCCTCCGGGCAAGGGTTGGCAGGGCGTCCGCGGTCACAATCACCTGGGCGTAGTTGAGCAGGTGCTCGGCGTTGACCTCGTCGGCGGAAATGAGCTGAACATTCTGGACGTTGCGGCCGGAGCGGAAGGTCGGCTCGTCAAAGGCCTGGCCAACGACGAGAACCTTGTTCTGGGTGGCAAGACCGCCGATCGTGGCGACGAAGCTCTTGGTCTTGCCGTCGGCAACGCTGAAGCTGTCAACGGTGAGCACGGCTCCGTCATTGATGCGGGCGGTGAGCGCGGCGCGCAGGGCGAGCTTGCGGACATTCTTGGTGGTGGTCTTCGACCAGTCGCGGCTGCGCGGGCCAAAGACGACACCGCCGCCACTCCAGATCGGCGAGCGCTTGCTGCCCATGCGGGCGTTGCCGGTGCCCTTCTGTTTCCAGAGCTTCTTGCCGCTGCCGGAAACTTCCGAGCGGTTCTTGGTGTGGGCATTGCCCTGGCGGCGATTGGCGCGGTAGGCGACGACGACGTCGTTGAGCGCCTGCTTGCCCTGGTGACCTTCGGTCAGATTCAGGCTGGCCTGGCGGGCGCCTTCGGGGGAAAGAACGGTTGCTGGCATGTTACGGTACCTCCTGTGGAATTACTTGGCCGGGGCGGCCTTTTTCTTGGCGGGACGCACCACGACGATGCTGCCCTTGTTGCCGGGGATGGCGCCGCTGATGAGCAGGATGCCCTCCTCGGGGCGGCTCTGGACGACCTTCAGATTCTGGGTGGTGACGCGCTCGACGCCATCATGGCCGGGCATCTTCTGGTTCTTCCAGACGAGACCGGGGGTGAGTCGGCAGCCGATCGAACCGGGCCGGCGGTGCATCATGTGGCCGTGGGTGGCAGGCTGTCCGCTGAAGTTCCAGCGCTTCATGACGCCCTGGAAGCCCTTGCCCTTGGTCGTGCCGATGACGTCAACCCATTGACCGGCGCTGAACAGGCCGGCGTCCAGCGTGGCGTCAGCCGCGGGAAGCTGCTCGTCCGAGGCCAGGCGAAACTCCTTGATGTGACGCTTGGGGGTGACGCTGTGTTTCTTAAAGTGGCCAAGGGCAGGCTTGTTGACGCGAAATTCCTTCTGGTCGCCATAGCCGACCTGAACGGCGCTGTAGCCATCCTTGCCCGACGCCTGCTTCACCTGGATCACGGTGTTGCCGCTGACGTCGACGACGGTGACGGCGACCGCCACGCCCTTGTCGGTGTACACCTTGGTCATGCCAAGCTTTTTTCCAATCAGTCCTAGAGCCATATTCAGAGTCTCCTGTGTATGAGTTATTCAGCCGGATTTGCGCGGACTAGATGCGAATGGTGATGTCCACGCCCGAGGGCAGGTTGAGCTTTTTCAGCTCATCGACGGTGCGCGAGGTCGGATCAACGATGTCGAGCAGGCGCTTGTGGGTGCGGATCTCGAACTGGTCCATCGACTTCTTGTCGACGTGCGGCGAGCGGTTGACGGTGAACTTCTCGATGCGGGTCGGAAGCGGGATGGGACCGGCCACGCGGGCGCCGGTGCGCTTGGCGGTCTCGACGATGTCGGCGGTGCTCTTGTCCAGCACGCGGTAGTCGTAGGCGCGGAGGCGGATTCTGATTCGCTGGTTGTTCATGACGGTGTTCCGACGTTGAAGGTTTCTGCTTGGGGTTAGTTCTTGCCGCCGCCGCGCTGCTCGACGATCTGGTCGACGATCTGCTGCGGCACCTGCTCGAAGTGCGAGGGCTGCATGGAATAGGAGGCGCGACCCGAGGAAAGGGTGCGGATGGCGGTGGAGTAGCCGAACATTTCGGCCAGGGGCACTTCAGCGCGCAGGATGGCGCTGTTGCCGCGAGTCTCCATGCCGAGGATTTTGCCGCGGCGACGGTTGAGGTCACCCATGATGTCACCCTGATAGTCCTCGGGGGTCGAGCACTCGACGGCCATGATCGGCTCAAGCAGGATGCACTTGGCCTTCTTGAGAGCGTCCTTGACGGCGAAGATGGCGGCCATCTTGAAGGCGTTTTCGTTGGAGTCGACTTCGTGGCTCGAACCGTCCAGGAGGTCGATGTGCATGTCGATGACCGGGTAGCCGGCGATGATGCCGTTGAGCACGGCCTCCATGCAGCCCGATTTGCAGGCGTTGATGTATTCCTTCGGGATGGTGCCGCCGACGACCTTGTTGTCGACCGTGACGCCCTTGCCCTTTTCACCCGGGAAGACCTTCAGAACGACGTGGCCATACTGACCGCGACCGCCGGACTGCTTGACCAGCTTGCCCTCGCCGTCGGCTTCCTTCGTGAGGGTTTCACGATAGGCGATCTGCGGCTTGCCGGTGTTGGTTTCGACCTTGTGCTCGCGCTTGAGGCGGTCGCAGAGAATTTCCAGGTGGAGTTCACCCATGCCGGCAATGATGGTCTGGCCGGTTTCCTCGTCGGTCTTGACAAAGAAGGTCGGGTCCTCTTCGGAGAGGCGCTGGAGGGCGTTCGCCATCTTCTCCTGGTCGCCCTTGGTCTTCGGTTCGACGGCCATCGAAATGACCGGCTCGGGGAAGGTCGGGGGCTCAAGCTGGATGTCCAGGTCCTCGTCGCAGAAGGTGTCGCCGGTGCGCACATCCTTGACACCGACCAGGGCGGCGATATCGCCGGAATAGCACGCGTCGATGTCCTTGTGAACCGAGGCCTGAATCTGAATCAGACGGCCGACGCGCTCACTCTTGCGGGTGCGGGGATTGTAGATGGTGTCGCCCTTCTTGACGCAGCCGGAGTAGACCCGGAAGAAGACGAGGCGGCCAAATTTGTCGGACCACAGCTTGAAGCCGAGGGCGATGAACTTGCCATTGTCATCCGGGACGGCGTCGATCTTCACCTCAGGATCGTCAACGGACTGGCCCTGTTGCGGCGGAATGTCGAGCGGGCCCGGCAGGTAGTCGATGACGGCGTCGATCAGGTACTGCACGCCCTTGTTCTTGAAGGCGGAGCCACCCGCCATCGGGATGATCTTGTTGGCAATGACGGCCCGGCGCAGCGCGGCCTTGATGTCCTGAACGGTGATCGGCTGCTCCTCAAGGAACATCATGCCAAGCTCATCGTCGACATCGCAAATCGCCGCAACGAGGCCATCATAGGCTTGCTTGGCCTTCGCCACCTCGTCGCCCTGCAGGTCGCGCACGGCGTAGGTCGAACCAAATTTGTCGTTGTCGGAGTAGATGATGGCCTTCTGGTTCACCACGTCGATCTGTCCGGACAGGTTGTCCTCGGCTCCGATCGGGATCAGGATCGGCCAGGCGTTGGCACCCAGCTTCTCGCGCACATCCTTGACGACGTTTTCAAAGTTGGCGCCGGTGCGGTCCATCTTGTTGACGAAGGCAATGCGCGGCACGCCATACTTTTCCGCCTGGCGATAGACGGTTTCGGACTGCGGCTGGACACCGGCCACGCCGCAGAGGACGAAGATGGCGCCGTCAAGAACGCGCAGGGAGCGCTCCACCTCGGCCGTGAAGTCCACGTGCCCCGGGGTGTCGATGATGTTGATGCGCATCTCCTCAAGCTCGCGGGTCTTGTAGATGCCCTCTTCCTTGAGCTGCTTCCAGGAAGCCGTAACGGCGGCGGAAGTGATGGTGATGCCGCGCTCCTGCTCCTGCTCCATCCAGTCGGTCGTGGCGGCACCCTCGTGCACCTCGCCGATCTTGTGGATCATGCCAGTGTAGAAAAGCACGCGCTCGGTGAGAGTGGTCTTGCCCGCGTCAATGTGGGCGCAGATCCCGATGTTGCGGGTGCGCTCCAGGGGAAACTGGCGGTTGGGGGAGTTCGGATTGGACATGGGGGCCGAAAAGGGTGCGGAAAGGGCGGATGCGGTGTAAATCAGAAGCGGAAGTGAGCAAAGGCGCGGTTGGCCTGGGCCTGCTTGTGAACGTCGTCGCGCTTGCGAACGGCGCTGCCCTGCCCCTGTGAGGCTTCCTTCAATTCATTGGCAAGGGCGCGATGCATGGGCTGACCCTTGCGACCGCGGGCATAGCCGACGATCCAGCGCATGGCGAGGGATTCGGAGCGGGCCGGAGCCACTTCAAGGGGCACCTGATAGGTGGCGCCACCGACACGACGGGCCTTGACTTCAACCTTGGGCTTGGCGTTTTCAATGGCACGATTGAACAGCTCGAGGGGATCGACCGAGTCGGCCTTCTCATTGAGCTGGTCGATGGCGGCGTACACGATGCGCTCAGCCAGGGACTTCTTGCCGCACTGCATGACGCGGGCGATGAGGTGCGCCACCAGCTCGCTGTCGTAGCGGGCGTCTTTGTGGACGGGCTTGTCGTAAACTCTTTTTCTGCGGGCCATGATCGGATGGGGTCAGTGGAGTGGAGTGGCGGAAACTTACTTCTTGGCGGCAGCGGCGGCGCCGGCCTTCGGGCGCTTGGCACCATACTTCGAACGGCCGCGTCGACGCTTGTCGACGCCAAGGCAGTCAAGGGTGCCGCGAACGATGTGGTAACGAACACCCGGAAGGTCCTTCACGCGGCCGCCGCGAACGAGGACAATCGAGTGCTCCTGAAGGTTGTGACCCTCACCACCGATGTAGGCAATCACCTCGAAGCCGTTGGTCAGGCGCACCTTGGCGACCTTGCGGAGCGCAGAGTTGGGCTTCTTCGGCGTGCGGGTCATGACCTGCAGGCAGACGCCGCGACGCTGCGGGCACTTGGTGAGCGCAGGCGACTTCGACTTCACCGACTTGTCCTTGCGGCCGTGTCTGACGAGTTGATTGATGGTGGGCATGGTCTGTTGAATTCGTTCCGGTCTGGAGGCCGCGTCGGGCAATTCCGGAAAGACAGTGCATCCACCTTGCGAAAGGGTCAGCACAGTGTTTTTCCGGTTCACTGCTCCGATAGTCAGGGCCGCTTGCGCGGCTGGCTGGGCTAGCGCTGCGAGCAGCGCCTGGGCCGGGGAGCACGCAAAATGGCCGACAACCTGACATTGGCAAGATGTTTTTGTGGCTTTTTTTGAATTTTTTCACCGCCGCCTACCCGCGGAAGCATTCGCTGACAGACCGCTTTTTTTGTCGCCACAATCGGGAGTCCGCGATAAAAGGGGGTTCGCAATGAACGAACCCTCCCTTTCCCACGACTCCGCCGCCGGTGACCCGCTGCAGGCAGCCAAGGCCAGCGCCCTGCGTGCCGCCGAAGAACTGCGTTCCGCCGCCGCACAGAAGACCGCCGAATTGCGCGGTGCGGCGGAAGCCCAGGCCGAGCGACTGAAGGCGGCTGCCGGCCAGCGCGTTCAGGACCTTGGTGAACGCGCCGATGAATTCCGCGAGATCGCCGGTGAAACGCTCGGGCAAGCACGTGCCCAATGCGAGGAATTCATGGCGGAGGCGGAGAAAATGGCCCGCGAGAAGCCGCGCCAGGCGCTGATGACCGCCTTTGGCCTCGGCCTGCTGGTCGGCCTGCTGCTCAAGCGCTGAGCCCGACCCCCGCCCCGATGGCCATGGAAACCTCCCGCACTAAGGCCCTGCTGGCGGCCCTTGCCCGCTATGCCGAGGCTCGCGGACGCCTGCTGCACTTGGAAGCCCGCGAGGCCGGCAGCCAGTTGGCCGCCTTGCTTGCGCTGGCCGTTGGCGCGGCCGTCTGCCTGCTCGCAGGATGGCTGGTCGCCCTGCCGGCTCTGGTCTGGTGGCTGGCCGGCGCCCTCGCCCGGCCTTGGCCCCAGGTGGCGCTGGCTCTCGCGGTCGCCCATCTGGCTGTCGGCCTTGTCGCGCTTGCCCTCCTCCGCCGTCGGCTGCGCCGGCTGTCAGTGTTGGAGGAAACCTTTCGCCAGTTTGAAAAGGATCGCGTGTGGTTGCGCGGCCAGAATCCGGAACCATGAAAACCAAGGCCGATCTTTTGGCGGAACTCGACCGTGCGCGCGCTGAACTCGGCGGCCAGTTGCAGGATGCGGCCGCGGAATGGCGCCCGGATCGCCTGTTGCGCCGCTCCATCGAACGGCATCGCTGGCTGTGGACCGCCGGCGCCGGCATCGCCGGTCTCCTCCTCGCGCGACGCCTGCTGCATCCTGCGGAGGACAAGTTTAGGCGTGACATCCCCGGCGCTTCCGCTACAAAAAACAGCCTTATTTCGCAAATTCTCAATCCCTTCATCGCCCTCGTTCGACAGGTGGCTGTGAAGCAGGGCTATCAGCTGATTCAAACCTTTCTTCATTCTACGTCCCAACGGCACAAAGGCCAACGCCCTGAGCCGTGAAATCCGCCCCTTCCATGTCCGACCAAGCCGCTCCCGCCCAAGACCTCGTGCCCGTGCTGGGCCACGTGGATGACTACCTGCGCTTCTGCATGCAGTATGATGCCTCCGATCTGCATCTGGCCACCGCCAGCCAGCCGATCTGGCGTCGCTACGGCAACCTGACTCCCATCTGGAACAATTCGGCGGCGCTGACGACCGAGGACACCCGCCGGCTGGCCTACAGCTTCCTCACGGAAGCGCAGATTCAGCAGCTGGAAACCAAGGGTGACGTCGACTTTGCCTACTCGCCGGAATTCGGCCGCTTCCGCGCGTCCGTCGTCCAGCAACGCCTGGGCATCGACATCACCTTCCGCATCATCACCACGAACATCCGCTCGGTCGACGAACTCGGCCTGCCGGATACGGTACGCACCCTGATCCGCTATCACAACGGCCTCGTCCTGGTCACCGGCCCGGTCGGTTGCGGCAAGTCGACGACGCTGGCCGCGCTGGTCGACGAGATCAACAAGGAGCGCCAGGATCACATCATCACCCTTGAGGATCCGATTGAGTATGTCATCGAACCGAAGGGCTGTCACGTCAACCAGCGCGAAGTCGGCAGCCACACCGAGTCCTTTGCGGCCGCCCTGCGAGGCGCCCTGCGCGAAGACCCCGACGTCATCATGGTCGGTGAAATGCGCGACCTGGAAACCATCTCCCTGGCCATCACCGCGGCGGAAACGGGTCACCTTGTGCTCGGCACCCTGCACACCGGCAACTCGGCGCGCACCCTGGACCGCGTCCTCGACGTCTTCCCGTCCGACCAGCGCGACCAGATCCGCATCATGGTCTCCGAATCCCTGCGCGGCATCATCTCGCAGCAGCTGGTCCCGAAAACCGACGGCAATGGCCGCACCATGGCCCTCGAACTGCTGGTCAACACTCCCGCCGTCGCCGCCTGCATTCGAGACGGCAAAACCTACATGCTCAACGGCGTCATGCAGACCGGCAAAAACGTCGGCATGATCACCATGGACGACTCCCTTCGCGGGCTCTACAGCAAGGGCCTGATCAGTCGCGAGGAATGCGAATCGCGAGCCGAGGACAAGCAGCTCATGCGCGCCTTCTTCCAGAGCTGAGCCCCACCTTCCGCCAACCCCAGTCCGGCAACACGCCCCACGCCATGCCCATCATCGACCAACTTTTTGACCAGCTCATCCAGCTCGGCGGCTCCGACCTTCACCTCAGCCAGGGCCAGCCTCCGAAGATTCGCGTCCACGGCTCGATTCGCCCGATCGCCGAGGAGGTGCTCACCGCCTCTTCCATGGAAACCATGATGCGCGAAATCTGCGAGCCGCGCGCCTGGGAACGCTACCTTGAAAAGGGCGACCTCGACTTCGCCTACGAAATGGACGCCGAGCACCGATTCCGCTGCAATTACCTCAAGCAGCAGAACGGCTACGCCGCCGTCTTCCGCATCATTCCAACCAAGATCGCCAGCCTGGAAAGCCTCGGCATTCCGCCGGTGGTCAAGGAGTTCGGCCACCTGCGCAGCGGCCTTGTGCTGGTCACAGGCCCGACGGGCTCAGGCAAGTCGACGACGCTGGCGGCACTGCTCGACTATATCAACACGAACTTCCGCCGCCACATCATCACGATCGAGGAGCCGATCGAGTTCGTCCACCGCAACAAGAGGAGCATCATCACCCAGCGCGAGGTGCCGATCCAGACGCCCTCGTTCGCCGACGGCCTGCGTGCCGCCCTGCGCCAGGATGCCGACATCGCGCTCGTCGGCGAAATGCGCGACCTGGAAACCATCTCGCTTGCCCTGACCGCCGCCGAAACCGGCCTGCTCGTCTTCGGCACCCTGCACACGAACAACGCCCGCAAGACGGTCGACCGTATCATCGACGTCTTCCCCGCCGACCAGCAGAGCCAGGTGCGCACGATGCTCGCCGCCTCGCTCAAGGGCGTCGTCGCCCAGCTGCTCATGAAGAAGGCCGACGGCAAGGGCCGCGTGGCCGTCAACGAGATCATGGTGTCCACGCCCGCCGTCGGCGCCATCATCCGCGAAGGCGCCACCCAGAAGCTCTACGACGTCATCATTGGCGGCAAGGCCGAGGGCATGCAGTTCATGGACGACTCCATCTGGAGCAAGTTGCGCGACGGCTTTGTCTCGCCCATGGAGGCCTACATGAAGGCGATCGACAAGGGCCGCTTCAAGGCCTTCCTGCCGCCGGAAATGCAGGCCCTCGCGAACGCCGGGGGTGGCGAGGCGAAAAAGTAGCCGGCCGACCACCGGCTCGGCGGCGTTTCCCAAGGACTCATGACCTCCGCCGCCGCCACCCTGCTGCTTGCCAGTGCGCACCTGCGCATGGCACGGCACCGGGCTCTGGACGCCCTGCATGGCAACCGGCTGCTGGTGGCGACCATTGGCCTGTTCCTCGTCATCTACTGCGTCGCCACCTACCTGCTGGTCTCCCAGGGGCTGCTGTTTGTCGCCGCCATGCCCCTGTTTGGCGGCCTGCTGGTGGAGCGCCTGGTGCATCTTCTGTTCTTCTTTTTCTTTGTCATGCTGGTGGTCTCCAACGCCGCCATCACCGGCATGGGGCTTTTCCGACGCACGGGCATGGACTGGCAGGTGGCCCTGCCCCTGCCTTGGAGCAGCCTGGTGCTGTGGAAGACCCTCGAGGGCATGCTGCTGGCCAGCTGGGGCCTGCTCGTGCTCAGCGCTCCCGTGCTGGCCGCGCTCGGCCGGGTTTACGGTGCCGGTCCCGCTTTCTACCTGGCCGGTCTGCCCGCCCTGCTTTGCCTCGTTGGCCTCGCCGCATGCCTGTCGACCTGGCTGCTGCTGCTGCTGGTCAGGCACGCCCGCCGTTCCTGGTGGAAACCCGCTGGCGCCCTCGCTTTGCTCGTCGCCGGCATCTGGCTGGTGTCCCAGTTCGGCGCGACGCCGGAAAAACCCTCCCAGCGGGATCTGGTCGCGAGCCTGCAGGCTGTCATGCGCCACTCGGAAATCTCCACCCACCCCCTGCTGCCAAGCTCCTGGGTGGCGGAAGTGCTGTTTGCCGCCGCCGGCCGCAGCCCTGCCGGCAGAGCGGTCTTCCATCTCCTGCTCCTGCTGGCCAACGCGCTCCTCGCCCTGCACCTGACGGCCCGTTTCGGTGAACGCCTGTTTTACCCCGCCTGGCACCGGGTGATGACCGCCGGTCCCTGGTTTCGCGGCAATTCCGACACCCTTCCCTGGTTTCGGCGGCCGGTCCCGGAACGCCCGCCGCGGCGCGGCAGGGCGGAACGCGCCCTCCTTGCCAAGGACATCCGCACCTTCCTGCGCGAACCGGCCCAGTGGGGCCAATGCCTGGTCATCTTTGGCCTGCTGCTGATCTACACCCTCAATCTGCAGCGCCTGGGCCACAACCTGCAGAGCACCTTCTGGGTTACCGTCATCAGCCATCTCAACCTGCTCGTCTGCTGCCTGGCCCTGTCGACATTGACCACACGCTTTGTTTTTCCGCAAATCAGCCTGGAGGGCCAGCGCTTGTGGATCCTTGGCCTGTCACCGCTGTCTCTGGCGCGCGTCATGGACCTCAAGCTGCGCCTTTCCAGTGCCGCCATGGCCCTGCTCACCCTGCTGCTAGTCCTGCTATCCTGCCGCACCCTCGACCTGCCCTGGGAACGCAGCCTCATCTTTGGCACGGCCGTCGTCATGCTCAGCCACGGTCTCAATGCCCTGGCCCTGGCCCTCGGCGCCTGGTTGCCGAACTTCCGAGAATCCAACCCCGCACGCATCATTTCCGGCTTTGGCGGCACCCTCTGTCTGATCAGCAGCTTTCTTTACATTCTGCTTTGTGCCGGCGTGCTGGCCGCTCCTGACATTTACCGCTGGAAACTGCAAATTCTGAGCCCGACATCACAAGTTTCCCTGATTCCAGACGCCATCGCCGTGATTTTGGTGTTCTTAATAACAGTCTTATTCGGCATTCTGCCGTTTCACCTGTCAAAAAATCGCACAAAACATCTGGATTATCTCGGAAAGCTATAATATTTTTATCGCTAAGTTATCAATGCGATAAACATGGTTCGACGCCCGCCGCCTTCCAACGCATCCGCCCAGGACAACGTCTTTCGCTTTGACGAGGCGCCTGAGTTCGGTGGCGATTTTGCCGACGACGACCGGCAGGGCGAGAATGTCGAGCGCCAGGTCCGCGAAGCCCAGGAGCGACTCGCCAAGCTGCGTCAGGAGCAGGAGCAGATCGAACAGGAGCGTCGACTGCTGGAGACCCTCAAGCAAAAGCAGGAACACTTCATCCATGGCCGTGAGAGCCTGGTTGGACTGCTGGAACAGCATCTGGTTGCGATTGACCGTGATCTGGACAGCACCCGGCACTATCTGGAGGAGTTGACGGCCACCCAGCGCGACTTTCACGCACGTCTGGAAGAACTGCGCGGCTTTCTGCCGGAACGCTGGCCCCGACACCAGCTGGAACAGGAGCTGGACAACGCGCTTGGCTCCCTGATGGAAGCCGAGGCGGGTTTTGAAAAGGGCATGCGCCGGCTCGCCGCCAGCCAGCCGGCGGGCGTTGCAAACCTTGAGGCCGCGTCCACTCCTGCCACCCGCCGCCAGGCCGAGCCTGCGGATGCGGATGACACGCGCGCCTGGCTGCGGCGCGGCTTCGCCTTCACGCTGCCCCTCATTCTCACCCTGATCCTCGGTCTCATTCTGGCCAAACTTCTGTTTTAACCCGAACTCCGCCATGGCCTTCTCCGTCAACAACAAACGCGTTCGCTCCAGCCGCAGCCGGTCGGTCAAGGAAAGCCTGAGTCGCCAGCAGGGCGGCCGCGACATCCGCGACCTGACCAGCCGTTCGCGCCAGCTGCAGGCGGAGATCCATCGTCTTGAAGTGGCCATCACCCAGGCCCCGCTGGAGATGACCCGCCAGCGACTGGCCAGCCGCAACACCCTGCCGCCCCTTGGTCCCGCCGCCCGCGCCCGCCCCCAGCAGCGCAAGCCGCTGCAGCAGCTGCGCGCCGAACGCAACCGTCGCCTCGCCCTCTATCTGGAGCTGGCCGTCGTGGTGGTCGGCCTGACCGCCGCTCTTGGCTGGATGCGCCAGTGGCTGCAGTTCTGAGCCGCATGAGACGCACGGGCGGCGCCCAGGCTCGCGTCGCGTCAGGCTTGCCCCTGACCGAAACCACGGTTGACGGCCGTCGCAGCCAGCGCTGGTGCCTGGAAGCCGGGGATTGTCCCGCGCTGGCAGCCGTCCGGCTCGCCCGGGTCGGCATCGATGACGCCGCCCATCCCTACCGGCGTGTGCGCCTGCGCCCCCCCGGCAGTTTTTTCATGGTCTGCGTCGAGGGTTCCGGTCGCGTCCTGCTCGACGGTCGCTGGCAGAGCCTGAGCGCCGGTCAGGCCTGCCTGGCGCCCCCGCGCGGGGTCAACGCCTTCCAGGCCGTCAAGGGCAAGCGCTGGCGCTTCCTGTGGGCTCGCTACGATGAACCCGTCTTCGTGACGCCGCTCGTCAGCGCCGCCTCGCCCGTGCACCTGAAGGTCGACGCCGCCCAGTTTGCCCACATCTGGGAGGGGCTGCGGGGCGAATGGCAGGGGGAGCGCGACAGCCATGCCCTGCACCACTGGTTGGAATTGCTGCACCTGCATCTCCGACGCCTGGCCAGTCCCTGGCAGAAGGACGAGCGCCTGCGACGCCTCTGGGACGAGGTGGAAGCCCGACTGGCCGAAGACTGGACCGTCGCCGCCCTGGCCCATGCCGCCCACGTCAGCCAGGAACACTTTCGCCGCCTTTGCTGGAAGGAACTCGGACGCAGCCCAATGGCCCACCTGACCTCCCTGCGCATTCGCGCCGCCCAGCAGTTGCTGACCCGCAGCGATGACAAACAGGAATTCATCGCCCGCGAGGTCGGCTACCAAAGTCCGATTGCCTTCGCCCGTGCCTTCCAGCGCTGGGTCGGCTGCCTGCCCTCGGACTACCGCAGCCGCGGCTGAACGGGTGCGTTTCAGTCAGGCGGCGGTGGATGTTGTCTTGCGAAGCCCCCGCCAATCGTGGCGTTCTATGCGCATGCACCGCCCTCTGTCCCTCCTGGCCCTCGCTGCCCTCTCCGCGTTCTGTCACGCGGAGCCCGTCTCGCTGTTCGACGGCAAAACCCTCGACGGCTGGGACTACGATCCCAAAATCTGGCGTGTCGAGGACGGCATGATCACCGGCGGTTCGACGACGGAGAAGATCAAAGAGAACCACTTCATCTGCACGAAGAAGAACTACCAAAATTTCGAGCTGAAGCTCAAGATCAAGGTCAGCGGCGATCCGAAGACCGGCATGCTCAACAGCGGCATCCAGATCCGCAGCCTGCGCGTGCCGGGCGGCGCGCACATGACCGGTTATCAGGTCGATTGCGGTGCGGGCTGGTTCGGCAAGATCTACGACGAATTCCGCCGCAACAAGGTCATCTGGGCACCCACGCCCGAGCAGCAGGCGGCGCTGGACAAGGCAATCGACGTCTTCGGTTGGAACGAATACCGCATCCGCGCCGAAGGCACGCGCATCCAGACCTGGATCAATGGCGTGCATTGCATGGACTACACGGAAGAGGACAAAAACATCGCGCTCGACGGCCTGATCGGCCCGCAGGTTCACAGCGGCGGCGTTTGCCTCGTGCAGGTGAAGGACGTTACGATCGAAGAACTGCCACCGACACCCAATGCGCCCACGTGGGAATCGCTCGGCGGTGTCGATGCCGCGCGCAAACTCGTCGCCCCGCCGCCGAAGAAGCAGGCCGCGGCCCCAGCCAAACCGAAGCGCGACATCAGCTACAACAACGTCCAGGGCACCGCCTTGACCGCCGAGGAGCAGTTGAAGAAGTTTCATCTGCCCGAGGGCTACGAGATCGAGCTCGTCGTCAAGGAGAGCGACGGCATCGGCAAGTTCATCAGCGTTTACTTTGACCAGCGCGGGCGAATGTGGACGCAGACCGCGCTGGAGTATCCCGTGGATGCGAATGAAAACCCCGCCGCCGCCGAGGCGGTGTATGCGGCGCGCGGCAAGGACAAGGTGCTCGTCTATCCGCGGGAGTCGGTGAATGCGCCGATTCCCGCGGGTGGACTCACGAATCCGACCGTCTTCGCCGACGGCCTCGCCATTCCGCTCGGCATTCTCCCGTGGGGCGCGGGCGACTCCTGCTACGTACTGCACGGCCACGACCTGCTCCTTCTCAAAGACACCGATGGCGATGGCAAGTCCGACCAGCGCGAAGTCATCCTCACCGGCTTCGGCGTGCAGGACTCGCATCTCTTCCCGCACCAGTTCACGCGTGCCCCCGGCGGCTGGATCTGGATGGCTCAGGGCCTCTTCAACAACAGCAAGGTCAAACACCCCGGCAGCAACGAGGAAATCGACTGGCCCAAGTGCAGCATGGCGCGCATGCGGCCCGACGGCAGCAAGTTCGAAGTCACCAGCACCGGCCCGAACAACATCTGGGGCCTCGTCATGACCGGCGAAGGCGAAACCTTCATCCAGGAGGCCAACGACTACGGCTATCCCGTCATGCCCTTGCACGAATACGCCTACTACCCCGGCGGCATGGCCGGCCTGAGAAAAAGCTACCAGCCCGAGTTCCCGCCCGCCGCCGAGTTCCGCATGGGCGGCACAGGCCTGAGCGGTCTCGCGCTCGGCGAGGGCGACTTCCGCAAACTCACCCCCACCGTGAAACCCGACGACCTCTGCATGTTCGTCGCCAATCCCATCATCTCAAAGGTCCAAACCATCGCCATGCATCGCGACGGCCCGTATTGGAATCTCGAGCAGGCCGCCGAGCTCATCACCTGCGACGACCCCTTCTTCCGCCCCGTCGCCATGACCAACGGCCCCGACGGCTGCATCTACATCGTCGACTGGTACAACAAGATCATCTCCCACAACGAAGTCCCGCGAAACCATCCCGACCGCGACAAGACGCGGGGCAGAATCTGGCGCGTGAAACCGAAGGGAGCGAAAGGTGAAGTCCCTGACTTCACCAAGCTGGGCACGGATGAGCTGGTCAAGTCTCTCAACAAAGGCCCTGTTGGCAAATCCCACCTCGCCTGGCAGGCCCTCGCCGATCGCGATCCGGAGAGTTTGAAGCGTGAATCCCATTGGAGCACCCGAGAGTATCGCAACGGCGGTGCGAAGGACGAGATATTGACCATCGGACGCTCTCTGAAAGACGGGGAATCCGTTTCCAAACTGCTCTCTTTCGCC
>JAUREI010000195.1 GCA_030827515.1 Prosthecobacter sp. | reverse complement strand
ATCTAAGTCGATACCTTCGCCGTTGAGCGCAGCTCCTCCTCCAAGCTCCAGCACCTTGGTCCGGACGTAGAAACGAACTGTGTTAAACGCCTGCTGCGGGCTTTGATTACAGGTGTATTCCCATGTATCCATGGAGGGGTGGCGGCAGACTAACCTATGCCCATGCCCTGTGAAGCGGTTTCCTCGTCTGGCTTAATATATCTTATACAATAGGAGGGGGCCAATGCATGGCCCCCTGGAGTCTCGGGATCAGGCCGTTGCTCAGGCCGTTGCCGCGACCGCCTTCGGACTGATTACCGGGGAGCGACGAAGGGGGCAGGCCATTACTAAGTTGGGCTGATACCAAATCCTATCTTTTCCCGCAGTTTTAGTATCAGCGCAGCACGAGTAACGGCCTGACCCCTTGTTTGGGTGTGACGTATAAAGCGCGGGAGCGAACGGACGTGATGGAAATCGCGTCCCTACCTGAGGCATTCAGAGGTAGGGGCGCGCGGCTCGCGCGCCCGAGGATGACCGGGCCGGTCATCCCTACCAAAGACAGACTAGGTCGGCACGCAGTGCCGACCCTACCTGCGCGACGAGGTCGCGAGGGGGTATGTGGGCATGGTGACACGTGGGCATGAGCAAAGCCGGCCCTAGCAATGGCAGGGGGTGGCGGTTAGCGATTGGGATCGGCGGAGAAGGTGCCTCCGCTGCTTGCCTCAAGCAGAGTCGGACATGGAAGCCTGAGGAGCAGAAGGAGGCTCCTGCCCGGAAGAGGGCGAGGGTCCAGGAGTCCAAGCGGGCCTCTGCAGGTTCTTGAGCTCGAGATAAGCCGCGAACACGAAGGCGTAGATGAAAGGATCGGAAATGAAGACGAAGGCCTGTGAGCAGGCTTGAGCCGGAAAACGCATGCGCAGCCAGTAGGCCCCATAAGAAACCGCAACGGTGAAAGCGAAAAAGACCACGGCCAGCAGGATTATTGCCGGAGCGATGCGGAGGGATTTTCCTTCGGTCAAAGAAAAGCCCCGTTGTACGGCGTCAAACGCACTCTGGCCATCGTCGGCCATGCAGATCAACGACAGGAAGGAGCGACTTATGATCCAGATGGACAGCGAGGCGGCCAACACGCCGTAGATCCAGATATTCAACATCATCACCAGGAAGTCGATCAACACCCCCAGCACCAAAGCGAGCAATAGCCCATACAGAAGCAGCACCAAATAAACCCGAACGCCGTCCCACCAGCCGCGCAGGCCGAGGGTCAAGACGCCGCCAGGCGTTGGCCGTTCTCCGCCCCGACTCCACGAGAGAAGAGAGCGGTATATGCCGAGAGGGACGATGACACCGATGAACATGGAAAGGACACTGTAGGTGATACCGTTAAGCTGGGGCGGGACATCGAGCAGAGCGATGATCCCGCTCAAGAGCAAGCCACCGCAAAGGGAGGGAACTAAGAGCGCCCAGAAGTGCTGCCGGAGGACCCGCCACGCGAAAACCAGCACCCGGACAAGGGAGAAATCCTGAGGCTCTGCGGCGGAATCGGGCTCGCTCATGGCGATAATCATCACGGCTGCCTGCTTCTTGTAAAATAAAATTGAGTGTGCCGGGCGGGCCGTAGGCGCGATTGGAGGTTGGCCATCCCGGCCCAAGGCAGCGAAGGAAACCAGCGCGGCACACACGGCTGCGGATGCCCAGGACGTCCGCTAAGCCATCGCCGACTTAACCGTCAGTCCTCTTGCTTAAATGCCCCCAAGGCGGCTGGGGCGACGGAGAGGAACTTTTGTCCGCACTTCAGGCAGATCCAGCGGTTGCGCCAGAGATACATGCTCTTGGCAAAGGCCCGCGAAGCGAAAATCGCATAGGCAAGGGCGGCGCCGGCGGCCAAAAAGGACCACACGACGAAGGTGGAGTAATTGTCGTTAGAAAAACCCAGATAAGCCGCGGCCGCGAAGCCGCCGACAAAAATGGCCAGGGCTCCGGAGGCCTTGACCGGAGGCGCAAGCTCTTCCGCCAGATCCGAAATGTTATGAGTGACGGCGAAGCCAACATCGGCAGAAAGGGATAGGCCGGACATCGACCCTCTGGTTTGCCCCATCTTAAAGACCAAGGGAACGGACTTTATGTCCGCAGACTGGCATCGCGCACAGCAAGCTGGCACCGGCCCGCTGGGCAAAGCATCCCAATCAGGGGAACCAACGGACTGACCCTTGCCGGCCATAGCCCCTTCCATCGGCGGAGTGCTTTGCTTCAAGGACGGGGGCTCTTCGGGCTCCCCAGACTGATGTGGTCGCCCCAGGGTACTGAGCTTCAGAATGCCTGCCATGCCTTCGCCAAAATAAGTGTCCGTCGGAAGGAGCACTCCGGAGGCTAAAGCCGACTTGAGTTGTGCCTCGGTAAACTGACCGATGCTTTTGCCTTCGCGAAAGGCGGTGAACTGCATTGCTTCCGGATTACTTCGGCGCCTTGCAGGTCGCGGTAACAGGGGAGTAATCCCGATGCTCAACAGACAGCCTGTCTCCCGGCACGAAGGTGTGACCCTCTAGGAAGCCGAGCTCGAACGGATCCTCCGTATGCCGGCGCTCCAGGACGACCTCCTTGACCTTCTTCTGGCCACTCACGGAGGATTCGATCTGGATCAGGACGCGCAAGGGCAGCTCGCCTTCGGGCTTGGCCCAGACGCGGGCAACCTGCGTCTGGCCCGAAAGCTTGGTTTCGCGCCAGGTGATGAAAACCGGGATGTCCGGCTTAGCCGCAACGATTCTGCGCGCAGGGGCATCCGGCGCAGCGGACTTGCCTTGCATCATGAACATGGCCGCCAACAAGGTGACGCATACCACGACGGCGATAATCACCGCCGTCAGGTTAACACCGCCCGACTTGGCGGCTGCAGGCTTAGGCTCAGGAGGAGGGGTGTGATCCATGAAGATTTGCTATTAGATTATTTAACTGCCGCAAGCCAGAATAAGCCGCGCCCAAGGCATCCAGAGGGTCTTTCATGGCCGGACAAAAAGCCGGCAGCAAGCGGGCGGGGGCGGGCGAAGTAGCGGTTGCCAAATCCCGCCAGGCGGGGCATTCAATCTAATAGAAACATGCTGAACTTAGGCGCCTCCCAAGCAGCGAAAAAAGCGTTCGCCAAACTCTTCGAAGAAATCGCGGCGGCGCTGGACCTGACGACGGGGCAGTCTCAGTTCCTGCTCACGATCAGCGGAGCCTTGCTGGCCTTCTTCGCGTTCTATCAACTGCGCAGCTATGTCCGCGCGGCCCCCGTGCTCCCGTCCGAGGAGACATTCCTGTCGCCGGGGGCTCCCAGGGCCAGCCGCCGTAGGCTCTACGCGGTACTGGGACTGGTCGCCGGCGTCCTCTGCCTGGTCATAGGCTATACCTTCGGCGGCTATGACAGCTCCCTGCCCGTCCTCGGCTGGCTGCTCATCCCGGCTTCTCTGCTGGCCATGTGGATCATCAGCCTGCTCGATGGCCGGCACAAAAAAGAGGAAGCCGCCGAGAGTCCGACGGAAGCCTCTCCTGATCCGCTCGAGACTTATGCGTTCATTTCCTTTTTTGCGGGTTTAATCATCCTCATCCTAAGCCTCGCCTGCCTCGAACATGCGCTGAAAGCCGAAAGGTTGCGGGCGGCAGAAGCGACGCGAAATGCCCTGCCGAGGCCTCGGCCCTTCAAGGCCGTGCCTTCGCCCATGACGGAGGAAGAATTTGCCCAAGCCCTTGAGAGCTGGCGGAAGAAATCCGGCCAGCAACCTTCGGAGAAGAAGGGGGGCGAAGAGCCGACCAAGGCGGCTGATCCCGCCCAAGCAAAGCCCGCCCCCGCGGCTAAGTAGAACCAGCCGCCGTCAACGCCTGAACTGTTCCTGCACCCTCCATGCCCCTCCCTGCATCCTCATCAACAAGCCGTGTCGAAGCCGTCAACGCCTCACCGAACGGACTAGGCTGGATGGGCGCCGTCCGGGCAGGGTTGCTCGGAGGCATGATGTTCTTCGGGGCCTTGGCCTTGGCCGCCGAACAGGTCATCCTCAAGATAGGATCGGCGAAGGTGGCCGTGACGACGCCGCAAGGCATGGCCGCTACGGACCGGTCGAAAGACCTGATGCCTGACTACGTGAAGGCATACTTCAAAGACAACCTGCGCGGCACGCAGATGGTCACCTTCTCGCCGGCGGAAGAACCCGACGCCGCTCCGACTTTCACGATCCTGATCACGGACGGAAGATTCACCCCGAAGGATATCCCTGAGCGGATCAAGATGACCATGGATTTCATCGCCGACAAGAAGCGCCTTTCAGAAAAGACCCTGAGCGCCAACAAGTCTTTAAGCGCGACGGGGAAGGTCGAGGTCGAAGCGCCCGACGAGACCCGCCGTCGGGCTGAAGGCGCGATCGAAACCGCAGTGCCGGCCCAGGACGGGCGACATTTCGTCATGCGCTTGAGCGGAACGGATTTTACCCATTACATCGCCACGCTCGCCTGCGAATCACGGCAAGTCATGGTCTATTCACACGGCGACAAGCCGAGCAGCGAGGCCAGGCTCACCCAGCTCAAGTCGTTCGTGAAGGAAATCGCCGCGGCGACCATCGCCGAGGACCCAGCCTACAAAGCGCCCCGGCACATGGACACCGTGCGCTCCGCCAGCGGCTCTTATCAATACGAAGTGCCGATCGCCTGGGTCAGGCGCAGCGAGAAAGGCATGGCTGAGCCGGTCGCCTGCTTCATCACGCATGGAAGAAGCGGCACGGTCTGCAACGCGGTCTTCCTCGGGGAGCGGACCATCGCCAACTCATCGGCGGCGGAATTGCTAAGCCACGAGATTGCCTTGGCGGCTAGCAACGGCGACAAAGCGCCGAAGCCGGTGGGTAGCCCGCGGAACGGCATCACCGCCAAGGGCCTCGCGTATGCGGAAGCCGACTTCATCGGCGAAAACCCCGACGTGCCGGGCAAGCTCGCGGTGACCCTCACTTTCGTCGCCCTCGGGTCAGGCCGCTACCTCATCATCGCGTTCAACACCAACCACCCCTCGAAGGAAGTCTTCGTCCGCGGCTATCGCGGACTGGTCGAATCGTTGGCGCCCCTGCCGGCGAAGTGACCGGCGGCGGGCGGCTCGGCTTACTGCGGCGTGCCGCAGAAATCACATGTCGTCTTACGGCCGAAAATGGCGCCGCAGGCCCGGCATTTGCTCGGGGGGGGCGCGGACACCTCGGGCTTGCCCGGCCGAATCACGATCGGAGGGAGACCGTCGTCGATGGTCGGCTCCATGATGAATTCCTTGAGCCTGCCCGGGAGACCGTCATCCAGCTCGATGACCGCGCAGGCCTCGCGAGCCTGATGGATGACCTCGAGCCAGCCAGGGAACTCCAAGGGAAAACGAGCGGAGTCGCCTTGGACTTCGCTGGCCAACGTCATGCTGAAGGGGGTGGTCTCCTTGAAGCCGTCCGTGCGCCCCGACACCACGGCCAAAGTGAGCGATGGCACGAAGGGGAAAATGCTGACTCCCTGTCCTCGCAGGACGTAGATCCGGTCATCTCCGAACGTCAGGCCCGTCACCATGCTCGGATGCTTATGCGGCAAGCGGCTCGAGGAAAACGCTTCGTGGCTCTCGTCGAAACGGCCGGACTCGGTCACCGCATCCTCATAGAGGTCGAAAACCTTGGGGCGAGACGCCCCGGCCGAGAGGGCGGGCTGTCCTTCGTCGCCCTGCTCAGGCTGCGGGGCGGCCTCCGCCGGCAGATCCTCGGATGAAATCGCGGCAGCCCCGCCGACCGCCAGAAACAAAAGGAAGAGCAGGAAGGCGATGGCGATGAACGGCACGATGACATCCATCTTCTTGACTATTGGCTGGCGCCGCAGAAATCGCACGACGCCTTGCGGCCGACATTCGCTCCGCAGCACTTGCAGCGTCCGGTCTCGCGCGCAGAGGCCGGCGGGGAGTCCTTCGACTTCGCGCGGGAGGGCTTGATCGCCT
>JAUREI010000286.1 GCA_030827515.1 Prosthecobacter sp. | reverse complement strand
GATGGTGTCGAGGATGGGCCGCAGGGCGTCGGACTTGCCGATGATACCTTCGACCGAGAACTTTTCCTCAACCTGCTGCTTGAGCGCGCGGTTCTCCTTTTCCAGGTGACGGCTGCGCAGGGCCCGTTTGATGAGCAGTTCCACCTCATCGAGGTTGAGCGGCTTGGTGACAAAGTGATAGGCGCCGCGGCGCATCGCCTCGACTGCGGTGTCAACACTGCCGTAGGCGGTCATCATGATGCAGACCGGCGGCTGTGACAGGGACAGGGCCTCGTCGAGCAGCTTCATGCCGTCGTCGGCGCCCAGCCGCAGGTCGGTGAGCATCACATCGACCGTGTCATGGCGCAGATGCTCCAGGGCCTCGGCGGCGTTGGAGGCGACGTAGCAGTCGAATTCGTCTTCCAGCGACAGCCGCAAGCCGTCGCGGGTGTGCTTTTCGTCATCCACAATGAGGACAGTCGCAGGGTCAGTCATGGCAGAAGCACCGGAACATCGGTTTTCGCACCCTGCATGCGTCCCGTCAAAAAGTCAAAATGTCTCAATGCGCCGGCGAAGCTTCCAAGGCGGCCGGTCCCCAGAGCCGCTGCAGCAAGGCATGGGTCTCCGGTTCCGCCTGCTTCAGTTCACCGTGGACGAAGGGGTAAAAATCGTTCGTGCCAAAATAGGCCTCGCTCATCTCGGCAAAGAATTCCTTGGCATTGGTGAGCGCGTAATGGCGCACCCGTCGACCGTCGACGTGCAGCGCGCGATTGCCGTGGCCGGAGGCGACGTATCGCTCCCAAACGGCCTGGATCTCCGCGTGGTTGAAACCGAGCACCTGGTCGTGGTAGGCGTGCGCCAGTTCATGCAGCACGCACCAGGGCTGGACCTGCTGGTGGCGGCGATCGGTGAAGCGCGCGGCGACCGGGATGTGCACCGCCCGGGCCAGTTCGCGCCCAAAGCCGTTTCCCTCCAACCAGTCGGCCGAGGGGTGATACTGCATGGAGGTCAACGCGCCGTGATCGAGATCCAGCCAGAAGACGACCTGGCGCAGCCGCGCCACCTTGTCGGCAGGCAGCAGGGCGGCGATGTCGGCCAGTTTGGCACCCAGCAGGGCCAGGGCCGTGCGACCCAGTTCGGCCGGTTCACCCGTCAGCAGGCGTGGGTCGACCTGGACCGTCCAGCCCTCGATCGTCCGGGTTTCATGGGCGGTGGGCAGATCGCCGGCCTGCAGGCCGGTGCAGGTCCAGACGATGCCAAACAGGCCAAGCCAGCGTTTCATGGGGTGGGTGGGGATTCACCGCCACCGAGCAGGCGGACCTTGCGTTCGACCAGTGGCAGCCAGAGGCTGACGCGGGTCCCCTGCCCGGCGCGGGACTCGATGTCGATCTCGCCGCCGTGTTCGCGGACGATGCGTCGGACAATGAGCAGGCCGAGACCGGTGCCGGTGGGACGGGTGGTCGAGAAGGGCTGGAAAAGCCGGCCCATCTGCTCGGGAGAAATGCCCTTGCCGGTGTCCTCAAAGCTGAGCCTCACCTCAAAATCGGTGAAGCTGCCATGGATTGTCAGGGTACCCCCTCCGGACATGGCCTGGCAGGCGTTGCGGATCAGGTTGTAAAAGGCCTGCTTCATCTGGTCGGCATCGAGCGGCATGACCGGCAGGTCGGCGCGCAGGTCAAGGCGCACCTCAACGCCGGCGCGTTCGATCTCAGGCTGCAGGAACCGCAGGCTTTCCTGGATGAGCTCGGCTGGCCTCACCCGCTGCAGATGCGGTTTGGTCGGCCGGATCGCCGCCAGGAACTGGCTGATGATGCCGTCCATGCGCTTGATTTCGCTGGTGGCGACGTCGAGGTGCTCGCGCAGCGTCTCGCCGGATTTGCCCATTTTCTTCAACCGGCGCTCGAGCAACTGCAGGTGAATGGTCAGCGAGTTGAGCGGGTTGCCGAGCTCGTGGGCGACCCCGGCGGCGAGCAGGGTGAAGGCGTTGAGGCGTTCGCTCTCGATCTGTTCCTCGGTGCGCTTGCGCGTCTCGGTGACGTCACGGATCAGCATGACAAAGCCAAGCGGCTGCTCGTCGTCGATGCTGGTGATGTAAAAGTTGAGATAGCGGTTCTCGGGATAAAAGATCTCCAGGTCGCGGCTGACCACGGCGCCGGGTTTGAGCAGTTCACCCCAGTCCAGGCCGCGCATGCCCTGGCTGAGCTTCTGACCAATCACCTGCTCGGCTTCGAGGCCGAAGAACCGGCAGGCGGCCTGGTTGACGTAGGTGACATGCGCCTCGGGATCGAGCAGGATGACGCCCTCCTGCAGCGCCTGGAAGGTCTTTTCCAGAAAGCCCTTTTCCTTCATCAGCTCCAGGAGCACGCCCTGAACCTCGCCGGGTTCCAGGCGGTCCATGCGCTTGAGCAGTTTGTCGAGGAAGGCCGATCTCATGACGGTGTCGGAACGTCGCCCGACCATGGCATGGACGCGCGGCTTTGCATCCGCG
>JAUREI010000046.1 GCA_030827515.1 Prosthecobacter sp. | reverse complement strand
CGCGCGCGGTGTGGTCGATGACGTCCTCGCCGACAAAGTGCAGGCGGCCCTCGTCGTCCTGCCGGTAAAAGCGCACCCGCCCTTTCGGCAGCGGCAGGCCGAGCCGGTTGTCCTTCGTGTTGGCGATCTCGCGCAGGATCCACACCTTGGGATTGCTCTGCGTGCCGTAGTTCTCGTCGTGACGGATGTTCTCGGCGTTGTAGCCCCCGTAGCGGTTCGGGTCGATGAAGGCGCCGTCATAGACATACAGGCGCTCGGCCTTGACGCCGGCCGCGCGCACGAACTCGACCTGCTTGGTCTCGCGGTCGCGCAGGGTCGTCGCCAGGGGCAGGGTGTAGAGATGGAAGTCGTCGAAGGATTTTTCGGTGACCTGGGGAGCGGCCATGGCGGCCATGGCAAATCCGCGCCCCGCTTTCTCCATCGCGTGACCTCCCGCCTGGAGCTTGGCGACATCACCCGCCACGAGCTGCAGGGTGGCATCGCGGAAGGTCTTGCCGCTCTGGTTGTCAAGCGTCACCCAGCCCGTCAGATCCATCACCTCGCCCTTTTCCGGCGCCACGGCGTTGTAGGTCGCCTCCCAGCTCATGCCGCCGGTGACGTAGCAGAGTTCGGCGTCGAGCTTGCCGGCCGCGCCGGCGTGGAGTTTCCACTCGAGCGAGGGCTTGAGGATGGCGTCATCGGCCAGGGCGGGGAAGCGGGGCTCGCCCGGCAGGCTGAACTGCAGCTGGCCATCGACCTCAATGACCGGCTGGCCGTAGCGCTGCATGGCGGCGCCGGCGTGCGGCACATAGCCGCTGCGGATGACCTTGCCGCGCACCACGCGGTCGGCCTTGTTGGGTTCACGCACAAAGAAGTCGATCTCCTTGCCCTCATGCAGCGACAGCAGCAGCGCCTGCGACACCGGATCGGCGCGGTAGTTCTGTTCGAGCACGGCGAGCGCCACCTTGCCGGCCGGGTCGCGCAGCAGCACGGAGTCGGGCTCGAGGTGGGCGGTGGTGTCGGCGTAGCGCACCTGGTTGCTGCCTTCCTTGAGGTCGAGCGACAGCCGTTCACGCACGACGCCAAAGTTCTGGTTGTAAAGGGTCAGGGAGGTCTGGGCCTGCAGGCCGACCGTCGCTCCCAGAAGGAGAAGCAGGGGTTTCATGCCGGCATCATGCCGGTCGAGCACCCCTTCTGTCAATCCCGCCGGGCTCAGTCGAGTTTCCAGTCAACCTCGACCTTCTGCTCGCGGTCGTTGCGGTCGTGATACTTCACGTAACCGTGCTTGGCGCCATACTCGTGCACGCACTTGGTGACCTTGACGTCGTAGGCGCAGTATTCGGCGATCTCGACGATCTTGCCCTGCTTCCACCAGCGCAGGGCATCGAGGCCGTCGGCGGTCTTGCCGGTGCCGAGGCTGGCCGAGGCGACCGCATCGAGCTTGAGCCGGTGGCCGAGGCGCTTTTCCAGATCGACGAGCAGGTCGAGATCACGGACCTGGTCGCGAAAATCGAAGATGGTGTGGCCCATGAGCACCTCGTAGTCGAAGCTGACGTGGTTGAAGCCAACGACCAGGTCGGCACGCACGAGCTGGTGGATGAGGTCGGAGGTTTCCTCCTCCTGGTAGATGCGGTATTCGCCCAGCCTGGTGCTGTAGGTCACCGCGATGGAGATTCCCATCTTGTGCTTGTTGCCCCAGCCGCCGACGTCGTTGGCGGTGCGGCGCGTCTCCAGGTCGAAGTAGACGATGTCCCTGGCCATCCGGTTACAGACGGTAGACGATGCGCGCCTTGTCCATGTCGTAGGGGGACATCTCCAGCTTGACGCCGTCGCCGATGACCAGACGGATGAACTTCTTGCGCATCTTGCCGGAAATGTGGGCCAACACCTCGTGACCGTTCTTCAGCTTTACCCGGAACATGGTGCCGGCGAGCACCGCGGAAATGACGCCCTCGAGTTCGATGGCCTCTTCCTTCTGCTTGAGATCGGGATCCTCCGGCGGGGGCGGGGGCCGAGAGGAAACCACGCCGCGAGGCGGTCCGCTGGGCCGGCGTGAGGGGCCACGGTTGCGGTTGCCTTTTTTCTTGGAGCGGGGTGGGGGCATGATAAAGTAACGGAGACCGGGTCTTGCTAAACGATAAAGTGTCCCCCAACCGGCGGCTTGACAAGGGATTCTTTTCCCGGCGCACCCGCGGCGCAGGCGGCTTTCCCATGAAAAATCACTGGCGCGCCCCGGCGAACCGGTTATTTTGCGCGTCCATTGATGGTGGTCGTAGCTCAATGGTAGAGCCCCAGATTGTGATTCTGGTTGTTGCGGGTTCGAGCCCCGTCGATCACCCCACCGAGCCACTCGCCCACGAGGGCCGCCCGGCATGCCTTCCCGTCTGGAATCCGCCCAAACCGCCCTCGGTCACACCTTTCGCGATCCGCGGCTGCTCGACGACGCGCTGACCCACGGCAGCGTCAATCACGAGGCCGGCAAGGCGCGCTGGAAAACCAACCAGCGCCTGGAGTTTCTCGGCGACGCCGTTCTCCAGTTGGCGCTTTCCGAGTGGCTGTATGAGCGCTTTCCCTCCGAGGATGAAGGGGGCCTGACCAAGCGCCGCGCCCAGATCGTCTCGGCACGCGCCCTGGCCGGGGTCGCCCGACGTCTCGACCTCGGCATCTTCCTGATCCTCGGTCGCGGCGAGGAAAGCCACGGCGGTCGCGAGCGCGACAACATCCTGGCCGACGCCCTGGAATCCGTGCTGGGGGCGATCCATTTGGACGCCGGAATGGAAACCTCCCGCGCGTGGGTGCGCCAGCACTTCGCCCCGGAGATCGAGGGGGCCGTCCTGTATCGCGAGGACCTGAATCCCAAGGGGCGCTTGCAGGAGATCTGCCAGAATCTTGGCCCGGTGGCACCGGAGTATGTCATTCTTGGAACCAGCGGCCTGGACCACGCGCGCACCTTCACCGCCCGGGTTTCCTGGAGCGGTGCCCTCCTGGGCGAAGGCAGCGGCCGCAGCAAGCGCGAGGCGGAAACCGCCGCGGCGCGCCAGGCCCTCGATGAGCCGGATCTGTCCGAGCGACTCGCCCGCGCCGTTGCCGGGCTGGCAACAAGCTGTGAACAGCAGGGCCAACAAGTGGCCAAGCCTTGCGCAGACGGCGAATAAGACCAGGCTGTTGGTCGGGTTGCACAGCCTGTGCGCAAGGTTGTTGTGGGGTCGGAAGCCCGTGGAACAGGCGTCAGGCGGGCATGGAACGCGCTTGTTCCAGTTCTACACACCCCCTACTGCTAAGGCTTACCTGTTTTTGAGATTCTTCTTTTTAAGAGGTCTGCGAACAAACCGGGAAGATCGACCCCATCCGCTCGCCGCTTGCGCTGCCCCGCCTCCGCTGCAAGATGACACCCTATGTCCAGCAGTCTCGGCACGCTCTTCCGCATCAGCACCTGGGGGGAATCCCACGGCCCCGGCGTCGGTGTGGTCGTGGATGGCTGCCCGCCGCGTCTGCCGCTCACCGTCGAGGATCTCCAGCGTGAACTCGACCGGCGTCGGCCCGGGCAAAGCAAGATCGTCACTCCGCGCAAGGAAGACGACCGCGCCGAGATCCTGTCGGGCGTGCTCGATGGCCAGACGCTGGGCACGCCCATCGGCATCCTGGTTCGCAACACCGACCAGCGGCCGTCGGCCTACACAGAGATGCAGCAGGCCTACCGGCCGAGCCACGCCGATTACACCTACGATGCGAAATATGGGATCCGCGCCGTGTCAGGCGGTGGCCGCTCCAGTGCCCGCGAGACGATCGGCCGTGTGGCCGGTGGCGCCATTGCCCGCAAGGTGCTTGAGCAGGCCCATCCGGGTTACTCGTGCCTGGCCTACGTGAAGACGGTGCAGCATTTGACGGCCGAGGTGCCCGAGCAGCTGAGCGGCGACCTCATTGAGTCGAACATCGTGCGCACCTGTGATCCGGTCGCCGCGGAGAAGATGATTGAGCTCATCGAAGCGATGCGCCGTGAAGGCAACAGCGTCGGTGGTGTCATTGAGTGTGTCGTCCGCGGCGTGCCGCCCGGTTTGGGCGAGCCGGTGTTCGACAAGCTGGAGGCGGATCTGGCCAAGGCGATGCTGAGTCTGCCGGCCACCAAGGGGTTTGAGATCGGCAGCGGTTTTGCCGGCACCCTCATGACTGGTCTCGAACACAACGATGCCTTCTACCTCGAGAACGGCCGCGTGCGCACCCGCAGCAACCGCAGCGGCGGCATCCAGGGCGGCATCAGCAATGGCGAGGACATCGTGTTCCGGGTTGCCTTCAAGCCCACCGCCACGGTGTTGCGCGAGCAGGCTACGGTGACGAACGCGGGCGAGGAAACCACGCTCAGTGCCCGCGGCCGCCACGACCCCTGTGTCCTGCCGCGTGCCGTGCCGATGGTCGAGGCCATGGTCCACCTCGTGCTGGCTGATCACTGGCTGCGCCACAAGGCGCAGGTGGGATGAATCGACCGGAAAACTGCCTTGGGTGCGGTGTTCGACCGCAAGAACCGTGGTCCAGCTGCCGAGATGTGCGGATGCGTGTTCTGCTGCTCCTGTTCCTGACGCTCCCGGCATTGGCCCAGGAGGCGCCGCCTTTGCAGGACTGGATTCAGGAGGCGATCCAGGCCGGCGGCGGCGTGGTGACCGTGCCCGACGGGGTGCACACGCTGGCGGAACCGCTGGTCATCGAGGATGCCAAGAAGCTGGCTCTGCGTGGCATGGGACGAGAAGGCTGTGTGTTGCGGCTGGCCAAGCCGGGTCCGGCGGTCATTGAGATCCGCGGCCGTTGCGAGACGGTGGAACTGGCCGGTTTGACCCTGCAGGGAGGCGGCGTGCGCATGGAAGGTGGCAAGGACATCCATGTGCGCGACTGCCTGCTGGAATTCTGTGGCGGGCCGGGCGTGGTGTTTGTCGGTGGCAACGATTCGGGAGTCGAGCGCTGCAGTTTCCGCGACGGCCATGGCCCGGCCCTGCGCGTGGCTGGCGGCGCGGCGCAGATCCTCCTGCGCGGCAACCAGATCAACCGCTGTCCGGTGGGCGTCGAACTCGACCAGGCCATCGCCTGCACCGTCGTGGGCAACGAGATTCGCGGCGCCAGTCCGGCCGTGCGTGTGCTGGCGGGCAAGACCGCACCGAAACATCGTCTGCTCGACAACGGCTTTCATGCGTCGAAGGGCGATGCCGTGGTGCTGCAGCCGGCGACGGTGGAACTGGAGCAGGCCCGCAACGAGGTGGTGCCGGCGTCATGAAGCTTGCCCGCCGGCGTCGTCTCTGCCAACGTTCCGGCTTCATGGTACACCGTCTTCTCGTTCTCCTCCTGGCCGGCTCCGCCCTGGCCGCAAATCCCACGCCGCGTCCCAACCCCGCGCGTTTTGCCAGGGACATCGCGACCTTTGCCGCGGACCGTCCGGAGCAGGGCGGCATCGTTTTTACCGGCAGTTCCAGCATTCGCTTGTGGACGAACCTGAAGCAGGACTTCCCGGATTTGCCGGTTCTCAATCGGGGTTTTGGTGGCAGCGTTGCCCACGATCTGTCGGTCCACTTTGAAACGGTCGTCGCACGCCATGCACCGAAGCTGTTGGTCACCTACACGGGCAGCAACGACCTCAATGCCAAGCTCACTCCGGACGAGGCCTTCGCGGATTACACGATCTTTCTCGACACCTTCCACACCCGTTTTCCCAAGGCACGCGTCATCCTGACTTCGGTGAAGATCGGCGAAAAACGCCTCGCCCAGATCCCGCTCGTGCACGAGCTGAATCGCAAGCTGCAAGGCTGGACCGCGGGCAGGGATTGGGTGCGCTACCTGGATTGCGACAGCTACCTCGCCGACTCCAAAGGCCGGCCCGTTCGCAAGTTTTACCGCGACGACCTGCTCCACCTCAGTGAGGAAGGCTATGCCGAATGGAAGAAGATTCTCGAGCCCGTCCTGCGGGAGGAATGGGCCAAGGTGAAAGACCTTTGAGGGGAAGGTGGGAGATCGGAGTCGGGGCGTTCACCCCGTCCATCGCCATGCTGCGGTGTCTCAATCCAGGAAGGAGCAGATGTACTCGCAGATGCCGCTCTCGACCTGGATGTCGAAGCCGGACTTCGCTGGCACGTCGAAGAACTGTCCGGCACCGTAAGCGGTGGAGGCGTCGCTGCCGGTGAGTTTCACCGTGCAGGCACCGGCGACGATTTCCATGCGCTCGGCCTTGTCGGTGCCGAAGTGATAACTGCCGGGGTAAATGAGGCCGAGGGTCTTCTTGCTGCCGTCGGGAAGCAGGATGCTGTGGCTGACAACCTTGCCGTCGAAGTAGACGTTGGCCTTGGCGACGGCGGTGACGTTGGTGAATTCGGTGGGGAGGGCGGACATGGGCGCGGAGCATGGCATGGCCGGGCGCGGCGGGCAAGCGCGGCTCATTGGGCTTCGGCGAGACGCTGGCGGTAAACCCGGCGCGCGTGCTCGTAGGCGGCAATGGCGTCCTCCATTTCCGCCGCCGCATAGGTGTCCTTTTTCGACTGCCAGCAGCGGTCGACACAGTCGAGGCACCACTGCAGGCTGGCCTTGTCGGCGCGGATCGGCTTCCCGTCGACGAGGACAAAGACGGGGTTGGTGTGCGCGCTCGGGTGGATGCGCAGCGCCACCCAGCTGCTCTTGTCGATGGGCACGTCGAAGCGCAGGGCGCGCGCGGTGCCATCGGCGGGAATGACCTGTCGGGCCACGGGCCGTCCGTTGACGAGCAGTTCAACCGGCACGCTGCGGCTGTCACCCAGGCGGGCGCGCTCCAGATGCCAGTAGGGCTTGCGGTAAAAGGCGTCGAACTGGCGGCCCATGGTGAGCTGGCCGGTGCCCGGGGGTGCCTTCTGGTCGCGCAGGGCGGGATCCGGTTGCTCGGGAAGCAGTGCGGCGGCGACGACCTCAACGGTCACACGCCCGGGCTGGTCGAGGCGCACCTCGCTGCCCTGTTCGCCGAGTGGCAGAGCGTTGACGCGCATGTCCAGCAGGTGGCTGCGGCCGTCGCCCACGTAGCAGCGGCCTGCCTCGATGCCGGCGCACCAGGCGTCGTAGGTGAGTCGGCCGTCGACCTTCACGTAGCTGCGGCCCATGCCGACGCGTTCGCCGTAGATGCAGGGAAAATCGGTCTCGCCGCTGATGCGCGTGCGGAAGCCGGCGTTGAGGGTGTGATACCAGATGTTCAGCTCCCAGTGCGGCGCGGTGTCGGCCGTCGACATGAAATCGACCGCCGGAACGGGCTTGCCATCGGGTCCCTCGACCTCATGAGTGACATCGACGATGTATTCGTTGGCACCGATGCCGTCGAAGGCGGGGATGAGATGATTCGGCAGTTCTTCCGTGGGCACCTGCAGGCCGGTGGCGGAGTGGGCGGGACCGCAGACGGCCCCCTGTTTCTGCGCCCAGCGCAGGGTGTTCAGGCCGAGCGTCGGCCAGTGATCCATGGAATTGCCGCCGGGATACATCTGCTCGCGCAGGCGCAGCAGGCAGAGATGGCCGCTGCGGTGCGAGCCGAAGCCGCTCACCTCGATGTCGTAGCGCAACAAAAAGGGATAGCGCGAGACCTTGTCCTCACGGCCGGTAAAAAACTGCTTTTGATAGTCGAAGCAGGGGCCCCAGGTGAGGTTGGCGCCGATTTTCAAATCCTCGCCCTGGCAATGCCGGGCCATGTCGGGGGCGTGCACACCCTCCGTGGGCGAGGTGTAATGCTGGCAGCCGGCGGCATGAATGTGGTGGTCGCCACTCCACCAGCCGAGCGCGGCGGGATCGATCCAGCGCTTCACCCGGAACGACCATTCACGGGGGTTTCCATCGACCCGAACCTGGCGGATTTCCGGAAGCGATTCCGGGCCGCGCTGGAAGACGACCTCGTAGTCGCCCTCGGGCAGTTGGATCGTCTCGCCGTCGCCGCGATAGACCTGCGGCTGGAAGCCGAAATCGGGCGCGAGACGCTTGATTTGCGAGGGATGCACGCGCCCGGCCCGGTCGCGGATCAGGAAGGAGGCCACGCAGGGCTGGTTCTGATCGTCGCGCACCCGCAGGGTGATCTCCTGCGCGGGCCGACACGCAAAGAGCAGGCTGGTCTCCCCGCGAAAACCCAGATCCTGGGTGCCCTGGCCGACGTCGAAGGTGAAGCGGGCCTCGCGTTTGCCGGCGTCGCGGCTGTAGATTTGCACGAGGCGGTATTCAAGTTCCAGGCCGCTCAGCGTGGCGCGCAGTGGCGGGGCATCGAACATCTGGACATCGGCCCAGCGCGCCGCATAGGGCGGCACGGCCTCGGGCACCGGTTCGTTGGGACGGCGCGACCGCTCATGCACCGGCCCTGCCTGCGGACTGGTCACCCGCAGGGGGGCGGTGGTGCCGGCTTCATTGGTCACCCGTACCAGAAACTGCCGCCAGCCGGCCTCGGTCAGTTCCGGCCGGGCAGGGCCGGGTTGGACCTTCACCCGTTGCTCGGGGTTGATGTGCACCTGGAAGAGCGTGTGCGCTTCGAACACCGAGCAGGCGCGCTGCACGGCCGCTGCGTCATTGGCCTGGACACAGGCGCGCAGGACCTTCTGTTCCTCCGCGCTGAAGGGGGTGCCGAGGAAGGCCATGGCCTCGACCAGACGTTCCGTGGCGGCCAGAAAGGGCTGCGGCTCGGGGTCGCGGGCCGTGGCGACCGCGGCCGCCAGCAACCCGACGAGGGCGAGGCGTGCATGCATGGCGAGGAAACGAAGCACGCGGTCGCCGGCTTGCGGGCAGGGGCGGGAAGCTTTGGGTCGTCCCTGAAGGGCAGAATCGTTTCCTTCCTTTGCCAAGCGGACGTATTGCTTTATGCTGCCCACCCATCATGACCGCCGCCCCTCTTCCCGTGATGCCCGACCGCCACGGCCACTTTGGCCGCTACGGGGGCATGTTCGTGCCGGAAACGCTCATGTCCGCGCTCAATGAGCTGTCGGAAGAGTACGAGCGCGCCAAAGCCGATCCCCTCTTCCAGGCTGAGCTCGACCGTCTGCTGCACGAGTACGTCGGCCGTCCCACCCCGCTCTATTTGGCCGAGCGCTGGACCGAGAAGCTCGGCGGCGCACGCATCTACCTGAAGCGCGAGGACCTGCTGCACACGGGGGCCCACAAGATCAACAACGCCCTCGGCCAGGCCCTGCTCGCCCTGCGCCTCGGCAAGCAGCGCATCATCGCCGAGACCGGCGCCGGTCAGCACGGGGTCGCCACCGCCACGGTCTGCGCCCGCTTTGGTCTCGACTGCACGATCTACATGGGTCAGGTCGACATGGCCCGTCAGGCCCTCAACGTTGCCCGCATGCGCTTCCTCGGTGCCAAGGTCGTGCCGGTCACGGCCGGCCAGGCCACGCTCAAGGAGGCGGTCAACGAGGCGATGCGCGACTGGGTCACCAACGTTCGCACGACCCACTACATCCTCGGTTCGGCGCTCGGCTCGCATCCCTTCCCGATGATGGTGCGCGACTTCCACCGCATCATCGGTGTCGAGGCGCGCCGGCAGATCCTCGAGCGCGAGGAACGTCTGCCCGACCTGCTCATTGCCTGCGTTGGCGGCGGCAGCAACAGCATCGGTCTCTTCCATCCGTTTCTCAACGATCCGAACGTTCGCATGATCGGCGTCGAAGCTGGTGGTGAGGGCATCCAGCCGGAGAAACACGCGGCCCGCTTCCAGGGCGGACGCCTTGGTGTGCTCCAGGGCACGAAGACCTGGCTGCTCGCCAATCCCGACGGCCAGATCGAACTCACCCACAGCGTCAGCGCCGGCCTCGACTACGCGGCCATCGGCCCGGAACACGCCTGGCTGCACGATCTCGGCCGCGTCGAATACCACTATGCCACCGACGACGAGGCACTCGCCGCCTTCAGCGAACTCAGCGCCGTCGAGGGCATCATTCCCGCCCTCGAGAGCAGCCACGCCCTCGCGGAAGTCTGCAAGGTCGCGCCGAAGATGGGCAAGGACGAGGTCATTGTCGTCAACCTCTCCGGTCGAGGCGACAAGGATGTCGCCCAGGCCGCCCGCATGATCTTGCACGAGGAACTGAAGTTCTGAGGCTCATGAATCCGGACCTTCTGCCACCCGGTGCGACGCCGATCCAGGAGGACATGGCGAAGCTGCGCGGCCTGCTGCGCGAATCGCTGGCTCCGCAGATGGCGCCGGTGACCGATGGCATGCGCATCCTCAACCTCGCCTGCGGTCGCTGCGACGAGGCGGAGACCCTCCTTCAGGTCGGCTCGGAACTCGCTGCGGGTGGGCCTGTGCAGATGGTCGGCGCCGACATCCGCATCCGCGAGATCCGCCAGGCGCGCGAGACGCACGCGCATCTGCCGGCCGAGTTCCTCATCGAGGACGCCACGCAGATCGACCGCCACAAGGAACTCGGCGACGACTTCAATCTGGTCTTCCTGCGCCACCAAAACTTCTGGCATGGCCAGGAGCTGTGGAAGAAGATCTTTGATCAGGGCATCGCCAAGCTGCGGCCCGACGGCAAACTCGTCATCACCAGCTACTTCGACGTCGAGCACAAGCTCGCCCTGCGCGCCCTTGAGGCGCTCGGCATGGAGGTCCTCAGCAACCGCCGCAACAAGGCCAGCCGAGCCCTCGCCGACGCCCCCGGCAAGTCCGTCGACCGCTGGGTCGCCGTTCTGCAGCGGCGGCAAGGGTAAGAGCAAAGTTTGTTAGGCAGCGGAATGAAATGTGCATAGATTAGTAATATACCTTGTTAGGCCGCCCGGGACTGGCGGATGATCCTACGCTACCTTTGATGAGCTCCTCGCCGAAACGATGGGAGCCGAGTCTCACAATGCGTGGGTGAAGTGCCACGGTGCGTTTGTGCCGGCCTTGATTGGAACAGGGTTGCTTTCACTGCCGGGCACCTCATGTGCGGGGAGACGCGGATTTCTGAAGAGCGGAAGTCTTGCGGTGAGTGCGATACAGGAGTGCCACTTGCCAAGCCCGGCACGGGCGGTCTGTTTCTTGGCCAGACAGACTTGTCGCCTCGATCTGGCCAGGGCATTTGAATGGGTCTGAAGCTCCGACTCGTACTGCCAATGTAGAGAAGATTCCACAAGGGTCTATTTATCCTGTGGGTGCCAGTCTAGAGATTGGAACCGCAAAGGCCTGCCGCTCTCACACCTTTCTGAGCAGCACCGCCAGCAAGGCGATATCCGCCGGTGTCACGCCCTGGATGCGGGCGGCTTGACCGAGGGTGGCGGGGCGGATCTGGCTGAGGCGGAGCTGGGCTTCCTTCTTCAGGCCGTAGACACCGGCGTAGTCGAACTCGCTTGGGATGGCCGACGCCTCCATGCGGGCGGTGCGCTCGAGCATCATCTCCTGGCGTTGGATGTAGCCGGCATACTTGAGGTCATTCTCGAGCAGCAGCCAGATCGAATCCGGGAAGGCGGCCCGCAGGTCGGTAGGCAGGTTGCGGTGCTCGTTCTCGGTGCGACGGAACCATTTCTCCAAACGCAGGCCGTCGACTGAAGCGGTCTCGGCCAGGCCTCGTGCCTTGGCCAGCTTTTCAGCCTTCTCTCGCTGCAGGCGCGCCCGGGTCGGTCCAGCCAACCCCAGTTCGGCTGCCCGCGGCGTCAGGCGCAGGTCGCAGTTGTCCTGGCGGAGCAGCAGTCGGTATTCCGCACGTGACGTGAAGAGTCGGTAGGGCTCGGTGACGCCCTTGGTGACGAGGTCGTCGACCAGCACCCCGAGGTAGGCCTCGCTGCGCCCCAGCACGAAGGGGGGTCGGCCCTGCACCTTGAGAGCGGCATTCGCCCCCGCCAGCAGGCCCTGGCCGGCGGCTTCCTCATAGCCCGACGTGCCATTGATCTGGCCAGCGAAATAGAGACCAGCCACCCGCTTGGTTTCGAGGGTGGGATAGAGTTGGGTCGGCGGGCAATAATCATACTCCACCGCATAGCCCGGACGCAGAATCTCGGCGTTTTCGAGGCCGGGAATCGACCGAATGAAGGCATGTTGCACCTCGTAGGGCAGGGAGGTGGAAACCCCGTTGATATAAAACTCGCGGGTGTGGCGACCCTCCGGCTCCAGGAAGACCTGGTGACGATCCTTCTCGGCGAAGCGGACCACCTTGTCCTCGATCGATGGACAGTAGCGCGGGCCGACCCCCTCGATACGCCCACAATACATCGGCGACTTGTCCAGATTGGCGCGGATGATGTCGTGCGTCTGCGGGCTCGTGTAGGTGATCCAGCAGGGCATTTGTTCCACGTGGAACGTTTTTGGCTGCCAGGAATTGAGGGTGAAGAGGGCGGAAGTGCCCAAATCGGGGGTTTGGGTGCCCTCCAAGCCCTCGATTTCGTCCTCCGGAACCTCGCCCGACAAATAACTGAAGGGCGGGGGAGGGGTGTCCCCGGGCTGGGGTTCGCACTGGGAGAAGTCGATGCTGCGACTGTTGATGCGACAGGGCGTGCCGGTTTTGAAGCGTTCAACCTCGAAACCCAGGGCCCGCAGGCTGTCGGAAAGGGTCGAGAGGCTGTCGCCCATGCGGCCTCCCGCCTGATTCTGCAGGCCGACATGCAGCAGGCCACGCATGAAAGTGCCCGAGGAGATGATGACCGACTTGGCCTGGTAGACCAGGCCGAGGCTGGTGCGGACTCCGACCACCTGATCTCCCTTGACGAGGATCTCCGCGGCGTTGCCCTGGTGCAGGTCGAGGTTCGGCTGGTTCTCCAGCAGCCACTTGAGGCGGAACTGGTAGGCCTTCTTGTCGCACTGGGCGCGCGGGGCCTGCACCGACGGCCCCTTGCGGGCGTTGAGCAAGCGAAACTGGATGCCAGTGGCGTCGGTGTTGCGTGCCATGGCCCCGCCCAAGGCGTCGATTTCCCGTACAACATGACCTTTGGCCAGGCCGCCGATGGCCGGGTTGCAGGACATCTGGGCCACAGTGTCCAGGTTCTGGGTCAGCATGGCGGTGCTGCAGCCCAGGCGGGCCGCAGCCAAGGCTGCTTCTACCCCGGCATGACCCGCCCCGCAGACGAGGACGTCGTATGCCTTCGGGTGAGTGTAGAGCGAGGTGGCCATGGCGGGGAAGGCGAATCTAATCCAGCGAAACGCCGCCGGCAAGGCTGTGAGGCAGCAAAACAGGCATCAGAGGTGTGAAAATTTGTTCTACGTGGAACAAAATGAGCCATTTGGAGCCCTTGAGGGGGTTGCCGGGCAGCGCTTCATTTCATCCGCCAGAGGTCAAGCCAATCGAAAAGCGATTCGGTCCTGCGCCGGTGGTGCTGGGGGTTGTCACGAGGTGGTGGATCCGGAGGTCGGCCTTCCGGTGGGGTCGAATTGTCCTGCTCATGGAGTCCGACTTGCACGTTGGCGAGGCCTAGCTAGAATGAAAGGATGGCCTCCAAGAAGAAAGCGACTCCTGCCAGCGCCGCCTCGGCGCCGATCAACGCCAAGCTCAGTGCGGATGACAAGATCGAACTGTACCGCAAGATGGTGCGGATTCGTCGCTTCGAACAGGTCTCGCTTCAGCACTACCAGGCGGGTCGCATGGGCGGCTTCCTCCATCTCTACATTGGCCAAGAATCGGTGGCGGTCGGCTGCGTCTCGCTGATGGGTGAAAACGATCACGTCATCACCGCCTACCGTGACCACGGTCATGCGCTGGCGGTCGGCATGGGGATGAACGAGTGCATGGCCGAACTCTTCGGCAAGGCCACTGGCTGCTCCAAGGGCAAGGGCGGCTCGATGCACTACTTTGCGCCGGAAAAGAATTACTGGGGCGGTCACGGTATCGTCGCCGGCCAGACCCCGCTCGGCCTCGGCCTGGCCTACGGCCTGAAGTATCGCGGCCTTAAGGGCGCAGCCCTCTGCTTCCTCGGGGATGGCGCCGTCAACCAGGGCGCCTTCCATGAGTCGCTCAACCTCGCTGCGCTGTGGGATCTGCCTGTGATCTACGTCATCGAAAACAACGGCTACTCGATGGGCACCAGCCAGGCCCGTTCCTCCGCCTTCAGCGAGTGCCTCGCCAAACGGGCCGAAGGCTATGGCATGGCCTGGGATCACTTTGTTGGCGAGGACCTCTATGAGGTGCGCGCTCATGTCCAGACCGCCATGGATCGCGCCCATCGGGAGAGCAAGCCGACCCTGCTGGAAATCGCCACTTACCGTTGGGAAGGCCATTCCGTGGCCGACGCCAACAAGCTGAAGTATCGCACCAAGGAAGAAGTCGAACGGTACCAGAAGGAGCACGACCCGATCCAGGTCTGGAAGCGCAACCTGCTCGCCGAAGGCGTGGCCACCGAGGACCAGCTCAAGAAGATCGATCGCGAAGCCCAGGCCGAAGCCGAGGCCTCGGCCGAGTTCGCCAAGACCAGCCCCTATCCTGAGCCTGAAACGATCTTCGAAGACGTCTACTGGGAGGTCGATCAGAAGACCGAGGCCGGAGCCACCGGCCGACACTTCTTCAACGATTGATCGATGATCCGCCTCCCCGAGTCCGGCGCCAGCCTGAAGGCATGGCCGCAGGGTGATGGGTCCGATGGAATCCTTCCGTTCTCCCTTTCGAAGCGAGCCGGCTTGCGAACTTCCCGGTTCGGCGTAGCGAGCGGATGTGAGCCAACCCGCCTGAATGCTGGACTTCAAGGGCAGACAGCGTGGCAGACAAACCGCAGAAAAAATCTCCTATTGATTGGTATTCAGTAGATTACACAAAAGCCACTGAAAAATGCCTGGCAGACAGTGCGCCACTTCCCGAAGCTTGCGAAGGTTGACGGGACCTGCGGTCGGCCGACCGGGATTTTACCGTGGCTTCTCCGCCATGCCGCTTGCCGGGCGACGCGGTTTGGCTCAGACTACGGCATGCTTCGCGCTCTTTTTTTCGTCATGCTCACGGCCGCGCTGCCCGCAGTGGGCCGTGACACCCTCGATCTCTACTGGATTGATTCCGAGGGCGGTGGCAGCACGCTGCTGGTGACACCCGCGGGAGAATCCCTGCTGATCGACACCGGCAATCCGGGCGGGCGCGATGCGGCGCGCATTCACAAGATCGCCACGGAGGTGGCCGGGCTGAAGCGGCTCGACCACGTGGTCATCACGCACTTTCACATCGACCACTTTGGCGGATTGGCCGAACTGGCGCAGCTGATGCCGGTGGGCACGATTTATGACAAAGGCATCACCGATGAAGTGCCCGACAAGGGCGGCAATGCCGCCCGCTGGACCCTGACCAGCCGGCCCTATCGCAGTGCGCCGTCCGATCGACGCGTGGTGTTGCAGCCAGGCGATGGCGTGCCACTGCGCGCGATCGAGGGCGGCGCCCCGCTCTTCCTGCGCTGCCTGGCCGCGAACCAAAAGTTGGTGGAGCCCGCGGCCGATGCGCCGGCCGGACCGACCGAGCCCGCCGTGGCCGAGAAGGCACCGGACCTCTCCGACAATGCCAACAGCCTGGTCCTGCTGCTCGGGCTGGGCGACTTCCGCTTCTTTGACGGCGGTGACCTCACCTGGAATGTCGAGGCGAAGCTGGTCAGTCCGGTCAACCGCGCCGGCCTCGTCGACCTCTACCAGGTCAACCATCACGGCCTCGATTCCAGCAACCACCCCTGGCTTCTGCGCGCTCTGGATCCGGTGGTGGCGGTCATGAACAACGGGCCGCGCAAGGGTGCCAGTCCGACCGCCTTCGACTCCCTGCGCGGAGCGCCCAGTCTGCAGGCGATCTACCAGCTCCACGAATGCGTCCGTGAGGAGGATGCGCGCAACACCGACGACAAGACGCGCATCGCCAATGCCGGCGACACCGGCGAAGCCTGCGCGGCGCACTACCTCCATTGCGCGGTCGCCGCCGACGGCACGAAGTACACGCTCAGCGTGCCGTCGACCGGCCATCGCCAGACCTTTGCCACGCGCCGCCGCTGATCCATGGATCCCGGCGCGCCCCGGAAACCTGGCTTTGGGCAGCCCGTCTTCCCGTCGACACCGGCAGGTCGCATCTTGACCCGGCACCCGGCTGCGGCCATGACATGGGCATGTCCCCGTTCCAGCTGAATCAGGAGTTTCACCCGCGTGGCGATCAGACGCAGGCGATCGCCAAGCTGGTGAAGTCGCTGGAGGCGGGCAACCGGCACCAGACCCTGCTCGGGGTGACGGGATCGGGCAAGACCTTCACGATGGCGAACGTTATCGCCGAGGCCGGCCGCCCGGCACTGGTGTTCTCGCACAACAAGACGCTCGCGGCGCAGCTGTATTCGGAGTTCAAGAACTTCTTCCCGAACAACGCGGTCGAGTACTTCGTCAGCTACTTCGACTACTACCAGCCCGAGGCCTACATCCCGCGCACCGACACCTACATCGAGAAGGACAGCAGCATCAACGACGAGATCGAGCGCCTGCGACTGTCGTCGATGGGCGCCCTCATCACCCGCCGCGATGTCATTGTCGTGGCCAGCGTCTCCTGCATCTACGGCCTCGGTTCGCCCGAGGACTACGAGGGCATGATGCTGCCCCTGCAGACCGGCCAGGCGCTGTCGCGCGAGACCCTGCTGGCAAGGCTCGTCGACATGCTCTACGAGCGCAACGACATCCAGCTCAAGCGCGGCTGCTTCCGCGCCCGCGGCGACGTCGTCGAGATCATCCCGGCCTACCTGGAGAGCGAGGCGATCCGCATCGAGTTCTTTGGCGACGAGATCGACCGTTTGAGCGTCGTCGACGCGCTCACCGGCCGGGTGACGCTGAAGCTGCCCAGCTACACGCTCTTTCCCGCCAAACAGTTTGTTACGCCGGGCGACAAGCTGCGCAAGGCGGTCGTCAAGATCCGCGCGGAGATGGAGGAGCGCCTCGCCTGGTTCGAGAAGGAGGGCAAGCTGCTTGAGGCCCAGCGCCTGAAGATGCGCACCGAGCACGACATCGAGATGATGCAGGAGATGGGCTTCTGTCAGGGCATCGAAAACTACAGTCGCCACCTGACCGGGCGCGAGCCGGGCGCGACCCCGGGCACGCTGCTCGACTTTTTTGACACGCCGCCGCTGGTGTTTGTCGACGAGAGCCATGCCACCCTGCCGCAGATCGGAGGCATGTATGAGGGCGACCGTTCGCGCAAGACCGTGCTGGTGGAGCACGGATTCCGTTTGCCGAGCGCGCTCGACAACCGGCCGCTGAAATTCGACGAGTTCATGGGCAAGGTGGGTCAGCTCGTCTACGTCAGCGCCACGCCGGCGCGCTTCGAACTGGAAAACAGCGTCGTGGGCAACACCGCCTACATCCCCCAGGTGCGTGCCGAGGCAGGCCCCGCCGCCGCGCCACTCGTGCGCGTCAGCGGCTCGGCCCAGCCGGTGGACCAGTTCGATGTCACCACGCGCGGCCGTTCGCTCGTCGTCGAGCAGGTGATCCGGCCCACCGGCCTGCTCGATCCCATCATCACCGTCAAGCCTCTGGAAGGCCAGATCGACGAGACGATCGAGCTCTGCCGCCAGCGCATCGAGAAGGGCGAGCGAGTGCTGGTCACCACCCTGACGAAGCGAACGGCCGAGGATCTGACTGACTACCTGCGCAACCTGGATCTGCGCGTGCGCTACCTGCACAGCGACATCGACGCCATCGAGCGGGTCGAGATCCTGCGCAGCCTGCGCCGGGGCGATTGCGACGTGCTGGTCGGCATCAACCTGCTGCGCGAGGGACTCGACCTGCCGGAAGTCAGTCTGGTGTGCATCCTCGACGCCGACAAGGAGGGCTTCCTGCGCAGCGAGACTTCGCTCATCCAGACCGCCGGTCGCGCGGCCCGCCACGTCAACGGCGAGGTCGTGCTGTTTGCCGATCTCCAGACGCGCAGCATCCAGGCCCTGCTCGCCGTCAGCGGTCGCCGCCGCCAGGTGCAGATGGAGCACAACGCCAAACACGGCATCACACCACAGACCGTGCGCCGTGCGGTGCAGGAGAGCCTGCAGATTCTCGGCAAGGCGCGCGAGGTCGAGGAGAGTGTCGTGCGCGAGGGCGGCGGCGACTTCGAGGTCACCGAAGTCATCCGCGAACTCGAGGCCGAGATGGCCGAGGCGGCCGCGAAACTGGAGTTCGAGCGCGCGGCCCTGCTGCGCGACCAGATCCGCGAACTGAAGGCGCGGGAAAGCGGGGAGGCGCCGGCACCGAAGGCAAAGCCGGTCACCTATGGCAAACCCAGGCGCGGGGGCTCACCCCGCAAGCGCTGAGACACGCGGGAGACCCGGTCATTCGCCGAAGGCGAAGAGATGTTTCTCGGTGCGCAGGTAGATGACGCCGTCGACAATGGCCGGCGTGGCGAACACCGCTTCGCCAAGGTCATTGCGTGCCAGGACCTCGAGACGGTCGGCCCGGGCATCGAGCACGACCACCGTGCCACGCTGCGAAACGAAGTAGACGCGGCCATCGGCAGAAACCGCCGAACTGTAGTAGTCGCCCGAGGCACCCACGCGCTCCGCCTGGAAAATCGGGCTGCCGCTGCGCGCGTCATAGGCGGAGGCCAGGCCGCCGCTCTTCATCGCGAAGACCCGGCCGTCGGCGACCACCGGCGAGGCGACATAGGGCAGGTGCTTGTTCACCTGCCAGACCGTGTGCGTCTCGGTGATGTCGCCGCGGCCGCCGGGGCGGATCGCGAAGATCTGGTTGACCGCCTGGGCGAACATGGCGCGCATCTGCTCATACTCCTCGCGCGTGGCCCGGCCGTCCTTGTCGGCGTCCATCTGGGAATAGCGACCCTTGAGCGGGCCGTCGGGCATTTCCTCCAGGCGGATGACACCGTCCTTGTCGGCATCCTGCGCTGCGGCAAAGACGTCGAAGGGCTCCATCTCGATGCGCTCGCCCTCGTCGCCGCCGACGTTCCAGCTCGACACCAGCAGGACGCCGCCGGCGGCGGACGGACTGGCGTTGGCGACGCGGGCGACGCCGCGAGAAGACCAGAGCTTTTCGCCGGTGGCGGGATCGTAGCCGCAGACTTGCAGGGAGCCGACCACCACGAGTTCGCGGCCGTGTTCATGTTCCCAGAGGAAGGGCGTGGCGAACCCGCGGCGAAATTCCGGGCGTTCGACGCGCCAGACTTCCGCGCCGGTTTGCGCATCGAGCGCCAGCATGAAGGAACCCACATCCTGGTCGGCCACCACGATCACCCGTCCGTCCACCACGATGGGCGAACTGCTCGTGCCAAACTCGACGATCGGCATTGGCAAGGGCTTGCGCCAGAGTTCGCGGCCCTCCCAGTCATACGCCAGCACGCCAAACGAGCCAAAGTAGGCGAAGACGCGCTCGCCATCCGTGCACGGGGTTGGCGCCGCCGGACTGCCGATGCGATGGGCCGGTTCCACGGCTTTCGCCGGGGCGACGGCGCGCCAGAGTTCGCGTCCGCTGGCGCGGTCGAGGCAAAAGGTCAGCAGGCGTCCGTCCTCCAGTCCGGTGAGGGCGATGCGATCGCCCCACACACAGGGCGACGAATGGCCATGCGGCACCTGCACCCGCCAGCGGACATTGCGTTCCGGACCAAACTCCACCGGCGGTTCCCCTGTGCCGGCGCCGAGGCCGCTCGGACCGCGAAACTGCGGCCAATGGGATTCAGCCTGAAGACTCAGGGCAACCGACAGGATCAGCATCAGAGAGCAACGCATGGACGAAGGTAAGCCGGTGCGGGCACCGCTCTTTCGCCGGCGCCGGCTTCACTGAAAACGGAAGGCGTAGACATCGGCATCGCGCAGGACGAAACGCAGCCGCACCGGGCGACCGGCAAGCGCGGACACATCGCTGCCGCCCTTCCAGACCACGCCGCGCTCGATGGAGTCTCCAAATTGTTCCTCGGCCTCGTCCAGACGGTAACCCGGCATCGGTTTGCCGTCGGCATCCTGGATTTCGACGCGCACACCGCCGGCGGCGGAACTGGCGAAGTTCAGGCTCAGGATTTTGCCCGAGAAGGTCAGCGGTTTCGTCAGCAATTCACCGCCGCTGAGCGGGGCGTGGACCGAGACAAAGCCATCGAGCCGCAGGGTGTAGCGACGCACGGCGCTGCTGGTGTCGGTCCAGTAATTTTCGGTGGCATAAAAGGACAGTTCGTCGGGCGCGCCGTCGAGGGCGGACTTCGTGATCACCGGATGCCAGGCGACATACTGATGGCCGTAATTCCAGGTGCCGGGCCGCTCGGGGCCGGGCCGCAAAAAGGCCTCGTTCCAGCGCTTGAAGGTGACGCCATCACGGCTGGCCATGAACAGGCCCTCGGTGATCGCCATGCCGTAGCGATCGCTCGCCTTCGATCGCGCCTCGCGGTGCTCTCGCTCGGGCAGCGCCCGCGTGCTGGACGACCAGCCGCGCTCGACGTAGCGGGTCGGAAAGCCGAGGAGCAGGTGGGGCGCGCGGGCGTAGGGCTTGACCTGGTTCGTGTAAAGTTGCTCCTCGGGCGAGTCGGTGTAGCGCAGGTTCTCGACGTTCTCCCAGTGCAGGAAATCCTTCGAGGTGGCCGTGCGGATCGCGCGATCTCCGGTCGGCTTCCAGTTCTTTTCCTCGGTGACACCGCCGGTGAAGTAGCGCCAGTAGGCGCGGTAAACACCGCTGTGGCCATCCCAGAAGGCGAGGTTCTGCGAATCGAAGGCACCCTCGGTGATGACCGGCGCGTCGGCCATCGGTGACCAGCGCAATCCGTCGGCCGACTTCAACGCCAGCAGGCCGTGCGGCTTGTTGGAGCGGACGATGGCCTTGTAGCGCGCGTCCGCGGGAGCCGCCGGGTTCTCGTCCTTGAACACCGCCGGATGACCCCCGTCGGGGTTGACCGCGCCCATCGGGCCGTGGGGGATGACGATGTTGTTCGCCTTGGAACCGCGAAACTCATGCAGCCCGAGTTCCGGCTTGGTCCAGCGAATGCCATCGGTGCTTTCCGCATAGCAGCAGAACAGCGGGTGCGCGCCGGTGTTGACCTTGCCCTCGGGCGTTACCGTCAACTGCCAGGCCTTGTAATACATGCGGTAGCGGTCGCCATCCTGGAAGACGCTGTGATAGCCGCTGCCGCTGCCCTCCCAGAGTGCGTCATGCACCAGCACCACCTCCTTCGGTTCGGGGTGATGCAGTCGCTGTTGCGCGCCGCCGCCCAGGCGCTCGATGAGGAAGTCGTCGACCAACAGTTCGCGGCGCGAACCGATGTCGGTGGCGGCAGCGAGCGGCAGGACCGCCGCAAGGATCGGGAGCAGGAGAAGCGGGCGCATCTGAAACCTACGGGCTGTTCACGGCCGACATTGCCGGCCGCGGCTTCCCGCTTGGCAAAGCGCAACCCTTCTGCCAGCGTCGCCGCATGACCCCGCGTCACTTCCTGCTCCTGTTCGGCCTGCTCGCCGGCAGCCGCGCCGCCGACACCCGCCTCGTGCGGGAGACCGAGGCGAGGACGCCCGAGGAGGAGCGCGCCCTGCTGACCGTGCCCGAGGGTTTTGAGATCCAGCTTTTCGCCAGCGAGCCGGTGATCGACAAGCCGATCAATCTTGCCTTTGACGCGCGCGGCCGGTTGTGGGTGAGCAGCACGGCCGAATATCCCTACAGCGCCGACCGCAGCCGCTGGAGCGACGATCAGGGCACGCGGGTGCGGGACAGTCGCGACGCCATCAAGATCCTCGAGGACAGCGATGGCGACGGCCGCGCCGACAAGGTGACCGTCTTTGCCGACGGCCTGAACATCCCCACCGGCGTGCTGCCCTGGCACCGGCCGGAACACAAGGCCGGCTGCATTGCCTGGAGCATTCCGAATCTGTGGTATTTCGCCGACAGCGACGGCGACGACAAGGCCGACATCCGAGAGATCCTGTTTGGACCGCTTGGCTATGAGAAGGACACCCATGGCATGTGCAGCAGCTTCCGGCTCGGCCTCGACGGCTGGGTTTATGCCACACACGGCTTCAACAACACCTCGGTCTTGCGCGTGCGTCCGGAGCACCGGGGCCAGGCCGACGCGCAAGCCGAGGAACCGGAACCCATCGAGCTGCACAGCGGCAACGTCTTCCGCTTCAAGCCGGACGGTTCGGCGGTGGAAGTCTGGACGCGCGGGCAGGTGAATCCTTTTGGTTTGGCCTGGGATCGCTACGGCCACCTTTACAGCGCCGACTGCCACAGCGCTCCTGTCTACCAGCTCATTCGCGGCGCGCACTACCCGAGTTTCGGCAAGCCGCATGACGGCCTCGGCTTCGCGCCTGTCATGTGCGAGCACACCCACGGCAGCACCGGCATCTGCGGCATCGTCCATCTCGATGGGGGTGTCTGGGGGCCGGACTGGAATGATCAGGTTTTCGTGGGCAACGTTGTCACCTCGCGCGTCAACCGCGACCAGGTGACCCGTTTTGGCAGCACACCCAAGGCGAACGAACAGCCGGACTTCATCGTCAGTGACGACCCCTGGTTTCGACCGGTGGACCTGCAGCTTGGGCCCGATCACGCGCTTTATGTGGCCGACTTCTACAATCGCATCATCGGTCACTACGAAGTGCCGCTCGATCATCCGGGGCGCGACCGCCATCGCGGGCGCATCTGGCGCGTGGTGAAAAAGGACGTGCCCCGCCCGGCCAGCGTCGATTTCACCCGCATGCCGCCCGCCGCCATTGCCGGGGAACTCGGCAGCCCAAACCTGACCCGGCGCAACCTGGCGCTTGGGGAAGTGCGTCGTCGGGGCGACCCGACCTGGCTGGTCGACGTGGCCCGACCGCTGTCTCCCGACACCCCTTACGTCGCCAGGGGGGATCGAGGGCCAGACCGGTTCTTCGCCCCCTGGGACAGCGAGCCGGGCGACTTCGATCACGAGGCCTGGCCGCAGGTTGAGCTGAATCCGCGCACCGCCTGGACGCTGTGGGCGCTGTCGGCCCTCGGCGAACGCTGGACGGTGTCGAGTGTCATGCGCACCCTGCACACCGGTGGGTCATGGGCCGAGGACAAGCCCGGCCGGGAACACGCCCTCGTGCTGTCGCATGCGGCCCGGATTCTTGGGACCCAGACGGGGCTGCACCCCTGGGAAAAATGGAATCTCGGCATCCTCTTTGACCACCGCGGCAGTGAACCCCTGCGCGCCGCCACCGCCAACCTGCTGCAGCGGCCGGAGTTTCTGGCCGATGACCCGCGCTGGGCGGGGCATGTCGTCAGCGACCTGGTGCAGTTGCTCCATGGCATGCTCGGCGGACAGCCCTCCGAGCCGGCACGGCCCTGGAATGGTCCTGACGACACGCATCTGGTTCACGCCCTGCGCCTGTTGCTGCGCGACTTCCTCGCGCAACCGCTCGTCTTCACCAATCCCGTCTGGCGCGAGCGCAACCGGGAGGCGCTTGGGAGCGACTGGTTCCGCGAGGTGCTTTTTGCGACGCCCGGTGTCGAGGTCTCGCGCTATCTTGCGGCCAGCTCACAGGCCGGGAACCCCGCCGCCAACCGCCAGATCGCGAGGCATGGCGACGACGCCAGCATCCGTCACGCCATCGGTGCCTCGGTGAATCGTCTGGACCCGCGGCGATCCCTGCCCGGATTGCAGGCCCTGCACGAGGGTTTTCAGGAAGCCGGGCGCACCCCGCCGGCTGCGTTTCAGGAGGCGCTGGTGGCCGTTGCCGAAGCCGTGCTGGCCGAGACTGAGGACGTGGTGCCCGTCTGGAGAGCCCTCCCGCAGCAGGCACCGACGCCGGCCTGGTCGCTGCGGTCGCGACCCTGTGGCGACGGCACGGAGGCGCGCGTGCTTCAGAGCATGGGCCAGGGCGGTGGCGCGGAGGAAAGCCGCACCGGCACCCTGCAATCCCTGGCGTTTCCGGCACCGGCCAAACTCACGCTCTGGATCAACGGCCATCGCGGTCCGCCGAACACACCGCCGCACGACAGAAATCATGTCCGTGTGATCGCCGCGGACGATGGCCGCGAGCTGGCCCGCGCCGATCCGCCACGCAGCGACACCGCCCAACGCTTCGAGATCGATCTCGAAGCGCACGCGGGGCGGTCCGTGCAACTCGAGATCGTCGATGGCGATGACGGCAAGGCCTATGCCTGGCTGGGGCTCACCCGCATCGAGCCGGCCGTGATCAAGGTGGAGGCCTTCGCCGATGACACCACCCAGACCCTGCAACAGCTCGCCGTGCTGATCGGACCTCAGGGCCCGGTCGGCTTGCGCGATCGGTTGTCGGCCTACCTGCCGTCGCGGCCCGCGCCGCCTCCCCTGCCGGTGTCGCCCGAGCAACGCCGGCAACTCGACAAACTCATCGCCGCGCGCACCACCGCCTTTGGCGCGCGCAAACCCGATGCCGCCGCCGGCGCGGCGGTGTTCCAGACCCACTGTGCCGCCTGCCACCAGATCGGAGGCCTGGGCGGCCTGATCGGCCCGCAGCTCGATGGCATCGGCACGCGCGGTGTCGCGCGCCTCTGCGAGGACATCCTCGATCCCAACCGCAACGTCGACGCCCACTTCCATCTGCACTTGCTCACGCTCAAGGATGGAATGACACTCAGCGGGTTCCTGAAAGCCGTGTCCGGCCAGGTGCTCGTGCTCGCCGACGCCACCGGCCGCGAAACCCGCGTCGCCAAGCGCGACGTCGCCACGGACGAGGTGCAGCCGATCTCGCTCATGCCGCCCGTTTTCGCCCAGACCATCCCCGAGGCGGATTTCCTCGCCCTGCTCGCCTGGCTGCTGGAACGGTGAGGCTTCTGGATACAAGACACGTTTTTTGTTAGGCAACTGGCATTGCCGGAGTCTGCGGCTCAGG
>JAUREI010000243.1 GCA_030827515.1 Prosthecobacter sp. | reverse complement strand
CGCGAAAGCGGCCATCAGCGACGGCGAATCCGCCAGCGCCGAAAGCGCCAGCGAAGCCAGCGAAGAAGTCAGTGAAGGCAACGCCGAAGTCGCCGGCGAAGACGCCAGCGAAGACGGCGAAGCCGTCAACGAAGCGGACGCCGAAGGCGTAGCGCTCCCTGAAGGCTTTGTCGCCGTCCCCGTCGTTGAGGATGGACTGGCGACGGAGTTTGTCTTGCGCGACGCGGAGGGGGAGGTCGAAGTACCGGCCCTCATCGTGGAGTACAAGGCGAATGGGAAGGTGCGCCAAGATCGGCTGGATCAGGTGGTGAAACTCGCGCAGTGGGGCGTGTACAACCAAGAGCGCGAGGCGAAGGTCAAAGAGATTGAACAGCAGGCACAGGCGGTGCAGTCGGAGCGCGAACAAATCGCGCAGATCCTCGCGGAGCGGGAATCGCAGATTGAGCGCCTGTTGACCGATGACGAGTTTTTCTATGCGGTGCGGGACGCCTACGCCAACGAGAACGCCCCAGAGCGTCGGGCGGAACGCGCCGAGCAGCAGTTGCAGGAGTGGCGATTGGAGCAGGAAGTCGCCAAGATTAGTACCGAAGGACAGACGTTCTATCAGGGCCAGATCGAACCGGCGTTGTCGCTTATTGCGCAAAGCCTGCCGAGTGTGTCGATGGATGAACTGTCCAACCGGATGATGTACGCCATGCAAGCGCATGTGGAAACGGGACCCGGCGGGGTGCCGTACATTCCCGCATCACGCTATCAGGCGGTGAAGGAGTACGTTGTGCAGGACTTGGCGCCATGGGCGCAGTTCGAGCACAATCGGCGTTCGGCAGGTCAGCCCACATCCAAACCGACTTCGGCTGATGTGATCGACATTGCCAGCGCTCGGGTTGCCTCGCAGAAAGCGAAGCGTGCCCTTGGACAGCAGCTCAAGCCCGTTGGGGCTAGCGCCGCCAAGGAGACAGCCGCCCCCAAGCGAGCCGCGAAACCCGCGACCATCGACGATGCCGTGGACAGCGCGTTGAGCGAAGTCTTGGCATCCCTCCGTTAAAGTTTTTGCTAGGGATACCTCATGCCCGCACCAACGATTATCAGCGATGCCGAACTGACTGGCCTCCTGAAGAATGTGTATTCGCAGTTCCGTGAGAAGGTCCAGAACCTTGTGACCCCGCTCCTCGCCCAGCTCGAAAAGGGCCGTGCGGGTGGCCCGCGCAACATGCGCTGGGGTGGTAACAACGTGTTCTTCGACGTGGTGGTCGGTCGTCCGGCTGGTGCCACGTTCTCGCCGAATGGCTACTTCCCGCCCGACACGACGGCGACGGAAGTGCAGGCCAACGTCGGCGTGGTCCGTGCCTACACCACCCGTCAGGTCGACGGACTGGCCTTCGTCGGCACCCAGAGCAAGGACGCGGCCTTCACCACCATCGCCAAGAAGACGATGGAGGAAATTAAGGACGCCTCGACCCTGCTCATGCAGCAGGCGCTCCACAACAAGTCGGACGGTATCGTCGCCGTGATTGACGTGGTGAACAGCACCACCTCGCTCGACGTGTCCGCGCCGTACGGTGTGGCGGGCGCTGGGCAGGGCAACCTGCTCCTGTCCGTGGGCGACTACATCGCCGTCATGGACGTGACTTCCACCCCGTCCGTGCCGGTCGTGCTCGGCCGTGCGCAGATCACCGCGATCACCAACTCCGGTGACACGGCAGTCCTGACGCTCGGCTCGGCCATCAGCGGTATGGCGGCCACCGACTTCATCGTGAAGGCGACGGCGAGCGATACGTCGTACAGCAACGCGATGAACGGGCTCATCAACATCACCAACCGTGGCAACGGCTATGCCTCGCTCCATGGCATCAGCAACGCCTCCTACAGCATCTGGGATGCGACGCGCTTGGTGGCCGGCACCGATACGCCGGATGCGAACCAGCCGACCGAATCGGACATCTGGGATCTCATTCAGCGCATCAGCGGTCGTTCGGGCAAGGACGCGATGGTGCGTCCGAAGGACTTCCTGCTCATGACCACGCCGGGGCTTGCAAAGAAGCTCATGGAGTCCATGGTCGGCCAGCGCCGTTTCACCGCCAGCGAGTTTGCGACCACCATCAAGGGTGGCTACAAGGCGCTGGAAGTGTGCGGCATCCCGCTCGTCCAGGACTACTACGTCCCCGCAGGCACCATCTATCTCCTCCACATCCCGTCGCTGGCGTGGGTGGATGCGAAGGATTGGGGCTTTGTGGAGTTCGAGGGCGCAGGGCCGTGGCGCTGGTTGCAGGGCCGCGATGCGTTCGAGACGACCTATGGCTGGTACGGCAACCTCGCGTGCTTGGCACGCAACAGCCATGGCTCGATCACGGGCTACGTCGATACGGCACGTTACAGCCACATCTAACGTGATAGCGGGTGGGCGTCGGAGGGTCCGGCGCTCACCCCTGTCGATGCCCTCTGAGGAACGCACATGAGCTTTAACTTCTTTCGACCAAAGCCGGGACGGTTTGGCATTGCTTCGACGCTGTTGGTCGGCGCGTGCGATGCCGCCATCGGCAATAGCACCACCACGCAGTACAACTTCGGCGGGCATCCGGCGAAGTGTCGGATTGCGGGGGCGGTGATTTCGGCCTTGGTCGTGCCGGCCTCCACGGGCGGTACGATCCTTGGCGTGTTGCAGAAGTACGATGCCTCCGCCAATGCGGCGGTGGCGCTGACGGGGAACATCAACTTGGAAGCCTTGACAGCGAACGAAGGGACGGCGGTGACGCTGCTCTCCACGCTCACCGACGCCCAGCTCCTGCTGGATACGGGCGACACGATTCGCTTTGAGGTGACGACGACCGACACCGTCACCACCGCTGAGGTGGACCTGACGGTGAACGTCGAACTGTTGGTGCAGGAGTAATACAGAAGTAATACGGAACAGGTCGGCTGGCGCTCGCGGTGGCGGGCGTCAGTTGGACCTCTCATTCTTCGCTTATGCCTCCGATCATTCTGAACGACCGTGGACAGCCGGAACCCTCGCCCTTGATCATGGATCGCCTGAAGCGCGTCCATGCGGGGTTGAGCCTGCGCCACACGCCCCATGCGGGGCCGCAGTGGGCGATCCTGTTCCAGTGGCAGCCAGAGGATGCGCGGTGGCGCTTTGTGCAGTCGGGCGAATTGCCGCCCGATAGCACGTTTGACATCATTGGCTATCTGCCGATGGATTGCCCCTTGGACGATGCGCCGGCGTATGTGGCCAAGGTGTTCCGTCAGTCGAACCGCGAGGAAGTGCGGCGCATGGCCGACGCGGTGCTGACGCATAACAGTGTGGCGCCGGTGGCGGCGGTCTTGGAGGAGGCGATGGCCGAGGTGCTGGATCAGGTCGATCCGTCGGCCGCCTTGCCGAAGCGCCGGTCCCGTGCGCGGAAGGGAGCCTAACGTATGGCGATTACCCGTGGGCAGTTGATCAGCGATACCCGCGAGTTCATGGACGCGGTGGGCTCGTCACGCTGGAGCGACAGCCTGATTACAACGGTCCTGTCCTCGGTGTATGACGCCGAATGGTCCAACATCCTGAACGCCGCGCCGTACTACACGTTTGCGCAGCGGGTGGTGGGGACCAATGGCAGTGGGCAGGTGGCCTTCAGTGCGCTCAACAGCGGGTCAGGGGATGCGCAAGAGAACTG
>JAUREI010000197.1 GCA_030827515.1 Prosthecobacter sp. | reverse complement strand
GCAGTCCCAGCAGGACGTCCAGGCCCTGCTCGCCAAGGCCGGCTTCCGCCGCGCCGAACGCGTCTGGTCAGCCGACAGCGCCGAGGGCCTGCTCGACGCCATTCGCGAGCTCGACACCCTGCGCCACGACCTGCCCTACGAGACCGACGGCGCCGTCATCAAGGTCGACCGCTTCAGCGACCAGAGAGATCTCGGCGCCACCAGCAAGGCCCCGCGCTGGGCCATCGCCTACAAGTTCCAGCCCGAGCAGGCCGAGACCCGCCTGCTGGCCGTCGACATCCAGGTCGGCCGCACAGGCGCCCTCACCCCGGTCGCCCGCCTCGAGCCCGTCTTCCTCAGCGGCTCCACCGTCAGCAACGCCACCCTGCACAACTTCGAGGAGATCGAACGCAAGGACATCCGCGTCGGCGACCTCGTCGTCATCGAAAAGGCCGGCGAAATCATCCCCGCCGTCGTCCAGGTGCAGACCGCCGCACGCACCGGCGCCGAAACCCCGATCCCCCGCCCCACCCACTGCCCCGTCTGCGGCACTGCCGCCCATCAGGACGAGGAACAGGTCGCCATCCGCTGTCCCAACCCGCACTGCCCCGAGGTCGTCAAACGCCGCCTCGAACACTTCGCCGCCCGCGGTGCCATGGACATCCGCGGCCTCGGCGAATCCGTCGTCGCCCAACTCGTCGATGCCGGCCTCGTCCGCGATGCCGCCGACCTCTACGACCTCGACGCCCTGCGCCTCGCCGGGCTGGAACGCCAGGGCGCCAAAAGCATCGACAACCTGCTAAAGGCCCTGACCGAGAGCAGGAACCAGCCACCCTGGCGACTCGTCTTCGGCCTCGGCATCCTGCACGTCGGCGCCACCGCCGCGCGCACGTTGATGGAACACTTCGGCGGCATCGACGCCCTCGCCGCCGCCAGCATCGAGGAACTCACCCAGTGCCCCGACATCGGCCCGGTCGTCGCCCCCAGCATCCACGCCTGGTTCCGCGACCCGGTCAACGTCGCCCTGCTCGACCGCCTGCGCAGCGCCGGCCTCACCTTCACCCAGCGCGAAGTCGCCGCTGTCGGCGACAGCCTCAAGGGCACCACCTGGGTGCTCACCGGCACCCTCAGCCAGCCCCGCGAAGAGATCGCCGACCTCATCCGCGCCCACGGCGGCAAAGTCAGCACCAGCGTCAGCGGCAAAACCACCTACCTGCTCGCCGGCGACGAAGCCGGCAGCAAACTCGACAAAGCGACCAAACTCGGGGTCAAAGTGCTCAGTGAGGCGGAGTTCCGAGGGTTGGTGGCAGGAGACGCAGGGGCGGCTTGAGCCGGGGGGCGGGCGGATCAGACGTCTTCGTCGGACGCATGGAATCAATCGGATCTTCCAATCGGCAGCGCAGCCAGCAAGCCGGAAAGTCTCCCGACTTCCGCTACGGCGCCCCTCTGCGACGTCTGCGGTTCACCCTCTCCATGCTCTTCGCCCTCAGCTCAGCTCCAGCGCCCCGCCCTCGCACATCGCCGGATTGCCGTGGGTGGGCAGCTCGACGCCCATGGTGCGGGCGAAGGTGAGCAGCAGTCGGTTGTGGGCGGCTTTGTCGAACTGGACGAGCCGGTTCGAGCGCACCCCTGGCGCCTTGCCGAGGCAGACGAAGGGGATGTTGTCGAGGGCATGCGAGTTGCCCTTGCCGAGCTCGTTCGTCCAGACAATGAGGGTGTGATCGAGTATCGAGCCGGTGTGGCCGGGCTCGGGGATGGCGTCGAGGCGCTCGGCGAGGTAGGCGAGCTGCTGGCAGAACCAGGTGTTGATCTTGGTCAGCTTCTCCTGGGAGCCGGTGTTCATGTCGGGGTCGTGGGAGAGGTCGTGGTGGCCTTCCTGGATGTCGAGCCAGCGCATCTTGGCACCGCCGACCGACGAGGTGTACTGCAGGGTCGCCACGCGGGTCAGGTCGTTGGCGAGCGCGTTCACCAGCAGGTCGATCTGCATGCGGCTGAGCTTGGGCATCTGGTCGTTGTCGAGGGCGACGTTGTCCTCGAGCTTCGGCGGCGCGTGGCGGAACTTGCGGGCGGCGACGTCCTCCTGGAGTTCCTTTTCCATGGCGCGCACAAGCGTGGCGTGCTCCTCGAGCAGGGCGCGGTCGGCGGCCGGCAGGTGGGCGGAAAGCTGCTTCAAATCGCTGCCGACGTCGTCGAGCACGCTCTTGAGGTGCTCACGGTCCTTGGTCTGTCCGTAGAGACGGGAGAGCAGCTGGTAGGGATCGGAGACAGGAGCGACGGGCTTGTTGGCATCGGCATAGACCCAGCGCGTCCAGGGATCGGCGCGGTCGGGCACGTTGACGCCGAGCTCAAGACTGCCGTAGCGGGTCTTGGTCTTCGGGTTCGCCTGCAGCCTCGTCTTGATGACCTGGTCAATGGACGGACCCTTGGCCCAGCCGGCCGGCTGACCGCCGCCGCCCATGATGTTGCCGGCGAAGAGTTCAATGCCGGTGAGCAGGCAGCTCATGCCGCGCTGGTGGCCGTCGCCATCGCCGCGGACCTTGTTGCTGATGCCCTGCACCATGAGCAGGCGATCCTTGAAGCCGGCGAGCGGCTGCAGGATCGGCTTCAACTGGAAGGCATCGCCCTCGGCAGGGGCATCCGGCCAGAAGTTGGGCGGCACGATGCCGTTCGGGCTGAACATGAAGACGAGCCGCTGCGGCGCAGGACCATCCTCGGCACGCAGCGAGGGCAGGCCGCCGGTGAAGGGCAGCAGCAGGGGGGACAGGCTTTGCAAGAAGGTGCGGCGTTTCATGGCGTCAGGTTCCGGGGGTGTCGCCGAGGCCGTGCAGGGCGGCGGCGGTGGTGATTTCTACGATGAGTTCCTGGATGTTGTAGCGGCTCTCGACAAAGCGCGCCTGCAGGCGGTCGAGCAGGCCCGGGCCGTAGGCGGCGACCGGCTGCTTGATCAGGGCCTGGAAGAGCTGCTCAACGAAGGCGCGCTGGGCGGAGGGCGTCTCGAGGGCGTGACGGGCAACGTCGCGCGCACCGGTGAGCTTGACGCTCTGGCCGTCGGCCGTGAGGTATTCGGACACGCTGTTCACCGGCTTGCCGTTGTCGACACTGCGGTGGCGGCCGGTGGCGTCGAACTGCTCGAGGGCGAAACCGAGCGGATTGATGATACCATGGCAGGCCATGCAGTTTTCGCTCTTGGTCAGCTCGGTAACCTTCTCGCGCATCGTCAGGCTAGGATCGAACTTGTCGTCCATGAACTGGATCGCCGTCACCGGCGGCTTCAGGGAGCGACCCAGCACGTTGCGGGTCAGGAAGACCCCGCGGTGAATGGGCGACGACGATTTGTAATAGGCGAAGGCGCTGAGCAGCAGCGGATGGGTGAGCACGCCGGCGCGCTGGGCGGGATCGAGGGACACCGGGCGGAACTCGGCCTCGCCGGCGGGCAGTTCGACGCCGTAGAACTTGGCCAGGCGCTCGTTGAGCAGGACCGTGTCGTCGGTCAGCAGGCGACGGTAATCGGAGTCCTTGCCCCAGACCACCTCATCGAGAAAAAGACCGAGCGAGGCGCGCAGGTCGGCGGCAATCGCCTCGTCAAAGCCCGGGTAGGCCTTGGGATCCTTGGCCAGGTCCTCGGCCTTGTCGAGGTGCAGCCAGTGGTGGAAGAAAGCGTGGAGCTTGGCGCGCGTGCGGGGGTCGCCCAGCACCTTGCGAACACGTTCGCGCACCTGCTTGTCGGTGCGCAGTTCGCCGCGCTCGGCGGGTCGCTGCAGGTCCTCGCTCGGCAGCGAGTCCCACAGGGCCAGGCCAATGCGCGAGGCCACCCGCCAGTCGTTGTCACCGGCGAGTTCCGGATAGACGAAGCGGGGCGACATCAACACGTGCAGAACCGTGCGGCGCACCGCGGTCGGCAGGTGCGTGCCCTCGGCAAAGCGGGCATCGATGAGCGCCGCCGCCTCGGCATCGGTGAGCGGCTGACGGAAGGCGCGACCGGCGAACGTGCGCAGGAAGGCCTTCACCTTGGCCTCGCGATCCGCGTCCTCGGGCTTCGTCTGCGCATAGCGGTCGAGCCGGGCAATCAGGAAGTCGGCCGCCTCAATGGCGGTCTGCGTCACCGCCTCGTCCCAGCCCTTGGAGACCGAGACCCCGCGCTCGTAACCGGCGCTGGCGTCATCGGGCGGAAAAGCGGCGGCGCTGACGAAGAGCTCGCGCGCGCCCTGCGGCGACAGGTATCGGCTCGGGATCACCTCGCGCGGCCGGTGCGGCGGCTTCCATTCGAGGGCGATGCTGGCGCTCTTGTCCTTGTATTTGAAGAAGGACACCCGCAGCGGGTAGTGGCGACCGCCCAGGAGGAACAGGCTGCCGCGGTGCTCGGTCATCGTGCCGCTGCTCACCCAGCCGTCGATCAGCTTGACGTCGAGCTCCTGGTTCAGCCAGACGCGCACGCCGTTCTCGGTCTTGACGAAGAACTCATAAACCCCGGTCTCCTCGGCGAACACCGAGCCGTTCCACTCAATGCGGAACTCGTTCGCATCGAGTTCCTCACCCATCGGACTGGCCGAGCCGAACTGGAAGTTGAGGGTGGCATCCTGTCGCTCGATTTTTTTGTTCGGCTTGCGCTTGGGATTGCCCTTCTCGTCCTTTTCCTCCGGCGCCTTGGGATCGGGCGACTCATAGCGCGCGCGCAAACCGCCGGTCTGCGTGACCACGCTACGACCGCGGAAGCTGGCGAACAGGTCGGCAACACTTTGCTGGTGCTGACGCACCGTCAGGCGTGAAAAGGCGATGGTCGAGGGCCGCACCTTCTCGCGGGCCGCCGGTGAGTAGAAGGCGTCATAAATGTATTGCGCCACCTTCACCGCATCCTTCCCCTTGACCCGATCCGGGTCCTCCTCCGGCATGTTGCGGTCGATATAACGCGCCAGCCATTCGACATTGCGGTCGCCGTAGAGCGGTTCGTCATACTCCTCCGCCACCCCTTCACCGGCCGGGCCATGGCAGTTGGCGCACTGCTGGTCATAGACCGCCTTGCCCGCCGGATCGGCGGCGGATAAGCCGAGGGCAGTGAGGAGGAAACAGGACGAAGTTCGAATTAACATGGGGGCGTTACGCCAGTCCTTTACGCCTCACACGTATGGGCTGTTGCAGAGATTGCGGGGGCGGATATAGCCCACGCAGCATTCTCCGTCGTTGGCTTCTGCGACTCCCCTCATTCCCGGCGGATGGCATCGATCAACCGCCCGCGGATCGCCGCCTGCACCGCGGCGGCACAGACGGCGACGCCAAAGACAAAGACGGTGGCGAGCAGCAGGCCGAGGAAACTGAGCGGCAGCTCGCTGCCCCCCTGGCGGAGCGCCGGCCAGACGGCGAGCAGGGCGCTGACAACACCGAGCACAAGACCGGCGGTCAGCAGGAACACGTGTTCGCCGAGAACAAGACGCCGCAGGGCGCCGGGCAGGAAACCCACCGCCTGCATGAGGCCGAGTTCCCCACGTCGCTCCAGCACGTGGCGCGAAACAAGAATACCGAGACCCGCCGTGCCGAGCAGGACGCCGAGACCGCCAAGCACGGTAAAGATGCCGATGTAGGTGTTCTGCACGCTCAGGAAGGTCTCGAGTCGCTGCCGGGCCGGTTCGAGGGCGAGGCCGCGCTTCTCCAACTGACGGGTCAGGTGGGCGGACACCTCCGAGGCCTTTTCGGGCGGAGTCTCGATGAGGAAGAAGCGGTAGCCGGCGGTGTCAGGATAGGCCTTCAGGAAGGCGGTCTCGCTGACAATCATCTTGCCCTGCAGCACCGAACCGGCAAGCATCCCGGCGAGTTCAACGCGCAGGCTGCGACCGGCACCGTCCTGATACTCCAGGGTGTCGCCCCGACCGAGACCAAGACCCCACATCGCCGTGGCCTGATCGGCCACCGCCTGC
>JAUREI010000150.1 GCA_030827515.1 Prosthecobacter sp. | reverse complement strand
GGCGGCACAAGGTCATCGGCAGGCTGGTCGCTGAAACGCCAGGGATCGTCGAGACGGCGCATCTCGGCCAGCAGCAAGGCCTGCATCTCGGCCAGCTTGCCGGCATGGGCGGAATCCTTGGCGAGGTTCGTCTGCTTGGGGGAAGGCCGGATGCCGGCCAGATCGGCCAGTTTCGGGTCGTGGTGTTCGGGCAGCCATTCCTCGGGGTTCTCGGCAAGGTTGAACAACTGCACTTCATTGACCCCACGGTCGGGCGCCTCGTAGCGGATGAGTTTCCAGTCGCCCTGCTTGACGCAGCGCATGCCCGGCTTGCTGCCGCCCGAGTAGGCGCCATACATCACCTCGCGCACGCGATCGACCTTCCCTTCCAGCACCGGCCGGAAACTGATGCCCTCGTTGCTCTCAGGCGCGGGAATGCCGGCCAGGTCGCAGAGGGTGGCAAGGATGTCGAGCAGGTAGATGTTGCCTTCCGCGCGGCTGCCCGGCTTGACGCCGGGGCCCTTGACGATGAAGGGCACGCGCCAGGTGTGCTGGTAGAGGTTCTGCTTGCCCATCAGACCGTGGCGGCCAATCGAGATGCCGTGGTCGGCGGTGTAAATGATGTAGGTGTTGTCGAGTTCACCCATCGCCTTCAATTTCTCCAGCACCCGGCCGATCTGAATGTCGATGTTCTCGGCACAGGCATACTCGCGGCCGATCTCGTTGCGGATGCTGGCCTCGTCGCGCCGCTTCCAGACGCCGCTGACCGACACCTCGTCGCGCACGTCGGCATGCGTCATGTCAAAGGGATGTCCGGCCAGGTAGTTGCCGGGCAGCACCGGCTGGCGCGAATGCAGCGAAGGCAGCGTGTCGGGATCAGCGTGATTCACCGCGCCATACTTGGCGAGCAACTCGGGCCGTCCGTCGCGGGTGTCGTGCGGGTGCGAGAAGCCGTAATGAATCAGGAAGGGAGCCTTCTCCGCCCCGGCCTGACGGTCGCCCAGGTAGTCCATGACCCGGTCGCCATGCCAGGTACTGCCCGACTCGTCATCGCCGCCTCGCTTGCTGGCGTCATGACGAACCGTGAACAGGCGGTTGGCGGCCTCGTAACTGTTGCCCTGCTTGCAGGTGCGCATCGTCGCATAACCGGCGCGATTGAAGACGGCCGGTGTCGTGTTCTGCTCCAGCTGGGGCGGCGAGGTCTTTTGTCCCCAGGGCGAGACCGGCAGGTGCCAGACCGTGCGACCACTCATGATCATGTGGCGCGAGGGCGAGCACACCGCGCCGGAGGAAGAGCCCATGTGGTAGGCGCCGTCGAACACCATGCCCTCGGCCGCGAGCCGGTCGAGGTTCGGCGTCTCCAGGGGCGACTTTGGATCATAGACCTTCAGGTCGAAGGGTGACTGGTCATCGACGAGGATGAAGAGGAAATTGGGGCGGTCCGCGGCACGGGCGAAACCGGCCAGGGCAGTGAGCAGAAGGATCAGGGAGCGCATGAGATCAGAGGTGGGTGGACGAGGATGACCCGCGCGGGTGGCGAAAACCGGACAGGCAGGAATCCAGGGGTTCAGGATTTCTTTTTCTTGGCCCCGGGGGCGGCGACCCGGTTGGCGGCGCGACCGCTGGGTTTGGCGGGATCGTAAGAGGGATTGGGAATCGGAAACCGGGCTCCCACCTCCTTTTGCCAGGCCTGCAACTCGGCTTTCAGCCGCGCAACACGCTCGGGCTCGGCAGCGGCGAGGTCATTCTGTTCGCCGATGTCCTTGGCAAGGTTGAACAGTTCGACCTTGTCGTCCTCGAACCAGTGGATGAGTTTCCAGTCGCCCCGCCGGACGGCCGCCGCCGGCGCGCCGCCCTGGTTGCCGTAGTGCGGGTAATGCCAGAACAGGGCGCGCTCCGGCAGGTCACCGCCGCGCAGCACGGGCAGCAGGCTGGCACCGTCGAGCACCTGGCCCGCAGCGGGCTTGGCACCGGCGGCATCCAGCAGCGTGGCAAACAGGTCGGGGCTGCTCACCGGCGTGCCCGCCACCCGGCCGGGCTGGACCACGGCCGGCCAGCGAATGATCCAGGGCTCGCGAATGCCGCCCTCATACATCCAGCCCTTGCCTCCGCGCAGGGGCAGGTTCGAGGTCGGCCAACCCTCGCTGGTCGAGAGACCCCCGTTGTCGCTGGTGAAGACGACCAGGGTGTTCTCGGCGAGGCCGAGGGCGTCGAGCTTGGCAAGCACGGTGCCGACCGCCTGATCCATCGCTTCGACCATGCCGGCATAGACCACGTGCTCCTGCACGAGGCGGACGTCGCGTTCATGCTCGCGCCCCCACTTTTCCTGCAGGCCGAGCCGCTGGCGCTTGGCCTCGTATTTGTTACGCAGGTCCTCACGCGACATGAGCGGGGTGTGCACCGAATAAAACGAGAAGTAGGCGAAGAAGGGGCGGTCCTTGTGCCGTTCAACAAACGCCGCGGTCTCGCGGGCCAGGCGATCGGGCAGATGCTCTCCCTCCGGTCCGTCGTCGAGGCGCGGGTTGCCGTAGGGCGAGAAATACCTGCCGCCACCGTAGGGACCGCCGCGGTCAATGCCGCCCTTGTTGACGTCAAACCCCTGATTCTCCGGCCACCAGCCCTCCGGACCCAGGTGCCACTTGCCGGCAAAGAAGGTGGCGTAACCCGCCTGCTTCATCGCCTTGGCGAGCGTCGGGGCATCGAGCGAAAGGCGATCGCTGTAGGGTGCCGGCAGCAGCTTGGTGTTGCGCTTCCAGAGGTCCGGCTTGAGCGGCGCGCCGATGTAATCGGTGATGCCCGTGCGCTGCGGCCACATGCCCGTCATCAACCCCGCCCGCGTCGGCGAGCACACCGGACATGACGCATAGCCGTCGGTGAAACGCACGCCCTCGCGCGCCAGTCGGTCGACATTCGGCGTCTCGTAAAAAGTGCTGCCATAACAGCCGAGATCGCGCTGGCCGAGGTCGTCGACCAGGAACACCACGACGTTGGGCGGTGCCGCGACGGCCAGCACCGTCGAGGCAAGGAGGGAGAGGAGGCAAAAACGCATGACAGGTTGGAACGGACTCAGGCCAAGCTAACGAGCGGGAACCGTCGAGATTTCGGGAAATGACCCGACCGGGTTCCCCTCCCCCCCTCCCGGACCCCCCAGACGGCGACCCATCACCACTCGGTCGCGGCACCGTCAGTCTAGTCCAGGCCCGCCGCACGGCGCACGGTGTCGTGCACCGCGATGTCATGGGCGGCATCCCAGGCCAGCTTCTTCTCGCCCCGGACCACCGCCGCCAGATCGACAAACTCCAGGTCGTAGCGGCCCTTGGGCACCTCAAGCTGGATCGACTGCGTGCCCTTCTTGTAGCCGCCACGCGCCTGCGCGAGTGACAACTGAACGCGCCCGGATTCCAGGGGCAGGATCTCGAAGGTGCCTTCGGTGCCGGTGACGTTGAAGCGCCGGCGCGGGCCGCCAAAGGGGTCGGCGTGATTGCAGCGCACAACCGCCGCGGCACGGGGATACCGCAGCACGGCCATCTGGTTGTCCTTGACGCCGTCCTGCCGCGTGGGCGTCGAAAACGCCGTCACACCGTCCGGCGGCCCCAGCAGGGTCACCACGGCGTCGATGACATGGCAGGCGAGCTCAAACATGCCGCCGCCCTGCAGTTTGCCGATCGCCCCGCGTGTGCTGGGTTCGGCCAGCTTGCCCATGGCGGCATCGATCTCGGTGATCTCACCGAGCCAGCCTTCGCGCACGGCGCGGAAGAGCAGCTCGAAGGCCGGGTTGTAGCGCAGCATGTAGCCCATTTGCACGGTCAGTCCGCGCGACTCGGCCTCCAGGCGCATCGCCCTGAATTCCGCGTGATCGATCGCCCCGGGTTTGTCGAGATGGACATGCAGCCCCGCCTGCAGGCAGCGCCGGGCCGTGGCGCAGGCCTCCTCCAGCCGGGTCTCGACCGCCACGGCCTTCAACCCGGGCAACGCCAGCAGGTCCGTCTCCGCCAGGAAGGGCAGTCCTGCATACGGCGCCGATTTCTCCACCCGCGCGCGCTGGGTGGCATCGGACTCGCTCACTCCCAGCACCTCCCAGAGCGCGTTCAAGCTGCGCAGGGCGGCCAGCTTGCCGGCCGCATGCGGATGGGCCGAGCCGATCTGGGCGGCGCGCAGGGGCGCGGCAGCGGCACGGGCGGCAGGCGAAACCACCGCGGCAGCGGCGGCGGCAAGAAGGGTGCGGCGTTGCATGTTGAACCAACGGCGCGCGAACGTTCGCCTTCAAGGGAAAACAGCCGCCACCCGGCCCGCGAGACCCGCCGGCGTCCGGGACCTGCATTTTTCTGCAAGGTCGGCGGGCAGCCCCCCGTTTCGGCGCGTGAAAAACCTCCCCATCGCATGAACCCCACCTCCACCCCCTTCGGCCGCCGCCAGTTTCTGACCGGTGCCGCGCAGAGTTTCCTCGGCGTCACCGCTCTGCAGACCTTTGGCGGCAGGGCCCTTGCTGCCGGCAAGGACGCCAGCACGGCTCGCCAGGCCGCCACCGCCCGCAATGTCATCTACCTGTACATGAACGGCGGCATGAGCCACCTCGACACCTGGGATCCGAAGCCGGCCACTTCGGACGTCATGGGCCTGACCAAGACGATCAAGACCCGGGTCGACGGCATCCAGCTCAGCGAGAACCTGCCGCTGCTGGCGCGCCAGGCCGACAAGCTGGCCATCATCCGCTCGATGAGCTCCACCCAGGGCGCGCATGAGCAGGGCAACTACTTCATGCACACGAGCTACACCCTGCGCAGCTCCATCCGCCACCCCTCCATGGGCGCCTGGCTGCAGAAGTTCCAGGACCGCGGCAACCCCACCCTGCCCGGCAGCGTCATGATCGGCAACGACAGCCGCCACCCAGGCGCCGGCTTCTTTGAATCGCGCTTCGCGCCGCTGATGCTCAACAACCCCGAGGGTGGCCTCGCCAACGTGCGTCGCAACGGCTGGTTCACCGAGGACCGCTTCACCAGCCGCCTCGAGATCGCCAAGCAGCTCGACCGCAAGTTCGCCGAAACCTACGACGTCAAAAACGTGCGCGCCTACAGCGACATGTATGACGACGCGGTGAAGATGATGAAGAGCGAGGAACTGAAGGCCTTCGACCTCGCCTCGGAACCCGACGCCCTGCGCGAGAAGTATGGAACCGACCGCTTCGGACAGGGCTGCCTGCTGGCCCGCCGACTCGTCGAACACGGTGTCCGCTTCGTCGAGGTCAGCTTCGGCAGCTGGGACACCCACAATGCCAACTTCACCCGCGTGCCCGAACTCTGCGAGGAACTCGACACCGCGATGAGCACCCTGCTCGCCGACCTCGAAAGCCGCGGCCTGCTCCAGGAAACCCTGGTCGTGCTCGCCACCGAATTCGGTCGCACGCCGGAGATCAACGCCAACGACGGTCGCGACCACCATCCGGCCGCCTTCAGCTGCGTGCTCGCCGGCGGCGGCATCCGCGGTGGCCAGATCCACGGCTCCACCGACGAAAAGGGCGCGAAGATTGCCGAAAACCCGGTCAACGTGCCCGACATCAACGCCACGATCGGCTACGCTCTCGGCCTGCCGCTCGACCAGGTGCTGTTCTCGCCCTCGAAGCGCCCCTTCACGGTGGCCGACAAAGGCAAGCCGCTGACGAACCTGTTCGGCTGAGCCCCTTCTCTTCCACGGCGGCACGGAGCGATCCGTGCCGCTTTTTTGTGGCTCAGTCCAGCACGCGCGCGGTCGGCTGCCCAACCCAGCCCGCCGGACGCTGACCGGCACCGGCGCGATCCTCGTCGCCAAGTTCGCGTCGCGCACCCTCGGCGAGTGCCAGCAGGCGCTGCACGACCTCGGGTTCGCTGGCCGACACCTCCCTCTCCTCGGCCAGGTCGTCGCGAACGTTGTAGAGTTCAAGTTTGACTGGTCCGGCCTTACCCTTGCCGCCGGCGCGCTTGGCCGCCAGCGGCAGGTAGAGCTTCCACGGGCCGCTGCGCACCGCCTGCAACTGGTCCATGTGATAGTAGAAGAAGCCCTTGGCATCCGTGGGCGACTTCGTCCCGTGTTCGGCCAGGAGCAGCGCGCGGATGTCATGGCCGTCGATCGGCTGCTTCGGCAGGGATCCGCCGCCCAGGCCGGCAAAGGTTGGCAGCAGGTCGAGCATCGATGCCAGTTCGCGGCACTCGCTGCCGGCGGGGATGCGACCGGGCCAGCGTGCAATGCAGGGCATGCGCATCGCCCCCTCGCTTGTGTTGTAGCCCCAGCCCTTGTAAGGCAGGTTGCTGCCCTGCGGCGGATTGCGCTGCGGCGCGCCGTTGTCGGAGGTCCAGACAACCAGGGTCTTCTCGTCGATCCCAAGCCTCTTCAGCGCCGCCAGAATCTCGCCCATCGACCAGTCGAGTTCCTCGACGCTGTCGCCCCAGTCGCCGTTGGCCGACTTGCCCTTGAACGCCGGGCTGGCGTAGGCGTGGGCGGTGCTGCCGGGCATGGCGTGCGGCAGGTAGAGGAAGAACGGCCGGTCGCGATGAGCTTCGATCCAGCGGATCGCCTCCTCGGTGTATCGCTTCGTCAGGTAGTCCCGATCCACCGGTGCCTCGACGACCTTTTCATCGCGCATCAACGGCAACTCGGGCCAGACCTCGGGCATCTTGTCCTTGGTCATGTCATCGCTGTAGGGAATGCCAAAGTAGGAATCAAAGCCCTGGCGCGTCGGCAGAAAGTCGGGCTGGTCACCGAGGTGCCACTTGCCGATGATCGAGGTCGCATAACCTGCGGCCTTGAGGACCTCGGCCACGGTCGTCTCCGTGGGGTTCAAGCCCTTCGGGGCAACCGGCTGCAGGACAAAAGTGTTCTTGTCGCTGACGTGCAGATTGAGCCGGCGCGGATAGCACCCGGTCATCGCGGCGGCCCGGCTCGGCGTGCAGACACCGCTGGCGGAATAGAAGCTGGTCAGCTTCATACCCTCGGCGGCCATGCGGTCGAGGTTGGGCGTGCGATGCTTCGTCAGCGGATTGAAACAGGCGACATCGCCGTTGCCGAGGTTGTCGCAGTAGACAAAGAGAACGTTGGGCTTGTCGGCGGCCTGAACGGCAAAGACAGGCAGCAGCAGAAGGGCGAGCAACAGGCGCATGGAAAAAATACCTGTCAGGCTTCCGCATCTTTCATCACGGGCCGGGAAGCATCGACAAAGAGCGCAAACAGACCCGCCAGCACGAAGGCGGCGGCACAGAGCCAGACGCCCTCGTGGAAGTCGCGGTTCGTGTCATAGGACGCGAGCACGGCGGTGAACAGGATTGGCTGGATCCCGGCGCCAAAATTGCCCCACATGTTCGACCAGCCAAAGATCTGGGCCTGGTGCCTGCCACTGATGTCCTGCATCGTCGTCCACATCGCCGGCAGGCCGATGTCGGCAAAGAAGGCCACCAGGCCAAAGGCGATCGCCATGCCCCAGCTGGAATCGGTCCAAAGGGCCAGCAGGTAGCAGGCGGCGGCGGCAAACTTCGTCACCGACATGGGCAGCATGCGTCCGAGCCGGCGCCCGTGGCGCCGCGTGATGGCATCGGTCAGCCAGCCGCCAAACGGCAGGGCGGCAATGCCGATCGTCAGCGCCCCCGTGGTGATCAGGCCGGTCAGGCCGTCGTCGAGTCCCTTGACGAGTTTGAGGTAATCGGGCAGCGACAGAATCAGGAAGGCCCAGCCGATGTTGGTGAAAAACTGCACGGCGTTGGCCATCCAGAGGTTGCCGCTGGCACAGGCGGCACGGAACGGAAACCGCCGGGGTGGCTGACGCAGCGGCTGGAAGCCACCCCGGCCTTCGGCGAGCAGGGCGATCTCGGCGTCGTTGCAGCGCGGGTGCAGGCGCGGATGATCGCGAAACACCCGCCAGTAGGCGGCCGCCACCGCCACTCCGACCGCACCGTACAGCCAGCCCGCCCAGCGCCAGTCGCCGGCCTGCAGGATGACGTAGGCGGTCAGTCCCGGCGCCACCGCGCCACCGACCCGACCGCCCCAGGAGATCAGGCTGCTGGCAAAACCGCGCGCCTCAATGTGCGCCCACTTGGTCAGCAGGCCGCTGCTGGCCGGGTAATACCCCGCCTCGGCGAGACCGCAGCCGATGCGCGCCAAAAGGAGGGTCGTAAACCCCCAGGAGAAACTGGTGGCGGCGGTGAAGACCGACCAGGTGGCGATGTAAATCGTGATGAGAATGCGCGTGCCAAAGCGGTCGCTCAACCAGCCCGCCGGCACCTGGGCCAGCGCGTAGGCCCAGAAAAAGGCACCCTTGATCCAGTCGATCTGCCCTGGCGACAACTCGATGCTGCCCTGGAAGGAATCCGAACTGATGATGTTGGCCAGGCAGATGCGGTCCAGATACATCAGGAACGCCACCGCCGTCGCCGTGGCGAGGATCTGGTGACGGACGCGAGTGGAAGCTTTGGGCATCGAAACACTACGCAACCCGGCAACCCGGCATTGCGGGGGAGACAACGGATTTCATCGGCGTCCCTGCCACGATCCCGGCAGCCCCGCCCGCATTGAACCGAGGCGGGCGGGCCGAATCCACGATACCAGACCGCACAAAAGCCTCGTCTTGAAGACACCCCTCGAGATCGAGGATCTCAAGCCCCGTTGTCGCACTTCAAGGTGGAAACGATTCCCTCTTTTCGTCGCCCTCGCCTGCAATCTGCGCCTGGCTGCCTTACTTCATCTCCAGCCGCACAGTGCCGTCTTCGGCGGCGCCGGCGACCCGGCGGTAGAAGCAGGTGCTGCGCTTGGTGTGGCAGCAGCCGCCCCCACGCTGGTGGACGCGCAGGACGAGGGCGTCCTGGTCGCAGTCGGTCGTGATCTCGACGATTTCCTGGAACTCGCCACTGGTGGCACCCTTGTGCCAGAGCTGCTGGCGGCTGCGGCTGTAATACACCGCCTGACCGAGCTGC
>JAUREI010000105.1 GCA_030827515.1 Prosthecobacter sp. | reverse complement strand
GGTGCCAAGCACCTCAAAGGATTTCGGACTGCCATCACGGCCGGTGGGGAAGGGCAGGCCGTTGCGCCACTCGAGTTCACAGCCATCGCACTCATAGCCGACGATGCTGTCCTTGCCGCCAAAGGCGTCGCCGCGTTTCAGACCGGTTCCCTCAAAGAGCCAGTGTTCCGGGCGGTGCACGGTGTAGGCGGCCGGACCGTCCATGAACTGGCCATGGCTGCGATGGTAACCGCCCCAAAGAAAGCCGACGCCGGTGAGTTGGGTCTCCGGCCGGCCGAGCAGATGGTGGCTCCACAGGGTACTGAGGGTGGCGCGATCGCTCTCCTTGAAGACCGGATCGAGGTGGTAGTTCTGCTTCCAGCAGGTGTAGGCGCGGCCATCGTCCTCGTTGCGCACCTGCCAGCAGCAGGTGTTGCCGCTGAAGAAGCAGACGTTGCCGCCGCGACCGATAAAGGCCTCCAGATGGTCGCGCATCGGGGTCGACCAATACTCGTCGTGGCCGACACTGAGCACGAGCTGGTAGGACTGGAGGATTTCGGGATGGAATTCGAGATCGTTGTTGGCGGCGAACTCGAGCGTGTAGCCCTGCGCCTCGGCCCACTGCACGAAGGGCAGTTCCCAGCGCGAGAACTGCGGGGCGGCCGGTCGCTCGAAGCTGACCCGGTGGCCCTGGTTGTTCGAGAAGCTGTTGTAGGCGTAGACACTGAAACCGCCCCAGTTGTTGTAGGCATTGTAGGTGTTGGTGGCGAGTTGCAGCAGGATCTTCGAGGTGGAACCGGGCTTGGCGGTGCGGACAATGAAGAAGGCGGAACCGGCGGCCGTGCGCGCGCCGCGCGCGGTCCACTTGCCGCCGCGGTCGGCCGCCTTCAGAATGACTTCGTAGTAGCCTGATTTCCAGCCCGCACCGACGGGAATGTCAAGCGCGGCCGGCCATCCGCACCCGTTCGCCGAGGCATCCTCTGGCACAACATGTGGGGAGCCCTTGACGCCCGTCTTGCGCCAAACGATTTCGCGCTCACGCCCCAGGCGGGCGACCTCGACGTCGAAGACCGCAGCCGTCGTGCTGACATGCAGAGGCACAGGTTCGCCCTGGGCGACGCTGACACGGCCGGCATAGGCCTCGATGTAAAGGGCCGTGGACATTTCGGCCATGGCCGAAACCGCGAGGAGAAGGAATAGGACCATGCGCATGGCAAGCCTACGTTCCGACCGGGCGGTTCTGGCAGCGAATGCTCAGGAGCGGGCCACGGTCACGGGCAGGGCCGGCAGGGATTCGATTTCCGGCTCCACGCCCTCCCCGGGTGGGCCGGGAAAATTTTCATCGACGAAGCGTCGCCAAGTGTCCTTGGTTGGCTGCGAGAGCAGGTGTTGAACGCCCTCGGCGCAATCTCCGCAGATCAGCAGTGCATGCTGGAGTCGGTCCCAGGAACAGAGGCCGGTGATGACATAATCGTCGAGCCCCTCCCCGGAACGGCCGCAGACGGAACATTGCTCAAGGCCGCGGTCGAGATGGACATGGCCGTCTTGATAGTCGGCGAGACGCTGTTTTGATTCTCCGGAGAACTCCTCCATCATCGCACTGCGGCAGTGGTGGCAGAGCGCGTATTCCATCACGCACTCGCCCTTTCGGTAGGCCTTGGAAACATGGTAACCGCTGCGGTCATCAAGCAGGGTCTCGCCACAGCGAGTGCAGTGGCGGAAGGGCCGGCCCTCGTACTCGCAGTCCAAGTCCGGCGGGATCGGGGGAGGTTCGTCCATGGGGCAAGATGCGCCTCGGGCCCGGATCGGCAAGTCTGGTCCGCGGATTTTGCAGGTCGACACAGATGAGGGCAGGGGACTGTCCAACGTCTTCCAAGGCTACAACTCGTAACCGCACGGCGGCCCGGATCAGATCACCCTTGAGAACGTGAAACGCCTGCTGACGGTCTTATCGACGTTCCGGGGCTAGGCCCCAAGGGGACCCGCAGACCGACATTCAGCAGGCGCTACACAGGGTAGGGGAGTGGGCGCTTGGGTCAAGCCGATCAGGTTCCCGCGTGGAGGATGCTCAACACCTCGTCAATTGACCTTGCGGCACTCCGTCTGGATCCCAGTGGCATCCAAGCCCGAGAGGATCGGGGGTAGTTCATTCTCGAACTTGTTCCGCAGCAGATCCTTGGCTCGCCCGACCTACCGGGTTCTTATGACCTGTCCAACTTTTCAGGGGGACGCTCCAAACAAAACGACATTTTCAGCGCTCAACTACCAAGCCTACTTAGCTTTCCATGTTGAGAGCGGCGTTGAGACTCTGCCAGTTAAGTCAACGTAACTCGTTGATTGTGAGAGTGGAGGCGAGGGCGGGAATCGAACCCGCGCATTCCGGTTTTGCAGACCAGTGCATTACCACTTTGCTACCTCGCCATTTCACCGAAGTGAAGGTTCAACCTAGACCGTGAAGCCAAGGTGTCAATGCCGGTGGAGGGGAATTCTCCACCGGCTGTGGGTCACTCAGGGCACGAACTTGATCGTGCCAGGCTGGCCGGCGGCCATGGCAGCATGCTGGGCATCGCTGCAGGCTCGATCGATCGGCGCGTCAGGCTCGGCGTCATTGGCCGTGATCAGGCCCTGGGAAAGCATCCATTGCTCGACTTCCTCGCCGCTGATGTCAGGCAGCATGATGCCGTTGATCTCGACGCAGGGGCTGAGCGGTTGGCCGCTCTTCTGTTCCATTTCCCAGCGGAAGGCCGGGTTCTTGATGATGTCCTTCTCCTCGTAGGCGAGGTCGTATTTGCGGAAGATGGCGCGGACGCCCTCGCTCCAGCCACAGTAGGTCTTCAGGTAGGCGGTGATGTTCGGGGTGCTCATGGTAGTGTGGATCAGTTCGAATGTGCTACGTCCGGCGACTGTGTCCAGTCGTGCGTTGGGCAATCAGCGGAAGAATTTTTTGGCCTTCTCGAAGAAGCTTTCCTCCATGGAGGAGGAATGAGTCTCGCCGAAGGTTTGGGCGAAGGCCTCGAGGTGCCCCCGCTGTTCGGGGTTGAGTTGGGTCGGCACGGCGATCTGGACGTGCACGTAGAGATCGCCATGACCCTCCTCGCCGAGGGTTTTCACGCCCTTGCCGCGCAGGCGGAAGGTGGTGCCATTCTGGGTGCCCGCGGGAACCTTCAGGTTGGCCTTGCCCTCCAGCGTGGGCACGGTGACTTCGCCTCCAAGGGCGGCGGTCGTGAACGAGAGGGGCATCTGGCAGTGCAGGTCGTCGCCCTCCCGCTCAAACACCTCGTGCTGGCGCACATGAATGACAATGTACAGGTCACCTGCAGGCCCGCCCTTGGCGCCGTGGTCGCCATTGCCGCTCGAGCGCAGGCGCGAACCGTCCTCGATGCCGGCAGGCACCTTGACGCGCACCTTCGTGCGTTCCTTGGCGCGGCCGCTGCCATTGCAGGTCCGGCAGGGATCGCTGACGACCTCGCCGCTGCCCTGGCACTCCGGGCAGGTCTGCTGGATCTGGAAAAAGCCGCGGGAGGCGATGACCTGACCGGCGCCGCCGCAGGTGTTGCAGGTCTTCTTGCCAGCGCCGCTGGCGGAGCCGCTGCCCTGGCATTTCTTGCAGCCGCTCTGGCGTTCATATTCGATCTCGCGTTCGCAGCCGTGGGCGGCGTCCTCAAGGGTGATCTCCATGCCATAGCGCAGATCGCTGCCGCGCTGGGGGCCGTCGCGTCGTTGGCGACCGCCTCCTCCGCCACCGCCAAAGAAGCTTTCAAAGATGCCGCCGCCACCGCCGGCACCGCTGAAGACCTCACGGAAGATGTCGAAGGGGTCGTGGAAACCGCCGGCGCCACCGGCCGCGGGACCTCCCATGCCGCCGGCAAAGGCCTGGTGGCCGTAACGATCATAGGCGGCACGCTTCTGATCGTCGCTGAGCACTTCATAGGCCTCGCCGACCTCCTTGAACTTGTCCTCGGCAGCCTTGTCGCCCGGGTTCTTGTCCGGGTGGTATTTGACCGCCAGCTTGCGGTAGGCCTTTTTGAGGTCGTCCGCCGAAACATCGCGGGCAACGCCCAGAACTTCGTAGTAATCGCGTTTGTCAGCCATGGGGGATCAGGCGGCAGGTGACTCGGATTCGGATGTCGCAGCGGGACCGGAGGAGACAACCACGCTGGCTGCGCGCAAGAGGCGGTCCTTGAGCTTGAATCCACGACGGGTGACACGCAGGACCGTGCCTTCGGGCACTTCGTCCGAGGCCTCCTGGGAAACCGCATCATGGAGGTTGGGATCAAATACTTGGCCGAGCGCCTCGACCTCCTGAACGCCCATGTCGCGGAGGAAATCGGCCAACTGGCGCTGGACCATGCTCATGCCCATGAAAATCATGGAGGTTTCCGACTCGCTGCGGGCGGCCTCCAGACCCATCTCGAAATTGTCGAGCACGGGCAGGATGGAGCGCAGCAGGTCGGCGTTGGCGTAGGCGCGGGTTTCCTGGGCCTCGCGAGCGGCGCGCTTGCGGAAGTTGTCGAGTTCGGCGGCGTTGCGGTAGGCGAGGTCCTTCCACTGTGCGGCCTCCTGCAGAGCCTGGGCGAGGGGGTCGGCAGCGGCTTCCACGGTCTCCGCGACGGCGGCCGGTTCGGCGGCGGGCGTTGCTTCTTCGGGGGGGCTGTTCTCGGTCGTCATGGGTCGCTTTTATTGGGGGGACGGGAATCCACGTGGATCCCGGGGGAAGCGACTATGGCGTCTTCTGCAAGGCAATCAAGGTGATGTCGTCCAGGGATCGGCGGCCGCCGAGGAATTTTTCGACGTCGGCGATGAGTCCGTCGACCACGGCCTTGGGGCCCTGGGGGGCGAGCAGGGCCAGGTTGCTGCGCAGGCGCTCCTCGCCGTATTCCAACCCCTTGGTGTCGAGTGCCTCATTGACGCCGTCCGTGTAGAGCAGCAGGCAGTCGCCGGGTTCCATGAAAAACTCCAGGTTCTTGGTGACACGTTCAAAGACGTCGCCCTTGTCGATGCCGACGGCGAGGCCGCCGCTGTGCAGGGTTTCGATGACACCGCCCTCCTGGCGCCAGAGCACGGGCAGGGTGTGGCCGGCTCGGGCCAGAGTGACTCGGTTGTCGGCCGGGTCGAAAACCAGATAGATCATGCTGACGAACATGTCCTCGCGAATGTCAGGAGCGATGTGACGGTTGACCGAGGCGAGGACTTCGGCAGGGGAGGCGCCACCGGGAGCGGCGCAACGCAGAACGCTGCGGCACATGGCGGTGATGATCGCGGCGGCTGGTCCCTTGCCCGAAACGTCGGCGATAACGGCACCCCAGCGTCCGTCTTCCAGGGGGATGAAGTCATAGTAGTCGCCACTGAGGACACGGGCGGGGATGTTGCGGCCGACGATGTGATAGCCCTGCAGTTTGGGGTCGTGGTCGGGCAGAAGGATGCGTTGGATGTCGCTGGCGGCGCGCAGTTCCGCCTCGATGTGCTTCTTTTCGGTGGCGGCCTGGTGGGCCATGACGTTGGCAAGGGCGAAAGCGGACTGCTCGACCAGGGATTTGAAGACCTCGAAATCGTTGCTGTTGTAGGTGGGACGCTCCTTGGGGCGGGTGACAATGAGGACCCCGAGGCTGCCTGCGCCGAACTTGAGGGCGCCGATCATGATCGAAACATTGTTCTGGAGACTCGAACCGCCGGCAAGGCGCAGATCCTTCCGCAGGTCCGCGATGACTTCGGAGTTTCTGCCACTGAAGACGCTGCCGATCAGTCCTTCGTCGGGACGCACGGTGTGCAGTCGAAGAAAGCTGAGAAGGCTGTCCGGGTTTTTTTTGCCCAGGGCGGCGATGCGCTCCGGCAGTTCCAGCAGTGGTGGGCAGAGGTCGGAATAGTAGCGGGGGACGAGGGCCTTGCCGACGTCATCCAACAGATACAAGGCACCGCCTTGGCTCTCGGTGACCTGTATGGCCCCTTTGACGATGAGCCGGTGCAATGCGGCATGAGAGTCCTCCCGAGTGATGGCTTCGCCCAGGTCATGGAGGAATCCGAACATGCGACGTTCCTCGTCGACGATGGCCTTTTCCTCGGCCAGCAGTTCCGCGAGGGCTAGATCCTTTCTGCGGTTCAACACCACGAGGGTCGTCACACAGACGGCCAGCAGCAGGATGATCGTGGTGAGGAGGATGGGGGTCATGTTGACAAGCCCGCGCGTTTTACGAAAGACGCGACCGGGCGTTCATGGAGCGCGGTTCACGGGGCGGGTCGTGGTGGCTCTTGGATCTCCTGCTCAAGGAAGTGGATGACATCACGAAACCGTTGCTGGTTCGTGGAGCTGAGTTCCGACAGGGTTTGATGGGCCTCAAGCACGTGCTGGGCCTGCTCCTGGCGGCCGGCGTCGCCAGTTACGCCGCAAGAATCGAGCATCCGGCAGGCGATGAGGCGCTCCTCGGGCCAGATCGTGCCCTCGGCATCGACTTGCATGACGTGGTTGAGGCCCAGATCGGCCAGCAACTGGAGGTTGCGTGGGTTGGCGTTGAGAATGCTGAAGCTGCCCCCACCGCTGTTGCGCAGCGTGACGGCGGCGTAGGTGAGGGTGCCCAAAAAGGTGGAATCCATCACCGGACAGCGCTCAAGATCGACCACCAGATCCCGGGCGCCGGACTTGAGAACGGCCTGGAAGGCGCGTTTGACCTGAAGTGAGCATTGGAAGGTGCCCTTGCCCTCGACACGCAGCCAGAAGACCTTGCCGATCCAGCCTGCCAAGATGGTTGTCGGGGGGGTCACGTTCGGAACGGCGGTCACGGCGGGCGGATTAGAACGGATGTTGCCGCGTCTTGCGGCAGACCGGTTTGAGTCGGCGTTTCAGTCGGATTAGGCCGTCGTCGCTCATGACACTCAGTTCCAGAGATAGGATTGCTGGCTGGCCAGTTCTTCGTCCCCACGGATCAGGCGGACTTTCCAGCCGGTGATGCGCCCATCGGTGTGATAGGAATCGCCGGTGACCTGAAAGTGACTGACATTGGAGCGGCGCGGGGAATCGATGGCCAGTTCCTGTCGCAAAATCTCCAGTCCGGTGTTGGCCTGACGATACTCGAACACTAGCTTGACCGGCTGAGTCCGGTCGTCCGTACGCCAAAAGATCGAATAGTAGTGCCCCTGTCGGTTGATGGTTTCCGCCTTGGTCACGGCACCGTAGAGGTGATAGTCGCGCTCAAAGGCCACCGCGGGATCCAGCGTTCGGCTGACAACACCCGGGTGCAGGTGGTAATAGTTGACCTTGGTGATGCGTCCACCCGGAACGACGCTCAGCGAGCTACAGGCGGCCAGCAGGGTGGCGGTCAGCGCCGCGAGCAGGAGACGGCACGGAAAGAAGGGGGACATCGCAGGGGCCATGAAACTTCGGCATTATTCCGTCGGCACGGGCAATGTCAACGCCGCCGATGGCGGCTTTTCGCACTGCCGGGACCTCGCGAATGAGTGAATACCCAGCGATAGCGTCAGACGGATGGATCCTTATTGACGCCATGAAAATGCTTACCGACTTGATTCTACTCCTTCTGAGCGGCTGCGACGTCGCCGGTCGCAGCGAGACTGCCTAGCCGGATTGGAGCAAGCCGCCGCCGATCTGGAGGCGCGAACCTCGCAATTGCAGGCCGAAACCGCCCTCTGCAGGCCGAGGCCAAGGTGGTAAGGCGGCCGACACACCGGCGCCGGTGAATCCGCCCATGGTCACGCCGCCGACTGTCCTTGGCACAGCTCCCGTGGCCTCCCTCACCCCGTTTTACGAGCCGCTGGTACCCCATGGCCGCTGGCAGGAGGTCGAGGCCTATGGGTATGCATGACGTCCGCACCTCGCCTCGCGCTCTTTTTTGGCGCCCTTACTTCGAAGGCCGCTGGCTGTGAAGTGACTACGGATGAACCAGGAGCATCCAAGAAACCTTCGGCTGGGCCTGCTACAACACTGGTCGCTGGGTGCGACTGTCGCGCCATGGCTGGGTCTGGCTGCCCGGTCGCGAGCTGGCACCGACCTGGTGTCGTGGCGTACCGGCCCGGGTGACATCGGCTGGGCGCCGCTGCCGCCCAAGGCTCGCGATCCGCGACCGGGTGAACGCACCAAGGGACCTGGAAAGCGCACAAGATGGACGAACAGCGCAAGGACGACCCGGGGCAAGAGGGCGGACTGGCTGCGTCCCGGCAACGTGCCGAGGAGACCCTGCAACGCGCCCAGGATAGCCTGGGGACTTCGCTTTCCGCAGGATCGTCACCTTTACGGAATCGTTAGGCGACATTTCCGCATGGCGCGCTGGCCTGCGCAGGCTTATGATGGGTCCGTCATGAATGCTTCGTGCCGTGCCTTACCCGCTGTTCTAATTTTTTGCTGTTTGGCTTCCTGCCAAACGCCGCCACAGGATAGTGAAACCCGGCCTGCGGGTGCGAATGTCCTGACGGAGGCGGAACTTGCCAAAGCCCTGAAGGGAAAGGTGCGATTTGATCGGCATGTGAAGCCGGTACTGGAGGCCAAGTGCCTGGCCTGTCATCAGGTCGAGGCGATGCCGGGGCGTCTCAGCTTGGAAAGTCGCTCCGCCGCACTGCGCAGTGGGACTCTGGGGACCTTCATTGTGCCCGGACGCCCGCAGGACAGTCGCTTTCTTCACAATGTCACCAAGGCTCACTGGCAGGCCATGCCCCCTGTTGGCGAAACTCTGACCCATGAGGAAAAAGTCTTGCTGGAACGCTGGATCGCCCAAGGCGCGGAATGGCCTGATGGCGATTCGGGTAGGCTGCGAACACCCTTCTGAAAGGCCGCGCGACGGCTCGTCAAATCTTTCATGGACGTCTTCGCAGGCGATGGCATTTTAACTGCTGACAGAGGTCCTTTCCTTCGATTGCGATGCACCCCAGTCTGAACAGGAGAACGACTGCCGCCCGAGTTCATCCGGGCGTTCTAGTGGCTTTGGCACTGGCTGCAAGCGCAACCCTGTTCTTCACGGTGACGCGCCCCAGGCTGAAGTCCGAGTCCCCGCCAACTTCTGATGCGGTGACTGCGGTGGTCAAAACGCCGCCTCCAACGTCAGTTGTCGCGCCCCAGAAGGCGGCCGAAGCGCCGAAGTCGGTGTCACCGCCCCCGCAGCCCGATCGATTCGGTTTTGCACGGCCGCTCGATCTTGGGCGGGAAATGGCGCGCAGTCTTGCGACTGCGGATTTTGAGCGTGCGGGCCGGTTGGCCGCCGTGGCGGACCCGGAGCAAGCCAAAGAACTCGCGGAACTGTTTCAACACCTGGTGGCTGACTTCAAGGTCAAGGTGGGCAGGGAGGATCAGGTGGAGTTGCTCGGATTGGTGGCCGACAAAACACGCCTTTCGCTGCCACTCAACCTGCCTGGGCATGATCAACCGGTACGCCTGGAACTGGATGTCGTGCGTGATGCAAGGATGGGATGGAAAATCGCCGCCCTTCAGTTGCCCAGGGAGTTGGCCGCGGCCATGCCTGTGGCGGCCGCCCCGCCAGCTTCTCCCACGCCGGAGAGGACGCCAGCCGCTCCCGTCGCACTGGTCCGTGTGGCAACCCACCCCGATGCGCTGAGTTTTGCCAGTGCCTTTGTCCGGGTTCTCCTGCGTCACGATTTCATCGCCGCTCGCCGCCTGGTGGATGAGAGCAAGGTGACGCCTCAACGACTTGCGGCCCTCTGCATTGTCTTCGAGGAGGGGCGTTACGAAATGAAACCGGAGCGCCCCCTGATCGTCACGGTGGCCAATCCCGAAGTCGCCTGGGTCATTGCGCAGGTGCAGTCGTCGTCGCTGGGGCAGTCCACCGAGTTCGGCCTTGAGTTGCAGCGAAGCGGTGCAGACCAGCCCTGGCAGGTCAAGGGCCTCAACCTTTCCGAGATTCTCGGTTCCTTCGCCGCCTCGGCCGGCAAGTTGGGTGTCCCCTACACGCCGATCGTGAAGAATCCCCGCGGTGGTGAATCACTGGCCCTCTATTTCGAATACGATCGTGCTGAACTCCATCCTCGTGCCCGCAAGCAACTGGAGATCGTTGCCAGCCTGCTCAAGTCCGACCCCTCGCGCAAGTTGCGCATTGCCGGCCACACCGACGCGAAAGGGACGGAGAACTACAACATCGCTCTGTCTCGCGCCCGTGCCGAGGCCGTCAAACGGGGACTGGCATCCCTGGGGGTTTCGGCGGAGCAAATTGTCACCTCAGGTTTGGGAACGGCCCAGCCCCTTGGACCCAACCAAAAGGCCGACGGCACGGATGATCCCGAGGGACGTTCACGGAATCGACGCGCGGAAGTCTTCCTCGATTTCTGAATCGGGTTTCCAATCCGCAGGGAAAAGGTTTCCAGGACTTGGCCCGGGGCAGGGGTGCAAAAAAGAAACGCGGACCGAAGTCCGCGTTTCCCAAAGCATTGCTGTGGATGAATTACCAGCCCTGCGTGCGGGTGTAATCCATCTGGGAGGCGAAGCCAACCTGTGGGGAGAATTCCGTGTAACCCCACCACGGATCGGTGACTTCCTTGATGTGGTAGGGCGGACGATAGGTGCGTTTCCAGGTCGGCTGCGGGAAGGTGGCGACCTCGTAGATGCCGTAGCTAAGACGCACCGTCGTGCGCTTCAGGCCCTCGACAATGGCGTCGGAGAAGGCGGCGTGGGCACCTTCAGCACGGTTGACGCGCTGCCAGACATTGAAGGGTTCCGTCCATCCGTAAAGAAGGTTGCCAACACCACGGCTGAGCTTGCGGCTCCAGTTGTAGTGGTGTCCGGGAGGGGACTGGATGTCGGCAAGGGCTGCGCTGCAAAGCGTCAGGCTGGCAAGGAGTGTCAGGACAATGCGATTTTTCATGCGGGTAATTGAGAAATAGCAAGCACGCCGCCTGCCTGGCAAGAAAGATTCTCACATTTTTTCAAATCATTCGGAGTTCCGAGGCTTTCCTGGAGATTCACGGGCAAGGTTTCCTTGCCACGCCCGTCTGGCTCTCTATGGTCACTCTCCCATGAATTCAGAGGCGCAAAAACTGGTGGATGCCGGCAAACTGACGGCGGCAGACGGCGAGAAAATTACCCAACTGGAACCCGGCACGTTCTGTCTGCACAAAAGCTGGGGTGTGGGCCGTGTCGCCGAATGGGACTTGCTGGGCGACAAGCTCATCCTGGATTTCGAGGGCAAGCCTGGCCATGGCCTGAAAATCTCCTTTGCGTTGAGTTCCCTGGAGGTGCTGCCGCCCGACCACTTTCTGGCCCGCCGCCTCGCCGAACCCGAAGTCCTCAGGACCCTGGCCAGGGAGAATGCCACCGGGCTCGTTGAGTTGGCCCTCAAATCTTCCGGCGGCAAACTCATGCTGGATGATTTGGAACGGCTCGTCCAACCCCAGATCGTGCCGGCGGCCGACTACAAGAAATGGTGGGATGCCGCCAAGAAGACCCTCAAGGGCGCCCGTCACATCGTGGTGCCCGCCAAGCGTGCCGACCCCCTGCTGCTGCGCGACAGCGAGGAGAAGGCGGGTGCTGGCATGGTGCGCAGCTACCAGACCGCACGGGATCTCAAGGGCAAGCTGGCCGGTCTGGCCCTGATCCAGAAGGACATCGACCTGTTTGAGGACGCCGCGAAGGAACTCCTGCCGGTGTTTCAGGACATTTCCGACACGGTTCGCAAGGCCTGGCGCCTCCATCTCAAGGAAAGCCTGCAGATGCTGCTCTCGCGCGATGATCTGATCGACTCCATCCAGGGTGCCGCCCTCCCCATGGGGTCCATGAAGGTGGCCGATCTCATCAGCGAGGCGCGGTCCCTGCTCGCCGACTCCATTTCCGGCCTGCCGGTCGGACTGCTGGGCCGCATGTATCGCGCCTTCCCGGAAGCCTTCGCCGAGCGTTCCTGGGTGCCGGAAATCCTCAATCATCTCAGTCGCACGGGCGGCCGCGCGGTTGGCGAGATTGCCGCCGTGCTGGACGCCAACGACGAACTGGATGTGCTGGCCGAGTTTCTCAAGAAGTCGGTGCGCAACCGCAATCTCACCACCGACCTGCTCATCTGGATCTGCAAGGAGCGCAAGGGCCTTGCCGAGTCCGTTTTCGACATCGATTTGGCCAATGCCATCCTTGACTCCCTGGAGCACGACCATGTTCAGGGCGGTCCGAAGCGCGCCGGACGCCTCAGTGACCTGCTTTCCGACGACAAAACGCTCATTCACGAGTTGGTCATCGAGACCGAGGAGGACGAGGTGAAGCGCTTCGCCAAGCGCATTCTCGCCACCGCCGCCTTCGACGAACTGACCCGGCGCTCGCTCATGGCGCGCATCATCAAGGCGCGCCCCGAAATGGAAGCGCTGATGTCGGAAAACGCCGGCCCCCGCGAGGACAACAGCCTGATTGTTTCCTGGGAGAGCCTCGAGCGCAAGAAACAGGAACTCGAGGAACTCGTCAGCGTCAAGATTCCGCAGAACAAGCACGACATCCAGATCGCGCGCGCCGAGGGCGACCTTCGTGAGAACGGAGGCTACAAGGCGGCCCGCGAACAGCAGGCCGTGCTGCTGCGCCTGCAGAACAAGATGGAGCGCGAACTGCGCCTGGCCCGCGGGACCGACTTCGCCAATGCCCCGGCCGACAAGGTCGGCATCGGCACCGTGGTCGTGTACGAGGCGCCCGGCAGCGGCCAGACCGAGACCCTGACCATCCTGGGAGCCTGGGACGGCGACGTCGAAAAGAACATTGTCTCCTACCTCTCCGAGATTGCCAAGGGCCTCATCGGCAAGGCCCCCGGCGACAGCGCCGATATCCCCTCGGAAACCGGTGCCCTGCGCCCGGTGAAGATCCTCTCGGTGCGCCCCTACAACACGACTGCGGCCTGACGGTCGCTCACGGCCAGTCACGCAGCAGTTCATGCCCCGCGCGGAAGCGCGGGGCGAGTGCCAGGCTTTCCAGCAGGTGGCGTTTGCCGCGGGCAGGATCTCCGGTGCGAAGCAGGACGGCGAGTTGGTAATGATGGCGGGCGGCGGCGCCCGGATCCAGTCTCAACAAACGTTCGCGCGCGGCGACGGCCGCCGGGGTGTCGCCCAAGGCCTCGGCCGCTTCCGCCAGCGCGCGCTGCGGCCCGGGAAGGAAGGG
>JAUREI010000023.1 GCA_030827515.1 Prosthecobacter sp. | reverse complement strand
CTGATCAAGACTGCGCACGCCGCCAAGCGCTTCGGTGTCAGTGTCGTCAACGGTTTCACCGGCAGCTCCATTTGGCACCTCGTTTATTCCTTCCCGCCGAACCTCCCCGGCCAGATCGACGCCGGCTACGCCGACTTCGCCAAGCGCTTCAAGCCCATCCTCGACGAGTATCAAAAGCTTGGCATCCGCTACGCACTGGAGGTGCACCCGACCGAGATCGCCTTCGACATCGCCAGCGCCGAGCGCGCCCTGCAGGCCGTGGACTACCACCCCGCCTTTGGCTTCAACTACGACCCCAGCCACTTTGGCTATCAGGGCGTCGACTACGTCAAGTTCATCTACAAGTTCAGCGACCGCATCTTCCACGTTCACATGAAGGACGTGGCCTGGAACCTCAGCGGCGATGCCGGCGTCTTCGGCGGCCATGTCGATTTCCACAAGCCGATCCGCTACTGGGACTTCAAGTCGGTCGGCCGCGGCGACATCAAGTTCGAGCGCATCATTCGCGCGCTCAACGACATCGAGTATGGAGGCCCGCTCAGCGTTGAATGGGAGGATGGCGCCATGGACCGTGAGTTCGGGGCTGCCGAGTCCGCCGCCTATGTCAAAAAACTCGACTTCCCGCCGTCAAAAATCATCTTTGATGCGCAGTTTGCCGAGAACAGCAAATGATCCTGTGCGGTTTAGACCGCGCAGCGAGGCCTCCGGTCGCCCCAGCCGGCGCCGGAGGCCTCTTTATGGTTCCATGAAATTCCCCCTCGTTTTCTTCCTTTGTTCGACTCTGGCTTGGCTGATGCCGGCATCTGGCGCCGAAGCTGCCGCCGATCCCGTGGCCGCTGCGCTCGGGAATTATGTCGAGGAGGGGCAGATCGCCGGCGCAGTCACACTGGTCGCGCGCAAGGATGAGGTGATCAGCCTGCAGGCCGTCGGCTTGCAGGATCTTGAGAGTCGCACGCCGATGGCGACCGACAGCCTGTTCTGGATCGCCTCGATGACCAAGCCGGTCACCGCGCTCGCCATCCTCATGCTGCATGATGATCACCGCCTCAACATCGAGGATCCGGTTGAGAAATACCTGCCGGAATTCAAGGGACAGTTTGTCGTGCGCGAAAAGAAGGATGACACTCGGGTCTTGGGCAAGCCGGCCAGGCCGGTGACCCTGAAGGATCTGCTCACCCACACCGGCGGTGTCACAGGGAACCCGAATGTCGAATCTGGCGCCCAGGATGTGCTGTCCTTGCGCGAGTCAGCCCTCGTCTATGCCCTCACGCCCCTGCAGTTTGAGCCGGGCAGCCGCTGGGCCTACTCCAACCCGGGCATCAACACCCTTGGGCGCGTCATTGAAGTGGTCACCGGCGAGGATTATGCCAAGGCGCTCGATAGGCTTGTGCTGCGGCCTCTGGGCATGCGCAACACCACCTTCTGGCCTCAAAAGAAGCAGATGGAACGGCTCGCCGTTTCTTACGAAGCCGGAGAGGATGGTCGCCTCAAACCCGCGAACAATCGTTATCTGACGAAACCGTATTCCGAAAAGAGCCGTGCGCCGCTGGCCGCTGGAGGCTTGTTTTCCACAGCGGAAGACCTGCACAAACTCTATGCCATGCTTGTGAATGGCGGGGAGGCGAACCGCCGCCGCCATCTTTCAAAGGAGACACTGGAACGGATGTTTGAGAATCAGGTTGGCGATCTCAAGGCGGGCTTCGTTGAGGGCATGGGCATGGGGCTGGGAGTGCAGGTGGTTTTGCGACCCGCCGGGGTGACCGCCAAGCTGCGTGCCGGCACCGTCGGTCACGGCGGTGCCCATGGCACCCAGGGGTGGTTCGACCCCGTGAGCGGAGCGATCCAGATCCTGCTCATCCAGCGCGCCGGCCTGCCCAATGCGGATGCCTCGCCCATGCGTCAGGCCTTTCACGAGGCAGCCGTCAGGCTTCTTGACCAGACACCGGCGGCTCCGGTGGCTCCGGCCAAATGACAGGCCCCCATTCCGCTTGAAAAGCCCAGTCGAACCCTTCGTTGCATTCATGAACTCACGATCCTCCGCCATGATTTCCGCCACCCGTCGCCGTTTCCTTCGTCACAGCGTTCTTGCCGCAACAGCCGTCTCCGCTTCACGCGTCCTCGGGGCCAATGAGAAAATCCGCCTTGGATTCATTGGTCTGGGCGGTCGTGGCCTCGGTTCAGCCGCCTGGTTCGCGAAGATCCCGGGTGTGGAAATCGCCTGTCTGTGCGACGCCGACACCGAGGTCATCGCACGCGCCAAGCAGAAGTATCCGCAGGCGAAGACCGCCCAGGATCTGCGCAGGGTGATTGAGGATCCGGAGATTGACGCGGTGGTTGTCTCCACTGGCAACCACTGGCACGTGCTTGCCTCGATCTGGGCCTGCCAGGCTGGCAAGGATGTCTACGTGGAAAAACCGGTCTCCCACAACGTCTGGGAAGGGCGCAAGCTGGTGGAGGCGGCCCGCAAATACAACCGTATCGTGCAGGGCGGCACCCAGCAACGCAGCGACCCGTTCCATCAGGAACTGAAGGCCTATCTTGATTCCGGTGCGCTCGGCAAGGTCAAGTACGTGCGCCTCAACCACTACGGCATGCGCGCCAGCATCGGCAAAGTCGACCAGCCGATCACCCCGCCGTCGACCGTCGACTACAACCTGTGGCTTGGCCCGGCCCAGGATGAGCCGATCCACCGGCCGAAGTTCCACTATGACTGGCACTGGGTCTGGAACACCGGCAACGGCGAACTCGGCAACTGGGGGCCGCACATCATTGACGATCTCCGCAACATTGTTTTCCGCGACAAGATCAGCCTGCCCAAGCGCGTGCTGGCCGGTGGCGGCCGCTACGGCTGGGACGATGCCGGCGAGACGCCCAACACCCACTTCCTGTACATCGACACCGGCGACATTCCGGTGGTCATGGACATCCACAACCTGCCGCGTCAGAAGGGCATGAAGGCCGGTGATGTCTATCGTCGCCGGCGGACCAGCGCCTTCCTAGTCATCGAGTGCGAAGGAGGCTACTATGCTGGCAGCCGCGGCGGCGGTTCGGCCCATGATCCCGAAGGCAAGGTCATCACCCGTTTTCGCGGTGATGGCGGTGGGGGGCACGCGGCGAACTTCATTGCCGCAATGCGCAGCCGCAAGCAGGCCGATCTCAACGCCGAGATCGAGCAAATCCACTACTCCAGCGCCTGGTGCCATCTGGGTAACCTCTCGTGGCGTCTGGGCACGAACGGCGACCTCGATCAGGCAAAAGCCCAGCTCAAGGACTTTGAACCCTGGCAGCAGGTCATTGAAGATCTGCCGGCCCATCTTGCCGCCAACGAGGTGGCGCTCAAGCCTGGGGACCTGCGTGTCGGTCGTATGCTCGAAATTGATGCCGAGAAGGAGAGCTTTGTCGGTGATTCTGCGACTCCGGAGGCGCTCGCGCTGCTCAAGCGTGAGTATCGCAAGGGTTTCGAAGTGCCCGAGCAGGTCTGATCACGGACGAATTTGGCTTGCCTGCGGGCGGGTGCGGCGTTGACTGCGCGCATGCCCCCGTCGATGCCCATGCTGCTTGCCAACACCGAAGAACTGCCCGGCTACAGGATCACCGCCTGTCTGGGTTTGGTTCAGGGCAGCACGATTCGCGCAAAACACTTTGGACGCGATCTCATGGCCGGCCTGAAGAATATCGTGGGCGGTGAACTGCGGGGGTACACCGAATTGCTGCAGGAGTCGCGCCAGGAAGCCGTGGAACGCATGACGGAACAAGCGTCGCGCCTGGGCGCCAACGCGATCGTCAACGTGCGATTCGGCACCGCATCGATCACCCAGGGTGCCGCCGAAATCCTGGCGTATGGCACTGCCGTGCGAGTCGAACCCCAGTGACCTGAACACATGGAATGGGTTCTCCTGCTCCTGGCCCTGGGCTTCTTCTGCGGACGCTTGGCCGAATCCAGGCATTTCCGCAGCCTGGAAGCGCGCGAAAGCGCCTGCGGAGGCGTGCCCGTCACCACGCTGCATCGCCCGCCGCCGGACCGCGTCGTGGAATCGGCCACCCTCGTTTGCGGCTCGGTGGTCGTCGCCGTGGATTATTTCAAAATGTTCCTGGCCGGTTTTCGTCTGTTTTTTGGTGGGGAACTGCGGTCCTATTCAAGTCTGCTTGAGCGGGCGAGGCGGGAAGCCATCCTGCGCCTCCGCGAGTCGGCCCCCGATGCCGATTTCTTCATCAACCTGCGTCTTGAGGCCTCCGATCTCGGCGGCAAGGCCAGGGGGGCGCCAAACGTCGAAATGCTCGCCTATGCCACGGCGTTGAAATTCCGACCCGAACGACCGCCCGGCGAAACCGTCCGTGGCGCCTGAGCGGTCCTTGCTACGGTGCGACGGTGCGTCTAACCTCGGCGCCCTCTCCCTTTCATGAATCCCCAGACCGAGACCACCCTGCGCTTCGCCGGCGACTACCCGGCGCCTGCGGTCTGGATTGTGGCATTGGTTTTGGCGCTGCTCATGGCCTTCCTTTACCGCCGGGAGGCGCGCCAGCATCCCGGCCCCCTCTCGTGGATGCCGGGGGCACTGAGATCGCTGGCGGTTTTCCTGCTGGCACTGGCTCTGTCCGGCCCCGTGCTCCGCCATGAGACCACGCGCCGCCAACTGGGCCGCGTCATCTTTGCGGTGGATGCCTCAGCCAGCATGAAACTGGAGGACGAGACGGAAGGAACGAAGCCGGATGAAGCCTCGGCCCTGAGCCGTTATGAGCGCGCGGAGAAGCTGCTGCTGGGGGGCGTCTCGCCGTTGCTTGGCAAGATCATCGAAAGCCAGGATGCCGAGTTGGTGCTCTTGCGCGGCGCGCAGGCGCAGCGGGTCTGGTGGTGGCGCCAGTCTGGCAAGGACAGCTCCGGCCCAATGCCGGCTTCCCTGGACCTGCCGCCGGAGGCGCCCCTGACCAATCTCGATGCCGCCGCAAGGGAGGCGCTCGGCGAGCTGGCGCCCGGCACAGCTCTGGTCCTGCTCAGCGACGGGCAGCACAACTCGGCCGGGTCGCCGGAGGAGTTTGCCAGTGCCATGAAGGAGGCGGGGGTGCCGATCTTCACCCTTGGCTTTGGCGTCGAGGTGCCGCCGCCCGACCTCAGTGTGCTCAACGTCATCACCGCAGAATCCGTCTTTTCCGAGGAGAATCTCGTGGGACGCATCGTGCTGGGCGACAGTCTGCCTGCAGGCACCCCCTGCAATCTGCGCGTGACCAGTGGCGGGAGAGTGCTTTGGGAGCGCAACTTCAGCGCCGAGGGGCGGGGTGAGCGACGCTTCGATTTTGGCTTTCCGGTCAAGGACCTGCCGCCCGCGCCCGCCGCGGAGCGCGACAAGACTCTGCGCTTGATCAACGTGCAGGCGTCCGTGGTCGGCGAGCGCGCCGGCATGGAGAAGACCCGGGCCAACAACAGTCGCGAGGTGGCGCTGCATCTTCTGAGCCGCAAGCGCAGGGTCCTTTTGCTCGACGGGCGTCCGCGCTGGGAGAGCCGTTATGTGCACAATCACTTTGACCGGGATGAACGCTGGCAGGTCACCCTGCTGATCGATGACCATGCGGAACCGCCCGCCGCGGGTGCCCTGCAGAAAGGATTCCCGAAGACGCGCGAGGAACTGTTCAATCACGACCTGATCATCCTGGGTGATGTGACGCCATCCCGTTTCAGTGCCAACCAAATCGATTGGCTGGTCGACTTTGTCGAGAAGCGTGGTGGCGGCCTGATCCTGGTCGATGGCGCCCGTGGCCACCTGCGCCCATGGGCGGCTGGCAAGACCGCGTCGCTGATCCCGGTGTTGTGGTCCACTGCCGCTGCGCCCAAGTCGGATTCCTGGACGCTGCGACTCACGCCCGAGGGCGAAAGCCAGGCGGCCCTGCGCCTGAGTGATTCGGTCAGTGCGAATGCCGGTCTCTGGCCGGAATTGCCGGCTTTGCGTTGGACGGCACCCGCCGTCGCCACACCCGGGGCACAGACCCTGGCCGTTTTTGGGGGACGTGGCTCGGAAGGAGCGGCGCCTGCGCTGGTCTTCCGCCCGCTCGGTGCGGGGGCCGTGCTGTATTTGGGGACCGACGAACTTTGGCGCTGGCGCTACCAGGTGGCCGACCTCTACCACCAACGGCTGTGGATGCAGCTCGCGGCCTGGATCGCGGCTCCGCCTTTTCAGGTGGAGGATGAGCGTGTCGCCATCGGAACCGACCGGTTGCGCTATCAACCCGGTGAAACCGCCGAACTGCGCGTGCGCCTGCAATCGGGTCAGGAGGGTGCGACGGCGCGCGCCATTCTGCTGCACGAGGGACGTGAAGTGGCCGTGTTGCCGCTCGAGTCCGATCCCACGCACTTCGGCATTCTCCGTGCGGTCACGCCTCCGCTGAAGGCCGGCGCCTATGAAATCGCGGTGGCGGAGGGGCCGGCGGCACCTCGTGGCGAACTGCGTTTGTCCCTGCGGGTGGCGGATGCCGGCCATGCGGAATGGGCCAACCTGACTCTCAACCGGCCTTTGCTTGAGTCCATGGCCAATATCTCGGGCGGTCGCTTCCTGCGCGAGGAGCAGGCGGCCACGGATCTTCCCGGCCTGCTGCAGGCGGTCGATCGCCGGCAGACCACGGTGCGCGAGACGGTGCTCTGGTCGAGTTGGTGGTGGTTTGGTGCCGTGCTCAGCCTGCTCACCGCCGAGTGGCTGCTGCGCAAGCGGTTGCGCCTGGTCTGAGGCGGTCGCACCGTCAGGGCTCCGCCCGGCCGAAGAACATCATGTGCTGCCAGGGCAGGCCGTCGAACTCACGCACAAGCTTGAATCCGTTCAGGTTGAGTTCCCTGGTGATTTGCGCCTTACTCATCTTGTGCTCGGGCTTGATTGGCACGCTTTCGTCCTCGGCACGATACTCGACGAGGACGACCGTGCCATCCGGCTTCAACGCCTTGCGGATGCCGGCAAGCATCTCCACGGGATGAGAGAACTCATGGTAGACATCGACCAGCAGGATGAGATCGCAGGAGCCCGCCGGGATTTTCGGGTCGAGCGGCGTGCTGACGATGCACTCTATGTTTTCAAGGTTGCGCCCGTCGGCGCGTTGGCGCAGCAGATCGAGCATCTCGGGCTGGATGTCGATGGCGTAGACCTTGCCCTCTGCCCCGACTTCCTCGGCCATCGGCAGGGTGTGGTAGCCGTTGCCGCTGCCGAGGTCGCAGACGGCCATGCCCGGCTTCAGGCGAAGCTCCTCGCGCATCCGAGTGGCGGCCTCCTCACGCTCGCGCTTGTGGCGGATCAGCCATCCGGCACCCTGCCAGTGCATCGTCTGCGCAATGGTGCGGCCTTCGTAAGTGGCGGGGGGTGCCGTCGCATCCTGAGCGGCGAGCAGACAGGGCAGTAAAAAGAAGAGAGGCAGGCGCATGACTGGGTCATTCTCCCGGTGGTGGACGGATCTGCCAATGCTTTTCCGGCCAGCCTAGGTTTTTGGCGGTCGTCGTGGGGAACTCCCAGAGGGCCGGGTTGGCGCTGTAAAGGACGACCCGCGTCCGCTCCGCGGCAAGCGCGGCTGCCTGGGGCAGGTCGAGGTGGCGCAGCACGTTCAAATACGTCGGGCCCTGCATGTGAGAGGCGGGCAGGTCATGCAGATCCAGCCGGGTGAGACCCTCCTCAAACAGCGAGGCATACAGCGCATTTGCCGCCATATTCCGGTGGGCCTGCAACCAGAGGGCGGTGTTTTCCAGGCCCTCAATCCGGCGCAATCCCTGCAGGGTTCGGCGGATGTCCCAGACCTGCATGGAGTCGAGCGTCTGGCCGATGAGGTAGAAACGGCGCAGACGCTGGGTCTGGGCCTTGGCGCTGCCGGTCCATTCCGTGGGACCGATGCCGCGCGGACAAAGGTAGGCCATGCCCCATTTGAAGTTGGCGAACATTTTTCGCTCGGCCTCGAAGGCCTCTTCATCCGCTGCCACTGCCGGCACGGTTTCGAACAAGGTGCCGAAGCGGCCGGCATAGGTCCTGGAGAAATCCTCCCAACCCCGGGCATCCAGGGCGTTGAGCGTCACCAGCTCAAGGTCCTGCAGGCGCAGGCCTGCCCGATGGGCGACGAACAGGCGAAGCCGGAAGGGGGCCTGGGTTTCCAGATCGTAGGCGCTGAGTTGAATGCCCTCGCGTTCCAGGCTGCCTTCCTTGACGGGTTGCAGGGCGGGGGCGTCCTGGGGCCAGCCGGCAAAGACCTCATTTTTCAGGGCACTCATCCAGCCTTCGCGCAATTGCTCCCAGTCGCTCCGCTGGGTCGGCACGGGCGGTGGTTCGGCGGCCGGAACGAAGGTTTGGTCGATGGTGGTGTTGCGTTCATCGGCAGGCGTGGAGTCGAGCACGCGCAGGCTGGCGGGATCGAGCGACTTCTCGGCGCCGTCATGCAGGACCTGCATCGGGTTGGCGCCTTTCAGGTGGCGTTCGAACCAGTGGAAGGCTCCGGTGTTGAGGGGTTGAAGGTCGGCATGAGGTCCCTCCGCCACCTGCAGGCCAATGTTTTTCTCGGCATCGAGCAACCGGTAGAGCCGGCGCACGCTCTGGTAGATCTGGAAAACGCCGTCGATCGGGAAGATGCTGTCCTTGTCGGTATTGACGATGAGCAGGGGGCGGGGCGCCACCAGCGCCACCAGTCGGTCGTAGTCCCAGCGGCGTGTATTGACGAAGAACATGCAGTCGCAGTGGCCCTCGACGCAGCCGTCAACGACATGGTTTTTCAGGGTCGTGACTCCGGCCGTGGGGGCTGCCGCCTTGATGCGTTCATCGAGCGCCGCCACCCACCAGGAATAGGCGCCGCCACCGCTGCGGCCGGTGACTCCGAAGCGGGTTTTGTCGACTTCAGGGCGGGTTTCGAGGTAGTCGAGGGCACGGATTCCGGCCCAGGCTTCGAGGCCGGCGGGGGTGTAACCCCGGGAGATCCACCACCAGCGTCCCTTGCTGTAGGTACCGTGATGCTCGCCGCGAATTTCGCCGAGTTGAACGGTGTCGATGATCAGACAGACATAGCCGTGGCGGGCGAACCAGAGGCCGTGATGGTGGTAACCGGTCTTGTTGCCGAAACTGACCCCGTCCTTCATCATGTTGGCGTGGCCGCAGACATAGAGGATGGCCGGGCAGGGGGCGTCGGCCTTCTCCGGCAGGTAGAGGTTGGCGGTCACGTAGTAGCCCGGCAGGGCCTGGAAGTGCAGTTTCTCGATCCTGCAGCCCTCCTCCTTCAGTTCGCCGGTCACCACCGGATTCAGGGGGGTGCGCTCCGGCATCGGGTCCAGGCCCAGCATGGCGGCCAGTTGCCGGCGGTATTCGGGTTCCAGCGACCGCCACTGTTGCGCGCTTGCGACCTGCTTCAGGCCGCCGGATTCCTCGATTTCGCGAACCTGCTGCTCGAAGTATCGGTCGAGCATGCGCTTGCCCGGTGTGTCAGGCGTGGCTTCCGGGTAGGGGGCGGCGACGAGCGCCAGCGGCAGCAGGAGGGCGGTCAGGGCACGCTTCATATCCAGGAAGTACACTCCGTCGCACTGGGATTTAACAAGGCCTTTTTCCTGGTGCACGGAGAGGGATTCGAACCCCCGACCATCTGTGTGTAAGACAGACGCTCTACCGCTGAGCTATCCGTGCCTGCCAAACCCATCAAAGCGGTGGCGGAGTTCCCTGGCAAGCGGCAATCCGTCCGGAGGGGAACGCGGGGCTTGCACCCGGCCCCATTCTTGCTCCCTGTTGAAACCAAACCCCCAGAAAAAAAACGCACCATGCCCGTCGCCACCCCCGCCCAATACCGAGCCATGCTCGACGCTGCCCAGAAGGGCGGTTACGCCTATCCGGCCATCAATGTCACCTCACTGCCCACCATCAACGGCGCCCTGAAGGCCTTTGCTGAAGCCAAGTCGGACGGCATCATTCAGGTCTCCACCGGTGGAGGCGAGTTCGCCTCCGGCACCTCCGTCAAGGACATGGCGCTGGGTGCGATCGTGCTTGCTGAAGCCGTGCACATCCTCGCGGAAAAATACAACATCCTGGTCGCCCTGCACACTGACCACTGTCATCCGAAGAACGTCGAGAAGTTCCTCAAGCCGCTGCTGGCCGCCACCCGTGCCCGCCGCGAAGCCGGCCGGGGCAACCTGTTCAACAGCCACATGTTTGACGGTTCGGAGCTGCCCCTTGAGGAAAACATGAGCGTGTCCAAGGCACTGCTCAAGGAGTGCGCCGAGCTCGACATCATTCTCGAGATCGAGGCGGGTGTCGTCGGCGGCGAGGAGGATGGACACGACACCTCCGGTGTCTCGAATGACAAGCTTTACACGACGCCGGAGGACATGCTTGCCGTCTATGAAACCCTGAACGGCATCGGCCGCTTCATGTTCGCCGCCACGTTCGGCAATGTCCATGGCAGCTACAAGCCGGGCGCGGTCAAGCTCAAGCCGACCATTCTGCGCGATGGCCAGAAGGCGGTCATGGACAAGCACGGCGCGGCGGCCGAGATGGACCTCGTCTTCCATGGAGGCAGCGGCACGCCTTTGGAGGAAATCCGCGAGACTCTGGGTTACGGCGTCATTAAGATGAACATCGACACGGACACCCAGTATGCCTTCACCCGGCCGATCGTGGATCACATGATGAAGAACTATGCCGGCGTGCTGAAGATTGATGGCGAGGTCGGCGACAAGAAGGCCTATGACCCGCGCAGCTACCTCAAGAAGGGCGAGCAGGGACTCTGTGAACGCATGAAGGAAGCTTGTGATGATCTGCTGAGCACGGGCAAGAGCCTTTTCGGCACGCTTTGAGGTGAAGCCCGCTGATCAGCCCCATCCGCTCAGCGATCTCCTGCTCACCGTGGTTCTGCCCTCGGTGGTCTTGGAAACGATGAGCCGTCCGGATCGACTGGGACCGGTTTGGGCACTGGTGCTCGCCCTCCTCCTGCCGCTGGGTTTTGGCCTCTGGTGCTTCGTCAAGAAGCGCGGGCTCAATTTTTTCTCGGTGCTCGGACTGGCGGCGGTGATCTTCACGGGCGGGCTTGGCCTGCTCAACCTCAATGCCTTCTGGTTCGCCATGAAGGAGGCGGCGTTCCCGGTGTTTTTGGGGCTGGCCTTCCCGCTCAGCTTGCGTTGGGGAAAGCCTCTGGTGACAGAATTGCTGCTCAATCCGCAGGTGATCAACCAGCCGTTGCTGTTCGCCTCGCTCGATACCCCGGACAAGCGCGACGCGCACCAGCGCCTGCTGCGCCAAGCCTCCTGGGCGCTGGCTCTGACGATGTTTGCCTCCGCGGTGGCCAATGCCTGGCTGGTGCAATACTTTCTCGAGGGCACGGAGCCCGGAAGCGAGGCCTACACACGGGCAATCGGCCGCCAGAACTGGGTGGGCTTTGTCGTCATTGGCGTGCCCATGATGGTCGTTACGGTGGGCCTGTTGCTCTGGGTGCTGAAGCGGGTCCAACAACTCACCGGGCTGGAGCGAGATGATCTGCTCAATCCCGGACAGACCGTGCGGCGCCGGGTCGGCTGAACCTCACTGCGGACCGCGCAGGTACTCGGTGACCCGGTCGTTGCGGAAGTTTACCGTGGCGGCGCGATACGGGACATAGGTCACCGAGCTGCCGTAGCCTCCCCAGTAGGGATCCCACGGTCCGCAGTAACCCCAGCCCCGCCGCCAGCCGGGGGCGCCCCAGCCACCCCATCCCCATCCGCCATAGAAGGTCTCGGTGTAAACGGGTTGCGAGCCGACATAGGTCCATTGCTCGGATTTAACGCCCTTCTGGACGCCTTCAGCCACTCCGTCGGGGCGACCCCAGGCGAGGAAGACGGCTTCCTTGGTCATGCCCTCGCGCAGACGGCCCTGGCAAACCAGCACTTGGTCGGAGGGGCTCAGCTTGGTGAACAGGTCCTGATTGCGCTCAATGCGCTTTTGCAGGGGGCTGGCACAACTTGCCAGCAGGGCGACGGCGCCAAGACAGAGCGTGGCTCGCAGGAAATGGGGAAGGGACATGGGAAGGGGGTTGTGGGAAAAGACCCGGTTGGAGGGGTTGCCGTTCAAAGAGGGTGGCTCAAAGGCGCATGGCAAAGTGGACTTGTCGACCAATCTCCTCGAAGCCGCAGGACGGGTACAGACTCTGGCCGACCACGTTGGAAGCCATGGTTTCGATCTTTGCGACCTTCAGCCCCTGCTCGCGGAAGGCGTCGAGAGCATGATGAATGAGCCGCCTGCCAAGGCCGTAACCACGGGCCGCCTCGACGACTGCCAAGTTGGGGATGCGCCCGATCGAATTCACAAGATCGATGCGGGTGGTGATGTAACCGAGGATCTCGCCGTCGCGCTCGGCGACGAAGCAGCCGCCCGGATTGGAGGTGCAGTCGTCATCGATGTGATCCGCTTTGCGCGCCTTCCAGTCGCGGCCATTCCAGACTCCCAGGCGGTCTTCGAGCATCTGGTCCAGGGCCACGGCGCCAAAGGAGTCCACCGTGATGCGGCGCAGGGTTTCCAGGTCGGCCGGTCGATAGTGGCGAATGGAGATGGGGGAATCGTTCATGAGGTGATGCAGCCGGACTAAACGCCCGGGCACGCCGTGGCTTTTGCGGAAATCGGTTGGCGCCCCGGCGTGCCCTGAGGCAGAATCATCGAACTCCAGTCGTTTTCAAAAGCCAAGTCATCTCTGTCTCCCCATGCCGCTGCCCATTCACCTCGTTCAGATGGAAGCCTGCTGGGAGGACAAGGAAGCGGCCTTTGCCAAGGTGCGTGCCCTCGTCGCCGCCGCGCCCCCCGCACCGGGTTCGTTGCTGGTGCTGCCCGAAATGTTCGCCACCGGCTTCAGCAACCGCCTGGAAGCAACGCGGGAACCTGTTGAGGGACCGACCACGGTCTTCCTGCGCCAGCTTGCCGCCGAGTGGCATTGCGCGGTCGTCGGTGGCCTGGTGGTGCCCGGCACGGAGGGGCTGGGATGCAACCAGGCCCTGGCCCTGGGACCGGATGGCCGCGAACTGGCGCGTTACACGAAGAAGCATCCCTTCGCACTGGGGGGGGAGGCCTTGGTGCATGCCCCGGGTTCCGCTTCGGTGCTTTTTGACTGGGGAGGGCTTCGCCTGGCCCCGCTCATCTGCTACGATCTGCGCTTCCCGGAGGTGGCGCGGGAAGCGGTTGCCCTGGGGGCTGAAGTCTTGCTTTACATCGCCGCCTGGCCTTCCCGGCGGCACCAGCACTGGCTCACCCTGCTGCAGGCGCGAGCCATTGAAAATCAAGCCTATGTGATTGGGGTCAACCTCTGTGGCGAGGATCCCAACTTCAGCTATCCCGGGCGCTCCGTCGTGGTGGATCCGCAGGGTGTCATCCTCGCCGACGCCGGCAGTCGGGAAGGCGTTTTGGCGACCCTTCTGGAGCCGGAGGTGGTGACGGAATGGCGGGCCCAGTTTCCGGCCGTGACGGAGTTCCTGCAGTCGGTCCGGGTCTGAGGCGGCGGGTTTCCGATTGCGCCGCCGCCGGGGCGGTTTTAAGACAGAGGCACCCCCTCCCGCGCATGGCCCAGCCCTTTTTCACCCAGGATTTCCACATCCGTTGGTCGACCCTCGCCCCGGACGCGATTCGGGCCGACATCGCGGCCGCGCTGAGCGATGCCGAAGCCCGGCTGGACGCGGTCATTGTCCAAGATCGCGGCAAGATGGATTTTGACAGTGTCGTGCTGGGTCTGGAGGAGGCGACGCGACCTCTCAACGAGGCTTGGGGCCTGGTTCAGCATCTGGATGCGCTGTGCAATTCGCCCGAGCTGCGAGAGGCGCACAACGCCATGCTTCCGGAGGTCAGCGCCTTCTTCGCCAAGATTCCCCTCAACGAACACCTTTGGGACCTTCTTGAAACCTACAGCAAGACCGAGGCGGCCCGCAACCTGTCGCCCGTGCGCAAGCGTGCGCTTGAGGAAACCATGGAAGGTTTCCGCCTCGCCGGTGCCGACCTGCCGCCCGACAGGAAGCAGCGGCTCGAGGCCCTCGAATCCGAGCTGTCCCAGCTGACCCAGAAGTATTCGGAAAACGTTCTCGATTCGACGAACGCCTGGGAACTGGTGCTTGCCGATGCCACCCGCCTGAAGGGACTGCCGCCCTCGGCGATTGAGGCCGCTCGCGCCGATGCCGCCACCAAAGGTCTGGGCACGCCGGAGGAGCCACAATACCGGGTCACCCTCAAGGCGCCTTCCATGATTCCGGTGATGGAGTACGCTGAGGACGAATCCCTGCGCAAGGCGGTCTGGGAGGGCTCCACGAGCATAGGCCGCGGAGCTCACGACAACACGGAGCTGGTTTGGAAGATCCTGAAACTGCGCCAGGAAAAGGCCGAGTTGCTCGGCCAGCCGCATTTCGCCGATCTGGTGCTCAAGCATCGCATGGCCCGCACTGGAGCCGCCGCTTTGACCTTCATCGAAAACCTGCATGGCCGCATCAAGACCGCCTTTGATCGTGAGACGGTCGAATTGCAGGAGTTTCGGGCCGACACCCTGGTGCGTCCATCGGATCTGCTGGAACCCTGGGAGGTGGCCTACTGGGCCGAGAAGCGGCGCAAGGCAGAGTATGATTTCGATGAGGAGGAACTGCGCCCCTATTTTCCCCTCGACAAGGTGCTCGGCGGCATGTTCCGCCTCGCGGAAAAGGTGTTCGACCTGCACATCACCCCTCGCGAGACGGTGCATTACCCGGTCGGTCAGAGCGGCCCGGCCAGCACCCAGCCGGACGAGATCGGTCCCGTCGAGGTCTGGCATCCCGAGGTCAAATTCTACGAAGTGCGCAACGAGAAGGGCGTGCACATCGGCTCTTTCTATGCCGACTGGCATCCGCGCGATGCCAAGCGCGGCGGCGCTTGGATGAACTACCTGAAGGGAGGTCTGCCGCCTTTCGGGGAGCGCGACCGCCGACTGCATCTCGGCCTGATCTGCGGCAACATGACGCCTCCGGTGGATGGCAAGCCCGCGCTTCTCACCCACGACGAAGTGTGCACGGTCTTCCATGAGTTTGGCCATCTGCTGCATCAGTTGTGCGGCAACGTCGAGGTGCCCTCGCTCAATGGCGTCAATGTCTACTGGGACTTCGTTGAACTGCCCTCGCAGATCCTGGAGAATTTCTGCTGGGACCGCGAGAGCCTCGATCTGTTCGCGCGCCACCACGAAAGCGGCGAACCCATCCCGCAGCGCCTGCTGAAGAAGGTGATGGCCGCGCGCAACTACCGCAGTGCCAGCGACATCATGCGTCAGTTGTCCTTCGGCAAGCTCGATCTTGAACTGCACATGCACCACGCCCGCGACGCCGGCGGGAGCGATCTCGATGCCCTGTCGCGCGACCTGCTCAAGGACTACCTGATGCCGTTGAAGACCGAGAACCCGAGCATGGCCCGACGCTTCGGTCATCTGTTCAGCAGTCCGGTGGGCTACGCGGCGGGCTATTACAGCTACAAGTGGGCCGAGGTCCTGGATGCCGACGCCTTCACGCGCTTTCAGAAGGAGGGGGTGCTGAACCCGCAGGTCGGTCGTGAATTCCGCGACAAGATTCTCAGTCGCGGCAATTCCGAGGATCCGGCCAAACTGTTCCGCGATTTCATGGGCCGGGATCCCGACCCCATGGCCCTGCTGGTGCGAGCCGGCCTGGCTTGATTTGCTGCCAGTGGGCAGGCTGTCGTGGCGTAATCCTGCCATGCGCCCGCTTCTGCTCGGACTTGCCGCCCTCTCCCTTCACGCCGCCGGTCCCGGAGAGGTTGTGTTGAACCTCGAACCCACGGCGGAACACCCGCGCAATTCCGAGGGTGCTTTCGTCACACTCAGGGACGGCAGCGTGTTGTTCGTCCACACCCAGTTCTATGGCGGCGCCTCCGACCACAGCGCCGCCCGCCTGGTCGCCCGCAGATCCGCCGACGGCGGTCGCATCTGGGATGCGTCGCCCCGAACCGTGCTGGAGAACGAGGGGGGCGCCAATGTCATGAGCGTCTCCCTGCTGCGTCTGCAGGATGGACGTTTGGCGCTTTTCTACCTGCTGAAGAATTCCTGGCTCGATTGCCGCCCGCACGTGCGCTTCAGCAGCGACGAGGCGGAGTCCTGGAGTGCGCCGGTGCGCATGGCAGACGCCCCGGGATATTTCGTTCTCAACAACGACCGCGTGATCCAGCTTCGCGGTGGCCGCCTGCTGGCTCCGGTCGCGTTCCATCGTTCCCGCGGCGAGAATCCGGATTCGAACAAGATCTTCGATTCCCGTGCGATTGCCCTCTGGCTCACTTCGGAGGATGCCGGGGCGACGTGGAGCGAAACCCCGCAGTGGCAGGCCCTGCCCGTTCCTGCCACGCGCACGGGTCTGCAGGAACCCGGCATTGTGGAGTTGGTCGACGGCAGCCTGCTCTCCTGGTTTCGCACGGATCAGGGGGTGCAGTATGAATGCCGGTCCACCGATCGGGGATACCAGTGGACTGCCGTGGCTCCGGGCCCGATGCATTCACCAGCGTCTCCCGCCAGTCTGAAATTGCTGCCCGACGGTTCCCTGCTTGGCGTTTGGAATGATCACAGCGGCGAGTTTGCCTTCGAGGCCGGCAAGCGCACACCGCTGGTGGCTGCGGTCTCGCCTGACGGCGGTCGCACCTGGCCGGTGAAGCGTCTGCTCGAGGACGATCCCGACGGCTGGTATTGCTACACCGCCATCCATCTGCTCGAGGATGCGGTTTTGCTCGCCTATTGCGCCGGAGATTCCAAGGTGGGAGGGCTCAACCGCCTGCGCCTGCGCCGCTTGCCACTCGACATGCTCCGCTGATTGGCTGGCGGAAGCGGTTTCCGGTCCGTCGTAGGCCTGCAAGTTTGACGCTTTCCGGGGCGTTTCCGGCGCATGTCCCCGCAATTCCTCTCCGTCTCGCGCCGCCATTTTCTGGCGCGGTCGGGTCTGGGTCTTGGTTCGGCCGCGCTCGGTTCCCTGCTGGCGCGTGACTTGCCGGCCGCGGGGCCTGTCAGTGCCACGGCGGGTCCGCATTTTGCCCCCAAGGCGAAGCGGGTGATCTACCTGCACATGATTGGGGCGCCTTCGCATCTCGATCTCTTCGATTACAAGCCGGTCCTGCAGAAGCATGATGGCGAAAAATGTCCCGAGGACCTGCTCAAGGGCCGACGCTTCGCCTTCATCGGCGGTGAGATGACCCTGGCCGGCTCGCCCTACCGGTTCCAAAGGCACGGCCACAGTGGCGCCGAGTTTTCCGAACTGCTGCCCCATCTTTCGACGGTGGCCGACGACCTCTGCGTGCTCCGGGGGATGCACACGAATGAAATCAATCATGCGCCGGCGCAGATGTTTCTTCACACCGGTTTCGGCCAGGGCGGCCGCCCCAGCCTCGGGGCATGGACCACCTATGGTCTGGGCGCCGACAATCAGGACCTGCCCGCCTATGTCGTCCTGCTGTCAGGGCCGCCGGGCGGGGCCGGCACCTCGCTCTGGGGCACCGGTTTTTTGCCGAGTCGCTATCAAGGGGTGCAGTTCCGCGGCAGCGGCGAACCGGTGCTCTTTCTCAACAATCCCGAGGGCCAGAGCCGCCAGGATCGCCGGCAGGTGCTCGACGCCGTGCGCGCCCTCAACGAGGAACGTCTCGGCCTCGTCGGGGATCCGGAAATCGCCACCCGCATCAGCCAGTATGAAATGGCCTACCGCATGCAGGCGAGCGTGCCGGAACTGATGGAAATTCAAGGGGAGTCGAAGGCGACGCTGGCCATGTATGGTGCCGAACCCGGCAAGGCCTCCTTCGCCAACAACTGCCTGCTTGCCCGCCGTTTGGTCGAGCGCGGCGTGCGCATGGTGCAGTTGTACGACTCCGATTGGGATCATCACGGCAACCTCGACAAGCGCCTGCGTGACAAGGCGCGTGATGTGGATCAGGCCATGGCGGCTCTCGTCCGCGATCTCAAGCAACGAGGCCTGCTTGAGGACACTCTGGTCATCTGGGGCAGTGAGTTTGGACGCACGCCGCTCCGTCAGGGCATCGACGGATCGGGTGCCAAAACCTCCCCCGGGCGCGACCATCACAAGGACGCCTTCACCGTCTGGATGGCCGGCGGCGGGGTCAAGGCGGGCCTCACCCATGGTCGCACCGATGAGTTCGGTTTCAGTGTGGTCGAGGGCGGGGTTCATGTGCACGACCTCAACGCCACCGTGCTGCACCTCATGGGGCTCGATCACGAGCGACTGACCTTCCGTTATCAGGGGCGCGACTTCCGTCTCACGGATGTTCACGGAGAGATTGTTCATCCAATCCTGACCTGAACCGACCCGATTCCCGCCTTGCCGCCCGGCAACTGCACCGTTAGACTGCGGTTCATGGCACGACGCGCCCAATCCGGACTCAAGCCCGCGCACCTCATCTCCCTGCTGGCCGTGCTGGCCGGGGCCCTAGCGGGCGGCTATGCCCTGATCCATCGGGGGGGCGATCCTCTCGCCACGCTCACGCCGCTCAGCATGGAGGAGTATCTGGAAAGCTCGACCGCCCTCAGCGGCAATGTCTACCGCATTGAGGGGGCGGTCGACGACCGTCTCGACAACTGGAAGGCCGCGGATGGCCGCCTCTTCAGTGTTCAGGTGGGTGATGCCGGCAGCCACGCCCCTGTCTGGGTTCCACCCAGCCTCGAGGTCAACATCCAGCGCGGCCAGCGCTACCACTTTAAGGTCCGCGTGTTGGAGACGGGGCTGCTGGAAGTCCTGCAACTCACCAAAGCCTGATTGCCATGAACGCCTGGATTCTTGCCGCCGCCTGTCTGTTACCCCTGGGACTGGGTGCCCAGGTTTTGCCCTCGCCCGCACCGGGTGCCGCCCCCGCCGCGTCCTCGCCGCCGCCCGCCTCCGGCGGTGGCTCCTCCAGTGGGCAGAGTGGACAACAGGGCTCCATGTTCGGCGGGCTTGTCCCGCATGTCGATTCCGGAAGCGAGACGGTGACTTGGGATGGCAAGATGTGGAATCTCACCAACAACCGGTTTGCCCGCGCCAAGTTCGAAATCTATCTGGCCACACCCGAGGCGGACAGTGCCGATGACCAGGGCTACCGCGATGTCATCGCCCAGATCATCCAACTTCTCGCGCCCACCCGCCCGGGCGGAGTGGACGTCTCGCGCGCCTTTGCCCTGCTGCCCGAGGCCGGCGCCTTTCCGATCGACGGCGGCATTTGCAACACCATCGCCAACGGTGTCTGGGACGTCTGGCTCGCCCAGAAAAAGGTCAACAACCTGCGCTCCGCCAACGATGCCATGCTCAAGCGGCGCAAGGACCTGGAGTGGAACGCCGAGCAGGGCCTCAATAACGCTCCGCTGGCACCCAACACAAGCGGCGGTTCCACCAAGGGCGGCGCCAACGGCACCGGTCGCCAGCAGGCCGTGCAGCAGCAGCAGACCAACACGCTGACTGTCGGCCGCGTCTCCGGCTACATCAAGAACATCGCCGAGATCGAGGCGCGGATGAAGCTCAACGAGACGGCCATCGGCCTTTCGGAAGTCACCAGCAAGACCCAGTTCCAGGCGCTCATGGTCCAGCTCTTCATGCAGCGCCGCTTCGAGCATGCCATCATCGCCTGCCGGCTCTACCCGCACATGTTCCGTGATGGCGACAGCGTGTTGCAGCTCGATGACAATTCGGACCTGAAAAAGATGTTCTCGGCCGGCATGGGCGTGCCGCCAACGGTGAGCCTGATCGACGGCTTTGCCGCCGAGGCCATCCGTGGTGTCGACGAAGCCGTGGTCGCCTTTGAGCAGCTCGTTCTCCGCCAGGATTTCGACAGCGCCAGCCGACGTCTCATGGAGGCCTATGCGATTGGCGAGTACCTGCCGCGCATTCGTCGCCTGCCCATGGTCACGAAGCTGAAGGTGCTCGATTACGTGCGCGACGGCAACCAGCTCATCAATGCGCTGGAGATGAAGGACTTTGGACTTGCCGAGGAGCTCGTCACCAAGATGCGCGCGGCTTCCAAGGACTTCGATTTCTCGAAACCACAGGCCGCCATTGAGACTGCGCGCGCCCTCTGCGACATGCGTCTGACCGCCGCCAAGGCCGCCATCCTCAAGGGTGACCAGGCCACATACGCCAGCGAGCTCAAGGGCGCCGCGGAAATCTGGCCGACGAATCCTCGGCTGCGCGAGCTGTCGAACATGGTTGGCCAGAACAGCGACATCCAGGCCCAGGCGCTGCTCGATCTCGACCGCCTGCTCAGCCAGCGCAACTTCCGCCAGATCTACAATGATCAGGGCCGCTTCCTCGCAGCCGCCATCAACGATCCCACCCGCCAGGAGCAGATCAAGAAGGTGCTGATCGACATGAACCGGGTCAACATGGTCGTTCACGGCGCCGGCCAGCTCGCCGCCAGCAACCCCTACGGCGCGTGGGAACAGGTCGAGAAGGAATACCAGCTCTTTCCCGAGGACGCCGAGATCACCCGCCTGCGCTCGGAGTTGAGCGTCAAGGCCAGCGAATACGTCAGCGCCATTGAGAAGGCGAAGCAGCATGAGCAGCGCAAGCAGACCGGCTCCGCCATCGCCTGGTTTCTCAAGGCCCGACGTCTCTATCCGCCGAGCGAGTTTGCCCGCGATGGCATTCAGCGCCTGGTTGCCGGCTTGAACGAGCCCGACGCGCCGCCGCCACCCTGAATGCGACGGTGACAACGTCGAAGGAATTCCCCGGGGTCGCAAACCTGCGGATGAACCCGGCGTTTTAGCTGCATGCCCACCCGCCGCTCGATCCTGCACGCCTCCGCCCTCGCCCTGGGTTCCGCCGTTTTGCCACCCTCGCCCGCCCGAGCCGGGCAGTTCAGCGGCAAGATCCGCAAGTCGCTCAAGTGGGGCATGGTGACGGAGTCCAAAAAACTGCCGGTCGTGGAGTGCTTCAGGAAACTGCGGGAGTGCGGCTTCGAGGGGGTCGAGCCAAGCCTCAGCCATGTGCCGGCCGAACGCGAGCAGGAGTGGATTGACGCCAGCAAGGCCACCGGGCTCATGATTGATGGCACAGTCGGCGCGCGAGTTGACACCCTGGAGCCCGGCCTGGAGCTGACGCGCCGTCTTGGAGGCGACTCCATGCTGGCCGTGATGAACTACGACCTCAAGACGCCGCTGGGAGTGCAATGGCGCGCCGCGCGCGAGCGCCTGCAGGCGGCGGCGCCTTTTGCTGAGAAGCACGGTGTGAAGATTCTGGTCGAAAACGTCTGGGCCACCTTCCTGATCAGCGCCTACGACATGGCCCGCTTCATTGACGAAATCGGCAGCCCCTGGGTGCAGGTCCACCTCGACATCGGCAACCAGATGCGGTGGGGCGTGGCTGAGCACTGGGTTGAAGTGGTCGGCACACGCGCCAAGAAACTCGACGTCAAGGAATACGATCTCACCAAAGCGATGAACCAGGGCATGCGCAAAGGCTTCGATGTGCCGCTTGGCGAGGGCAGCATCCAGTGGGAGGCGGTGCGCGCGGAACTGGCGAAGATTCAGTTCACCGGCTGGGCTGCCGCCGAGGTGCGCGGCGGAGATTGGGCCTACCTGGCCGATGTCGCGCGGCGCATGGACCAGGTGCTCGATCTGTGAGTTGATCACCCATCGCGGCGACGGGATATTCCAGTCCGCCGCCGACGTATTCCACGCATGCTCCGTTTCGTCCGCTCTTTCGTCATCCTGCTCCTGCCCGCCGCTGCCGGCGCGGCCGAGCCGGTGTCGTTTGCGCGCGACGTCCTGCCGATCCTATCCGACACCTGCTTCGCCTGCCACGGCCCCGATGAGGCGGGACGCAAGGGCGGGCTGCGTCTGGATCTCCAGGAATCGGCCTATGGCCAGGGCAAGAGCGGTGCGGTCGCCCTGGTGCCTGGCAGGCCGGAGGCGAGTGAAGTCATCACCCGCCTTTTGAGTGAGGATCCCGACGAGGTCATGCCTCCACCCAAAGCCCTGCGCCGGGTGACCGAGGCGCAGAAGCAGTTGCTCAAGCGTTGGGTGGCCGATGGCGCCGTCTGGGGCCGGCACTGGGCCTATGAACCACCGTCGCGACCGCCCCTGCCGGCGGTGAAGGCAGAGGCTGGCCGCCATCCCATCGATGCCTTCGTCGCCGCCCGGCTGGAGCGCGAGGGTCTCGAATTCTCACCCGAGGCCGATCCGGACGTGCTGGTGCGCCGTTTGTCCCTCGATCTCACCGGTCTGCCACCGGTCGCCCACGGCCTACAGCCTGGCACGACTGAGGTGGAAGCGGTGATGGACCGACTGTTCGCCAGCCCAGCCTACGGCGAACGCTGGGCCTGGGATTGGCTGGACGCCGCGCGCTACGCCGACACCAACGGTTACCAGGGCGATCCCGAGCGCACCATGTGGCCCTGGCGCGACTGGGTGGTGGAAGCGATCAACCGCAACCAGCCCTATGACCAGTTCACGATCGAGCAACTCGCCGGTGACCTGCTGCCGGAAGCCGCGCGAGAGCAGCAGCTCGCTTCGGGGTTCCACCGCAATCACATGCACAATGGCGAGGGCGGCCGCATCGCCGAGGAGACGCGCGTGGAAAACGTCTTCGATCGTGTCGAGACCACCGCGACGATCTGGCTGGCCGCCACCTTCAACTGTTGCCGCTGCCACGATCACAAGTATGACCCGCTTGCCCAGCGCGATTACTTCGCCCTCTACGACATCTTCAACCAGATGTCGGAAACCGGTGCCGGTCGCGGCGGTCAGGCGGCGCCCGCCCTGGATTTTTCAACGCCGGCGGAGGAGGCCCGGGTCGAGAAGGCGCGCGCCCGGCTGGCCGCTGTCGTTACCGAGGTCGAGGCCTTTGAGAAGCTCAAGTTTCCGCGGCCGGAAGGCGCGCCGCTGACCCAGTCCGCTGCCGGCAAACTGCCTGGCAATCTCTCGGCCACCCTCGCCGCGCGCATGCCGGCGCAGCGTGGAGTCGATGGCATCCTCGAGGCGATCGGCTACTTCGAGACCGACGGAGCCGATCCAGCCTACGTCGCCGTGTTGAAGAAGCATCTGGCCGCTGTGCGCGAGCGCGACGCCGCCCAGGCCAACGTCACCCGGGTGATGATCATGGATCAGGTCAAGGAACTGCGCGACACCCACATCCTCGACAAGGGTGCCTACGACAAGCCGACGTCGGTCAAGGTCACCGGTGCCATGCCGGTTGCCCTGGCCGGCAAGCTTCCAGCCGGCGCTCGCGCCAACCGGCTCGACCTTGCCCGCTGGCTGGTTGACCGGAAGAATCCGCTGACGGCGCGCGTGACCGTGAATCGCTACTGGCAGGCGCTGTTTGGCACCGGCCTGGTCAAGAGCGTCGAGGACTTTGGATTGCAGGGAGAGAAACCGAGTCACCCGGAACTGCTCGACTGGCTGGCAGTCGAGTTCATGGACAGCGGCTGGGACGTCAAGCATCTGCTCCGGCTCATCGTCACCAGCCGCACCTACCGGCAGAGTTCCAGGGTCACGCCCGAACTGGCCGAACGGGATCCCGAGAACCGCCTGCTGGCGCGCGGTGCGCGTCATCGTCTTCCGTCCTGGATGCTGCGCGACGTCGCCATGGCTGCTTCCGGCCTGCTCAGTCCGGCACAGGGTGGTCCGGCGGTGAAACCCTACCAGCCCGAGGGCATCTGGGAGGAGGCGACCTTTGGCAAGAAGAGTTACGTTCAGGACCATGGGGAGGCCCTCTACCGGCGCACGCTCTACACGTTCTGGCGCCGCATCGCCGGGCCGACGATGTTGTTCGACAACGCCGCACGCCAGGTTTGTGAGGTCAAGGTGAAGCGCACCAACACGCCGCTGCATGCGCTGACCACGCTCAACGAGACCGGCTATGTCGAGGCTGCCCGCGTCCTCGCCCAGCGTGTGCTGAAGGCTGGCAGCGAGGATCGCGCTCGTCTGGAGGAACTCTACCGCCGCGTGCTCTTCCGCAGTCCTTCGGCCGCCGAGGCCGACATCCTGCAGCAGCGCCTCGACCGCCTGCGTGCCCAGTTTCGCGCCGATCCCGCCGCCGCGAGCGAGTTGCTGGCCGTCGGTGAATCTCCCCGCGATCCCAAGCTGGATCCCACGGACCACGCCGCCTTCACCGCCCTCGCCCAACTCGTCCTCAACCTCGATGAGGCCATGGGCAAGGAGTAGGGCGGGGAGATTCGTCCCATCAACAAGCACCCGTGTGCGCACGTGAAAAGATCAGCCGTCGTTTGATGCTGCCGAGACTGAACTTGGCAGATTGCCGGCGAGCGGCACGGCGTCGCCTCGAGCACGACATCACTCGAACACGACGGTCTTGTTGCGGAAGACGAGAACGCGGTCGCGGACGTGCCACCAGAGGGCTTTGGCGAGGACGGTTTTTTCAAGGTCGCGGCCGAGGCGCACGAGGTCCTGGACGCTGTCCTCGTGGCTGACGCGCATGACGTCCTGATGGATGATCGGGCCCTGGTCGAGGTCGGCGGTGACGTAGTGGCTGGTGGCGCCGATGATCTTCACGCCTCGCTCGTAGGCCTGGTGGTAGGGCTTGGCGCCGACGAAGGCGGGAAGGAAGCTGTGGTGGATGTTGAGGATCTGGTTCGGGAAGGCCTCGATCATCGCCGGGCTGAGGATCTGCATGTAGCGGGCGAGCACGATGGTGTCGATGCCGGCGTCGCGCAGCAGTTCGATCTGGCGGGCTTCCTGGGCGACCTTGGTCTCCGGAGTGACGGGCAGGTGATGGAAGGGGATGCCAAAGCGCTCGGCGGCCGGGCGCAGGTGCTCGTGGTTGGAGACGATGAGCGGGATGTCGACCGGCAGGTCGCCGGCCTCGTGGCGGGCGAGCAGGTCGTAGAGGCAGTGGCTGTCCTTGCTGACGAAGAGGGCGACCCGCTTGCGCCGGCTGGCAAAGTGGAGCTGCAGGCGCATCTCGTGGCGGCGTGCGAGGGGCTGCAGGCGCGGCTCGATCTCGGCGGCCTCGAGGGTGAAGTTTTCCAGGCTCCACTCCAGGCGCATGAAGAAGGCACCCTGATCGGGATCGATGTGCTGCTGCAGGTCGATGATGTTGCCCTGGTGGGCAAAGATGAAGCCGGTGACGTCATGGACCAGGCCCGGGCGGTCCGGGCAGTGGATGAGCAGGGTGGCGGTGTCGGAGGGCATGGGGAAGGCAATACGGGCAATGCGGCTGGTGAAAAGGGAAATTACCGGGCCGCCGCGCCTTTGACTTTTGTGCCGCACCCAGCCACCATCCGCAACCGCCATGATCTCCGCCGCCGCTCTTTCGCCCCCTCGCACCCTGATCCTCATGGGCGTCTGCGGCTGCGGCAAATCGCTCATTGGCTCGCGTCTGGCCGAGGCCCTGGGCGGTGTGTTCGAGGATGCTGACGATTTTCACACGGTCGAAAGCAAGGCAAAGATGCGCGCCGGCACGCCGCTGACGGACGACGACCGCCGGCCCTGGTTTGACCTGCTGCGCGCCCGGATCGAGGGGATGCGCGAGCAGACGCCCGTGTATGTGCTCGCCTGTTCGGCCCTGAAGGCGGTCTACCGCGACCGCCTGCGTGGTCCGGATGGCCCGGAGGATCTGGTTTTCCTGCACCTCAAGGGCTCACGCGAGCTGATCTTCGGGCGCATGTCGGCGCGCGAGGGCCATTACATGCCGGTTTCGCTGCTCGACAGCCAGCTTGCCATCCTTGAGGAGACCCCGGACTTGTGGATGGTGGACATCGGACGGAAGCCTGAGGCCATCGCTGCCGACATCCTTGACCGCCTGGCGGCCCCCCGATCATGAGCGCCCCGGCATGGCACCGTAGTCTGGCGGCCCGGCACGGCCTGGTCCTGCTGGCCTGCGTGACGGTCGGGTCGCTGTTGCTGCTCGCCTGGCTTGCCCACCAGCAGCGGGCGGAATCGCGCCGGGAATTTGCAGCGCTGGCACAACGGCATGCTGATTTTGTTCGCCGACTGAATTTGCCGCGCAGTTCGAAACTTGCGTCCGACATGAGCGCCTTGCTTGGCGTGGACATCAGCTTCCGGCCCCGCGGCGCAGCCTCTGCCGAGATTGTCTCGACTGGGACGCAGGAGCCGGTGCGCCAGGCGGAGGGTCGCGAGGCGGTCGTGATCGGCGTTGATGCGGCTCACGACATGGTCTTTCTGCGCGAAGAACCCCCGTTGACCCTGAGTCTGAGTCGGCCGGCGACCCGCCACGCCCTGTTTGCCTTTTGGGCGGTGTCGGCCTCGCTTGCCTGGCTTGGGGCGCGCCAGGTGGTCCGACCTGTGAAGGCGCTGACGCGGGTGCTTCCTGGCTTTTTCAGTCGGGAAGGGGAGCCGCCGCCGGAGGTGGCGCGTGCGGACGAGGTCGGCCAGCTCGCCCGTGCCCTGACCGAGGCGCGGACCGACCTGCACGAGGAGCGGCGCCGGCGTGAGCAGTCGGAGCGACTGGCGCTTCTCGGACGCGTGGCCACCGGGCTGGCCCATGAGATCAAGAATCCTCTGGCCTCGATTCAGCTCCATGCCCAGCTTGTGGATGTCTCCGAACTCGATGCCGAGTCGGTTCGTTCGCTGGAGCATGTGCGTGCCGAGGCGGAGGTCATCGGGGGGTTGGTCAATCAGTGGCTGTTCCTGGCGAGGCCGGCACCTCCGCAGACGGCGCTGCTGGATCTGCGTGCCCTGGTCGCCGAGACGCTCGACACCCTGGCCGCACAGGCGGAGCATGCCGGTGTTGAACTGCGTTTCGAACCCGGGCCGGACCCGCGCGTGCGGGCCGACCGCACCCGGTTGCGGCAGGCATTGCGCAACGTCCTGCTCAATGCCATTCAGGCGATGCCCGGTGGTGGCGTGGTCGAGGTTGTGCTGGGGGTCGCGTCCGGCCGGGTGAGGATCGCCGTGCGGGACCAAGGTCCGGGGTTCAGTGCTGCCGCCCTGGACCAGGCCACGGGCCTGTTTTTTTCCGAAAAGGAGGGTGGCATGGGAGTGGGTCTGAATGTGGGAGCAGAGATTTTTTCCGCCCACGGAGGCGGCTTGTCGGTTAAAAACCATCCACAAGGCGGGGCGCTCGTTGAAATGGAGTTGCCCTGTGGTGTGGAAACCGATTTATAAACTTTCATGCCCCGGGTGCTCATCATCGAGGACGACCATGCTCTTGCCGCCGCGCTGGCGGTGGTGGTGCGCCGTCTGGGGGCCGAGCCGGTGGTGGCGGCCACGGGGCAGGGGGGGGTGGAGAAGGCGCGCAGGGGCGGATTGGAGGTTGTCTTACTCGACATCGGCCTGCCCGACCTGGGCGGATTGAAGGTTCTGGAAGCCCTGCAGGCCGCCCCGAATCCACCACCAGTCGTGGTGTTGACCGCGCACGGCACCTTGGAGCATGCCCTCGAGGCGCGCCGGTTGGGTGTGCGCGAGTATTTTCTGAAGCCGCTGAGCCTGCCTGATTTGCAGGGGTGTTTGCGCGCCCTGCTGGAGGCCCCCGCAGCAAAGGCGGTGGCGAACGGATCGGGATTGATGATTGGGGCAACCCCGGAGATGCAGCGCGCCTTTGCCGTCCTGGCCCAGGCCTGTGCGACGCGCGAGCCGGTGTTGATCACCGGTCCAGCCGGTTCGGGCAAGACTCTGGCGGCTGAAATCATTGCACGGCATGACCCGGGTGCCGGTTCAGTGCGGTTTTATCGCTGGGATGAATGGCCCGAGTCCGAGGCTCGTGACGAATTGAGGCGCCTGCTCCAAGAGGACGGCAGCCTGCTGGTCGAGGAAGTGGCGCGCCTGCCGCTGCCACTTCAGGCAGATCTTGCTCAAACCCTGCGCGAGGGTGGGCCGAGGCTCCTGGTGACGAGCTCCGCCGATCTGCCCGCCGCCATTTCCGGGGGGCGTTTTCGCGAGGATTTGTATTACCAGCTCGGCGTGCTCCAGCTGCGGTTGCCGGCGCTGGCGGAGCGGGCGGAGGATTTGCCGGCACTGGCGGCGCATCTGCTTGGACTGGCGTCCCAGGGTCGGGAACTGCGTCTGGATCCGTCCGCACTGGCCCTGCTCAAGGGGCATGACTGGCCGGGCAACGTGCGTGAACTCGCTGTGGCGATGCGGCATGCCGCCGCGGTCTGCACGACGTCGCTCGTCTTGCCCCATCACCTGCCCCCGGAACTTGCGGCGGGTCGAGTCCCCGCCGGTGTGGCCATTGAGGCGGTTTTGGAGCGCGCTCTTGTGGGATGGCTGGATTTCCGCCTGACGACGGATGCCACGACGGATTATGAAACTCTGCTCGCGGGAGTGGAGCGGCGGATGCTGGCCGAATTGCTGCGTCGATACGAGGGGCGTCCCACCCACATGGCGGCGGCGCTGCGACTCAATCGGGCAACTCTGCGCAAGCGCCTGCGGGAACTCGGTCTGGGCGGCTGAGTCCGGTCAGATCCAGGTGTTGGAGGGGATGACGGCGCCTTTCGGGATGATGACGATTCCGTCGCGTATGTAAAAGTTCTCGTCGTCCATGTGCTCGGGCTTGCCCTCGGGCGTGATGACCACGTTGTCGCCGATGTGGACGTTCTTGTCGATGATCGCGCGTTCGATGCGGCAGTTGCGCCCGATGCCGGGGGCCGGGCGGTTGGGATCGGTGCCATCGGCTCCGGCGTAGTAGTCGGCGCCCATGAGGATGGTTTCGCGAATGGTCGTGCCGCGCTCGATGATGGAGCGCAGGCCGACCACAGTCGTTTCCACATGGGCATCGGTGATGATGCAGCCGTCGGAAATGAGCGCCTCGCGGATGGTGGCACCGTTGATTTTGGTCGCGGGCAGGAAACGGGCGTTGGTGAAGATGGGCGCGCTGGAGTCGAAGAAGTCGTACTGGGGCACCAGCTTGCAAAGATCGAGGTTGGCGTTGAAGAAGGAGCGTATGGTGCCGATGTCCTCCCAGTAACCCTGGAAGTTGTAGGCGTGGACGTGGTATTTCTTTAGGGCCTCGGGGATGATGTTCTTGCCGAAGTCCATCAGGTCGTTGTCCAGGCTGTCGATCAGCGCCTGGCGATTGAAGACGTAAATCCCCATCGAGGCTTGGTAGCTCGCCTCGGTGAGGGGCAGGCCGAGTTCGCGCTTGGTTTCCTCCGGCATCTGCAGCGCCTTGAGCACGGCGGGATCCTTGGGTTTCTCAACAAACTCATGGATGCGACCGCTGGTGTCTGTCTTCATGATGCCGAGGCTGGTGGCATCCTGGGAGTTGACCGGCAGGGTGGCGATAGTCAGGTCGGCCTCGGAGGCGAGATGCTGGTTCATCACCTGCCGGATGTCCATGCGGTAGAGTTGGTCGCCGCTGAGGATGAGGAAGTACTGGTGGTCGCCCTCGAGAAAGTAGCGCAGATTCTTGCGCACGGCGTCGGCGGTGCCCTGATACCAGCGCTCGCCTTCGGGTGTTTGCTGGGCGGCGAGCACCTCGACGAAGCTGCGGCCAAAGGCGTCGAACTTGTAGGTGCGGGCGATGTGGCGGTTGAGCGAGGCGCTGTTGTACTGGGTCAACACGAAGACCTGGCGGACGCCCGAGTTGATGCAGTTGCTGATCGGAATGTCGACGAGGCGGTATTTGCCGGCAAGCGGCACGGCCGGTTTGGCTCGGTCCTTGGTGAGCGGGAACAGCCGGGTGCCGGCGCCTCCCCCCATGATGATCGCGAGCGTCGAGTTCCTGAGAATGGCACCGGTTTGAATGCGGTTCGGCATGGTGAAGAGAGGTGTGAGCGGCCAGTTTTCCCTGAAACAAAGACGGTAGGCAAGCGTTTCAATTGCCTGTTTTTTCAGGGGGCTTCCATCCACCCTCTTAGCAGTTCACTTTCCATCTCGCCATGTCATTCATCCTGAATCGTCAGCTCATGTTTGTTCTCATTGCCGCCTTCCTTGGTGCGGGGGGGCTTCCGGCCGTGGATTTCGGCAAGCAGATCCTGCCGGTGCTCGAGAAAAAGTGCCTCGACTGTCACAAGGCACCCTATGAGGAGGATGGCCGCGTCAAGAAGCCCAAGGGAGGGCTTCGCCTTGATGCCGCCTGGGCCATGCTCAAGGGTGGAGAGACCGGCCCGGCTCTGGTGCCGGGCAATGTCGCCAAGAGTTACCTGTTAGAGGTCGTCACCCTGCCCAAGGACGATGACATGTTCATGCCGCCCAAGGGGGACCCGCTGACCGCGGACGAGATCCAGTTGTTCAAGGAGTGGATTGCCGCCGGTGCCGACTTCGGCGAATGGAAGGGCAATATGGAGGGAGCGCCCCCGGAGGTGGCAGCTCCCGCCAAGTCCGCTGAACCGAAGCCGCGCGAGCATGACCTGCTCTATGCCGAACTGGAGAAGGACCTCAAGCCGGCGCCGGACGCGGCCCTTGAGGCGGCCAAGACCGCCGGTGCCCAGGTGGCGCCGCTGCGGGTCGATGGTGCCCTGCTGCGCGCCGATTTCCTGACCGGTGTCTCACGTTGCACCGACGACAAGGTCGCCGCGCTGGCCGGTCTCAAGGAACAACTGGTCCGACTCGATCTCGGCCGCACCGCCGTCACGGACGCGGCACTGAAGAGCCTGGCCGGCTTCCCGCGCCTGGTTGCCCTCGACCTGCGCCAGACCGAGGTCACTGACGCCGGCCTGGCGGCCCTGAAGGACCTGCCGCGACTTCAGACGCTCAACCTCTTCGGCACAGGCATCACCGATGCCGGCCTCAAGCAACTGGCGGAATTGCCGTCGCTGAAACAGGTTTACCTGTTCCAGACCAAGACCACGCCGGCCGGGCTCAGGCAGTTGGCCGCGGCCCGGCCCGGGCTGCAGGTTTCCGGCGCCACCAAGTGAGCGCGGCAATCTTCCGCGAGATTCTGGCACAGAAGGCGCGTACCCGCACGTTTCGACTGGACGCGGCCGCCGTTTCCTGCTGCCCTGATCGCGCATGACCTCTTTCCAGACCCTCTTCACCCGGCTCAAGAATGAGCTGCAGAAGTCCATCGTGGGGTATGATGAACTCCTCACGGATGTTCTCGTCGCTGTCTTCGCCGGCGGTCACGTCCTGCTCGAGGGCGTGCCCGGCCTGGGCAAGACTTTCCTGGTGCGAACGCTTTCCCAGGTGATCGGCCTCGAGCCGGGTCGCGTCCAGTGCACGCCCGACCTCATGCCGGCCGACATCCTCGGCACGCACATCGTCAACGAGAACGAACACGGCCGGCGCATGATGCACTTCGAAAAGGGGCCGGTCTTCCGCAACCTGCTGCTGGTCGATGAGATCAACCGCGCCACCCCGCAGACCCAGGCTGCCCTGCTGGAGGTGATGCAGGAGCGCAATGTCACCACCGGTGGCGAACGCCACCCGCTGCCCGAGCCGTTCTTCGTGCTCGCCACGCAGAACCCGATGGAGATGGAGGGCACTTACCCGCTGCCCGAGGCGCAGCTCGACCGCTTCATGTTCAAGCTCAAGGTGCCGTTCCCGGACCTCGACTCGCTGGTCGAAATCTCCCGTCGCACGACGGGCTTTGAGGAACCGCGCCTGGACACCGTGCTCAGCGGCGCCGAACTCATGGCCCTGCAGCAGGAGTTGTCGGCCGTCCCAGTGGCCGATCCCGTCGCCCGCTACGCCTCCCGCCTAGTGCTGGCGACCCATCCGGAGCAACCCGATGCGCTGCCCGAGGTGAAGCGCTACGTCGCCTACGGCAGCAGCCCGCGCGGTCTGCAGGCCCTCATCCGCGGCGCCCGCGTCTGGGCGGCGGTTCATGGCTCCTCCGCGGTCTCCACCGACGACGTGCGCGCACTCGCCCACGTGGCGCTGCGTCACCGCATCATCCTCAACTTCGAGGGCGAGGCCCAGCAGGTGAAGGTCGATGACCTCATCGGCAAACTGCTCGACCAGGTGCAAACCCCGGCCAGGGAGGCGGCCTGACCGTCTTGTCATGAGCGAGGCCACCCTTGCCCGCGAGGAGCTCTTTGACGCCGCCTTTCTGGACCGGCTGCGTTCGCTGGCCGTGCGTCTGCGCAAGCGCCGGGTGCTGACCCGCCGGGGTGCGCAGTCGACGCCCGCCACCGGCTACACCCGCGAGTTCAAGGACTATCGCCACTACACCCCTCGCGAGGACTACCGGGCGATCGACTGGCGCCTGTATGCGCGTCTCGACAAATTGTTCGTGCGTCTCTACGAGGAGACCCAGGAGTTGAACCTGCATGTCGTTGTCGACACCAGTGCCTCGATGGCGAGGCCCTTCGCCGACAAGCGTCGCCAGTCCCTGCGCTTTGCGGTCGCCCTTGCCTACCTTGGTCTGGCCGGCCAGCAGCGCGTCAGCTTGTATTCGCTCGGCGACGGCGTCCGACAGGAACTGCCGCCCCTGCGCGGGCAGGGCAACATGGAAAAAATTCTGCAAACGGCCTCGCGACTTGAGTTCGGAGGCCTCACCGATCTGGAGCGCGCCTTTGCCGATTTCCGACCGGCACGCCAGCGGTACGGGGTCATCTTTGTGATCTCCGACTTCTTCGGTCGCGATCTGGAGGCGGCGGCCAGCGCGGTCAAGCATGCCGCGGCCTGGCCGGGCGAAACCCACTTTGTCCAGATCATTCATCCCGAGGAACGTGAACCGCGGATCGAGGGCGAGGTTGAGCTTGATGAGGTGGAGACCGGGGAGCGCCGGCGCTTTTGGATCACCCGTCGGGAGGTGGCGCTTTATGCCGAAACCTTTGACGGCTTCTGCGATCACCTGGCGCGCGCCTGCGCGGCTCACCGCATCGATTTCATGCAGTGCGCCGCCGATGAACCCTTCGAAGACCGTTTCCTGGATCTCCTGAACCGCGGTTCCGCCCTGGCCGGCGGCGTCTGAACCATGCGTTTTCTCGCCCCCCATTTCCTGCACCTGGCCTGGTTGGCGCTGATCCCGCTGGCGCTCTACCTGTTCAAGAAGAAGGCCCGGCGGCTGCCGGTTTCCACCCTTTTGTTTTTTCGATCGCTCGCCCGTGAGCACCAGGAATCGGCCTGGCTGCGCCGACTCAAGCGCTGGCTGTCCCTGCTGCTCAGCCTGCTGGTGTTGCTGCTCGCCATTTTCGCCCTGGCACGGCCGACCGCCGACACGGGTTTGGAGACGCCGCCCGCGGTTGTGCTGGTGGTCGACGTGACCGCCGCCATGGCAGCGCGCGATGCCGGGGGAATCAGCCGGCTGGACGCAGCGCGCGATCTTGTCCGTGCCCGCCTGAGGTCCCTGCCCGAGGAGGCGGTGTTGTCGCTGGTGGTGGCCGATGCCACGGCCCATGTGCCGTTGTCGCGCAGCCGCAACCGCCGCGAATGCCTGCGCCTGCTTGACGCGTTGCAGCCGAGGCCGGTGCCCCCCCACCCGGAGGCGGCGCTGACTGCGGCTGGCAGGCTGGCCGAGCTCGACCCCGGCGCGCGCGTCTGGCACTTCAGTGACCGGCCCATGGAGGTGCCTGAGGGGCGGGTCGTCGAGTTTCATTCCGTTGCTCTGGAGGCACCCATGAATGTTGGCATCACCGCCTTCCAGTTGCGCCCGGCACCGCTGGCCCAT
>JAUREI010000031.1 GCA_030827515.1 Prosthecobacter sp. | reverse complement strand
TCGCGGCATCGCTCCTGAGATCGCACTGAGCGGTAACGGCAACGGCATCGCCAGCGGCGACATCACACCCGATGTCGCCGACCACACCGACTTCGGTTCCGTCCGCCTCGATGGCGATCCTTTCTCGCGCACCTTCACCCTCAGCAACACTGGCGACGCCACACTCCATTTGACTGGCAGCCCTCTCATTGAGCTGGAAGGAGAGCCGGCCGCAGACTACCAAATCGTCCAATTGCCGGAAACACCCCTTGAACCGGGCGAGTCCACCGAATTCACCATCTCCTGCCGACCGCGGCTGCCCGGCGAGCGCCGGGCGGAGGTGCGGCTGGCATGCGACGATCCATTCACGCCGGAATTCCGCTTCACAGTGAGTACCTTCGGGCTGTTGCCGCAGGCACTCGCACAGAGCATCACCTTTTCCGCACCCTCGTTCGTCTACCTCAGCCAGAGTCCACTGACCCTGACCGCCGAAGCGAGCTCCGGTCGCCCTGTTCTGTTGGAACTGGTCTCCGGCCCGGGACTTTTGGAAGACGGCGTGCTGGAGTTGCAGGCACCAGGGCTGGTCAAGGTGCGAGCCAGCCAGGCGGGGGGCGGCAACGACGCCCCTGCCCCCTCCGTGCTGCGCTCGATCACTGTCAAGGCGGATCCCACCAAGCTCACCCTGCTGAACCTGGTTCAGGTCTACGACGGCACACCTCGCAGCGTGACGGTGGCCGGGGCCGAAGGGCCCGTGGAGTTGACTTACAAGGTGGGCGGCATCGAGGGGACGAATCCTCCCGTGCAGGCCGGCAAATACGCCGTAAAGGCACGTGCAGGATCCCTGACCAAGGCTGGCACCCTGACCGTGCTCAAGGCGCCGCTCTGGGTAACTCCCACGGACGCGCGACGCTTCGCCGGCCAGCCCAACCCGACCTTCAGTGCCGGATACCGCGGATTTGTCGCGAGCGACGACGAGGACGTTTTGTTGACCGAGCCAGTGCTGGTCACCACGGCCAAGGACTCAAGCCCGGGAGGGGTTTACGCCATTACCTCCAGAGGTGGCAGCGCGGCCAACTATGAATTGCGTCATGGCATCGGCACCCTCGTCGTCGAAAGTTTTGGCACCACATGGGCCGCACTCCTGCGTGTCGCCGGACGTCCGGCTGGACGAGTGGATCTCGTCCTGAATGGCGCAAATACCCAGTTCACCGCCAAACTTCACAGCCAGGCCGACCCCGTGCCTCTGCCCCTAGCCGGCCCGCTCACCTTGGATGCCGAAGCCGAGCAGATCAGCGGCAGCGTCGCGCTCGACAAGAACGGGCTCACTGGCCAACTCGATTTTACCCTCGATCTGGACGGCTTCATGACCGCCGAAGCCACGCGTGGCAGCCTCACCATGACGACGGCCGATGGACGCCGCCTGCGTTCCAAAAGCGCGGGAATCGTTTCTCATGCCGGTGTTCACACACTTTTGTTCGAACCCGCCCTGCCGGCGTCTGCGGACGTGCCAGGCGGAGGCGGCTGGGCGCGTGCAACGATTTCAACCACCGGCCTGCTGACGCTCGTCGGTGTGCTTGGTGACGGCACTTCCTTTACCGCCGCACTGGCATCGGATGAGGCGCAAGATCCGGGTTACGTTGGCTTCATTCAGCCCTACAAACCAGCCCGTGCCGGAGCCTTTCTGGGGGGGGGCCTGGTGCTGTCGCCACACCCCTCCCTGGCGGGACGTCGCCATGTAGCCGAGGCGGTTTTTGCCTGGGACAAGGCCGGAAATGCCAAGGACGCGGCCTATCCCAGCGGCTTCAGCGGTCTGGCAACCGTTCTGCTGCTCGATCCCTGGCTGAAGCCGGCTCGCGGCGAAAGTCCGGCACCCCAACTCGGTCTGGTCGACACCACCCTGCGCGTCGAACACGATGACAGTACCGGCACGGACAACCTGCCCAGCCTGCTGCAGGTCGGCAGTCGCAGCCTGGCCGTGCTGGAGCCCTCCGCCAATCCCGCCGGCTGGAAGGCCTCTTTCAAGAGCGACAGTGGCCTGCTCAGCGGCAGTTTCGTCCGAATCGTCGAAGGCAAAAAGCAGACAATCAAGTGGACTGGCCTACTGCGCCAGCCCACCCTGCCCGGCGACTTCCTGATCGGCGGCGGTCAGTTCATGCTGCCGAACTCCGGCACCGGTCAAACCACCGGCGAAGTGCGTTTCCTCAAGCCGGAGGAGTGAAGGCAAGCTCGGAGCTAGGAGCAGAGAGCAGAGAGGCGATCGCGAGCGCTCCAGGGCTTCACCCGTCTCGAGGCGGCAGGGAGGCTGCGGGCTGAGCCCGGGACTAAGTTGTCAGCCAGATCCGCACTCCATGATCCAAGCTGCGCAACCTAGAGCGCAGGGCAAGGAATCAAGGGTGAGGAGTGATCCAAAGGCTCAGTGACCTCACTGCTGTCCGCCACCTACCTCTCCAGCAGTCTTTCGAAGCGTACTGCGCCGGCAACGGCAGCCCCTTCTCCTGGCAAAGCAGGCACCCGGAACTGACCCGCGCCGAGCTCCACAAGAACCGCGCCATGCGGCTGTCGCGCCACGCCGATGAAGCTCACACGCCGCTGTACAGGCCGTGCGACACCCGGCAGCGAGTCCGCCAGAGTGAAGCCGCCGCTGATCACGCCATTGGCTGGGTTGACCTTGGCCTTCCAGGAGGTGGCATTGGCGGGTTCAGTCACGGGCGCGATGACACGAATCTGATTTTTGGCGTCCCATTGCAGATCGGTCGGCAAATCGATGGCGGCCTCGCTGTCTACGCCTTCATGCACAACGGTGAAATCCCCGCCCTCAGACAGCTCCAGCAAGTCCGCGAGGCTGCGGTTCTTGTCGGGTTTCACCCAGGGATCGAGGGTGACAAGGCAGGTGACCGGGCCAAAGCCATCGCGATAGGAAGCGTCTTTCTCTCTGGCGGCTTTCTGCCACCAGAGTTGCGTGTCAGCACTTCCAGGAATCCACATCCGCCCGGCCAACTCGGGATGATCCTGCAACCCGAGCCAGCCGGCGAGGTGGCTGTTGAGACGCTTGTAAGGCAGAGTGAAGCAACGGAAGCCGGCCTGGGGATCCGCCGCCAGAGAGGCGGTGAAGGGCGTGGCATCGCCGAGACGGCCGGTTAGCTTGAGGTTGCCTTTGGCGTCGAGTACGGCCACCGCGTGGCCAGCCCCTGCAGGCGTGCTGGCATCCGCCGGCTCAGCACTCGACAGCACGAGAGTGTGCGTGCCAACGGGAACCTGATCGGCAGCTGTTGGCGTGTAGAGCTTCTTGCCCGAGTCACTGGCCGCAATGTCCTCGGCATTGGCGGAGAGTTCGGCGGCAAAATCCGCCTCGAAGGGAAGGGTGAATTGCACGGAATAAACATTCTCGCCCTTGCGGATCGGATCGGTTCGGCCGCTTGCCTGTTCGGCCTGCGAGTCGATCGCCAGGGTTCCCTTGAAGGGCAGTGGATTCAGCTCGCCGGAAACCGTCAGTTTGCCGGTGAAGACCGTGCTGCTGGCGGCAACCACCAATTCCACCTTGGCCGCGGGCTCTTCATTCGTATCCGCCAAGAGGGCCTCATACCGGCCCGCAAAGGTCTCCACGGTCAGACGCCCCGGAATCGGCACCAGGCGATAATTGGCCAAGGCACCCCCGCTCGGCGTGATGGCATAAACACCGCCTGGACTCGACGTTTTGGCCGGAGTCACCGCCACAGGACGACGCGCGCTCTCGTCGGCAAAGACGGTTTCTTCGTCTTCTCCAGGGGCGAACCCCTCAAACACCAACCCGAGGGGCGGATTCGACTCGCCGACAAAACGCCGCTGGTGCTCCGCTGTTACCGTCAGGGGCGCCGGCAAGATCACCAACTTGCCCGTCAGGGTACGACCATCAACGGCCGCCTTGACGGTGTAAGTGCCGGCGTTGACCGGCGGATCCGACGATTCCTCCCGATTTACCACATAGGTCAAAATGGGCTCTTGCAGGTTTCCCAACACCCCGGCTTGCTTCGGGGTTCCATCATACACATGCAGCAAATCTGTCAGCACCACACGTGCGGTTTCTTCGAGCACCGTAAAACTCTGCGTGACGGGTTTGGCAGCCTGATAATCCACACTTCCCGGCTGGCTCGCACGCACCACGACCTTTCCAGAGCCGGTCAGCACCAAGGCCTCACCTGCTACACGGGCGGGGCCGGACACCACTTCCAAAAGAATCGGCAAGCCGGAACTGGCACTGGCATACAAAGTGATGGGGCCTTCGTCGAGATAAAACCTGGTCGGCGGCTTTGGGAAAGTGATCACCTGAGTCAGCGGTGCCACCCGTTCCGCGATCACGGTCTGCAGACTGCCAAGATTGACCCAGCCGCAGTTGGCTGAATAGGCAAACCCTGTCAAGGAACCCGTGGCGAGATCAATCCGTGGCGGATCAGCGCTCGTTGTATCGAAGACCACCCACCCGATGTTGGCGCCATAGGCATAGCCGTCCAGTCCGCCGGAACCATCGTGATTCACCCCGATGTCACCCGCGGTTTGTCGGTACTGGCTGCCGGCTCCCGTCGGTGAGCCGGAGCCAAAGTCCAACCAGCCGACGTTGGCGGAATAGGCACGGCCGGCGATGAAATGATCCGTGACCACCAACCCTTCCGGGCCAGCAGGATCCCACAGGCCGTTGATCCAGCCGAAGTTCGCCGCATGGGCCGTCTCCGAACCTGCCACGATGGAACTCGAGGCTTGGCTGACGGTGGCGCTCCCGAGCAGAACGGCCACCAGAAATCGTAGGGACTTCATGGCGGAAGTGGGCTCGGATTACAGCGAGAAGTTGGCGAAGGGATTCGTGGCAGCCGCCGGAGCCTGCAGCGGCGCAATGCCGTTGCTGCCCGGGGCCGGATTCACGGTCCCAACCGTATTGCCACGCAGGGTGTTGCGGATGATCACATTCTCATCGCTGCCGACCCAGATGCCGTATCCGCCGTTGTCCGAGGCGGTGCACCCCTCCACGGTGTTGCCCAAGAGTCCCTTGAACCCGGCAAGCGCGTTGTTGGAGGCGATGCAATCGCTGAGGCGGCAGTTGTCTTCAAAGGCAAAACCGTTGCCCAGCAATCCCGGCGGCCCCTCCTGCGGGCCATTGTGGTCAGCCGTGCAATCCTTGAAGGCGCTCTCCGAGCGGACATGGAATCCGTCGCCCGCATTCGACTGCGCCACGCAATGCACAAAGCGGGTGGCATTCTGCAGCAACCCCGGTGCCGGCCCGGAATTCTCCACCCAAAAACCATGATCCTGGTTCGACAGACTGGTGACGTTGATCAGGGTACAGCCGTTGCGAATGTGCACCCCCGGATCGCCGTTGTTGATGGCGGTGCAGTCCGCCAGCGCGCTGCCCTGATTGAGGTCAAACCCCGTCGAACCACAGTCCCGCACGGCACAACCGGTGACACTCGCGCTATGGGCAGCCACGATGCCGCAGCCGGCCACTGCATTGACATTGCTGTCAACGATGCGGACAGAATCCTCCCCCAGAATGCCGATGCCCTGAATGCCTGTGGCCGTGCAGGAGGTGACCACTGAAGCACGATCGACATAGATGCCACTGTGCGGACCCGCACCACCACCCGCCTCCTGAGTCCATGGCCCACGCACATGACACTGTTCCACCAGGCCATCTTCACCCAGCTTGATGCCGTAGGTGCTCATGCCGGCCACATCCACGTGGGTGACCGAACTGTCGTCGCCGAGCAAGGCGCCCTGAATCCAAGCGCCTTGAATGCGACCGTTCATCACACGGGTGCGATGATAGACGGTCGCTCCCCCCGCCCCATCGATCGCCACCGGGCCGACACCCGCACCGGAGTAACGAAGTTCAAAACCCGCAAGATCAAGAGTGACGTTATCAGCCGCGATCACCACAGGCAGATCGAGGTTTTCGGTCAGGTAGTACCGACCGGGCTGGTCCAGTTCATAATACCCCAGAGAACCATTGAGATTGGGCTTGGCGACATCCCGGCTCGGCAGATGTTCACCGGGATCGATCTGCATCAGCGTCTTCATGCTCGGCACCGGATTGCCAGAAGCATCCAACGCGCGTTCACTGACATAAGGAGAGGCAGAGTTGGGCGGCGTCAGCTGACCCTGAGCCATCAAAGAAGGGGCGCCATGCAGAGCTGCCAGAAAAACAAGAACCAGGGATTTCTTCGTATTTTTCATAATTAAGTGAAAATTTTAATAGGCTGGGCACTTTGACAAAAGCTCAAAATCGAAAAGTTCTCGTCAGACGGCACCGAAGGGGCTGCGCCAGGGTTCATCCCCGCGCGAAGGGGCCAGCTGGTCATGGACTGAAGCCCGGGAGCACATGGCCAACCATTGCAATCCTCCTGCCTCCAAGCGATTTGCCCCACGTTCTGTGCCAGACAAGCTCGGAGCAGAGAGCCAAGAGCAGCGTGACGCGAAGAGTCAGACCTCCAGGCTCCATGGCCATAGCTCTACGCTATCCACTCATCGCGCCTGTCCGAATCCAGCCGCCAAGGTTTTTGCCTCGGTCAAAACCTGTCCGGCGTAATAGATGGCATGAAGCGTTTATCCACTTTGCTCCTCGCCGGTCTGGCCATCGCCCTTGGCGTTGCCGCCTGCGCGGCAACCCGGGCCGGCTATGAAACCGCCCCTTACGAGGTCCTGCGCAGCGACGGCGCCTTCGAACTGCGCGCTTACCCGGACCTGCCGCTGGTCACCACCGGCAACGACGGTGCCGATGGCAGTTTCATGCGCCTGTTCCGCTACATCAGCGGCGCCAATGCCACCCAGGAGAAGATCGCCATGACCACGCCAGTGTTCATGGTCGACAACCGGATGGCCTTCGTGCTGCCGGCCGAGAAAAGCCAGGCCCCCGCACCCGCCTCCAAAGACGTCCGGCTCGAAAAACGCCCCGCCGGGCATGTCGCGGTGCATCGATTCAGCGGCCAGCGCTCCGCCGAGGCGGACGACGCCGCACTGGTTCAACTGCGGGCCTGGATGGCCCGGCAGGGTCTCAGGGAAACCGGCAAAGCCTTCAGCGCCTCCTATGATCCCCCCTGGACACCCGGCCCCATGCGCCGCAATGAGGTGCTCGTGCCGGTGGGGAATTAGGAACGCATGGGGTTGATGCTGACCACCCTGCTCCGCGGGGTCACTGCCCCCGCCTACAGCAGAAATCACGGTGCCCTGGGACTGAGCGCCCCACCCGTTCCGCCTCCGTGCTCTCCGTGTCCTTCGTGCGAGACCCACTTGAGCCATTCCTGTCTGGCCAAGGCCTGCTTCCCAAGATTCCGGGTCTGCCTTTGCGATCCTTGCATTCCTTTGCGGCCAAACCGACTCCTCTTCTGTTCCGTCTGCGCCATGTGCGCTCATCTGCAACATGTGCGGCTCCCCTTCCGTGGAATGCCAGCTACTGAATCAGCGTCCCATCAGCGGTTCGCCTCAGGTTGGCCGAGCGGTCAGACCGGGAACGCGGGGTCACTGCCCCCGCCTACAGCGCATTCAGTCCCGAATGCGTGGCACGGATAGGAGAGGCCAAAAACTCTGGCCTCCCTGCTCTGCGCCCATCACCTCAGTCCATGCCGACGCGCCGCTTCGGCCATACGCTTCGATGCGTCACGCAATTGTTCCACGATGCGCACTTTCTCTGGGTAGGGGAGCTGGGCCAGCGTCTGACGTCGCTGGCGTTTGCCTTCGAGAAGTGTCTGGGTAAGTCGTGTCATGACGGTTTCAAATACGTCGTCTCAAACCGGGTCCATGCTTCGAGCAAATGGTGCCTTGTCAGAATGTCGTTGAGCTGGGTCGTATCCAGTCTACCCGACTCGATGAAGGCCAGCAAGCGCGTGTAATCCTTGGCCCGACCCGTTTGCAAAGCAATGGCGGCCAAGTGCTCCGCCGTCATCACCCGTGTGGGCACGCCCTCGAAGTCGATGGCCACCGCTTGTTCCACCGCCTCCTTGAGCAGCGGCGCTTCTGCTGGAAGAAACTGCACCGGCCAGCCACAGACGTTCACGGCATCTCCTTCCGGCTCATGACCTCGTGACCGCAGAAACTCGTAGATCGGGCTCAGCGTCAAGATCAAAGGGGCAGAGTCGAACAAAACAAAGATGTCCAGATCGTAGGTGGAAATCGGCTCCAAATAAAAGGTGGCCCCCATTGCTCCACCGATGGCACTTTGACCAATGACGCCTGCCTCACGCAGGGCCTGGATCTCTTGTAGGGTCTCTTTCATCCGAAGGGTCTCAGCCTCTGAAGGTAGCCGGAAATACTGCTTCGACAACTGGCCAAGCAACGTTGAGCGCCGGGGGGGTATCGAAAGCATTCCCGAGCTTCAGCCCGTCGCGAGGTGACCCGCCGGATGCGGGAGTCCGTTGCCAGACAGCCAAGCCGTCGCCACTCTGGAGAAAATCTTTCTGCCCTCCATCTTCCCACCCGCCACTGCGGCGAGGCATCGAACCAAGGCGGAGAGGCCAGGAGTTGCGCTGACCTGCCTGCTCCGCGGGGTCACTGCCCCCGCCTGCAGCAGAAATCACCGTGCCCTGGGACTGAGCGCCCCACCCGTTCCGCCTCCGTGCTCTCCGTGTCCTTCGTGCGAGATCCACTTGAGCCATGCCTGTCTGGCCAAGGCCTGCTTCCCAAAATTCCGGGTGTGCCTTTGCGATCCTTGCGTTCCTTTGCGGCCAAACCGACTCCTCTTCTGTTCCATCTGCGATCAGCGTCCCATCAGCGGTTCGCCTCAGGTTGGCCAGCGATCAGACCGGGAACGCGGGGTCACTGCCCCCGCCTACAGCGCATTCAGTCCCGAAAGCCTGACGCGGTGCGGAGAGGCCAGAAAAACCTCTGGCCTCCCTGCACTGTGCCCTCGGCGCTCCACCGTCCTTGCCCGCTCAGTTCGAGCGGCCGAGGTAACTGTTGTCCTCGGTCTTGACGCTGATCTTGTCGCCGGGGCCGATGAACAGCGGCACCTGCACCTGCAGGCCGGTCTCCATGATGGCGGCCTTGTAGACGTTGTTGGCGGAATCGCCCTTCACGCCCTCGGGGGCCTCGGCCACGGTCATCACCACGGACGGGGGCAACTCAATGCCGATGACGACGTCGTCAGCGAACTGAATCGTGTACTTCTGGCCTTCAATGAGGTAGTTTTTCGCATCCTTGATCTGGTCGGCCATGAGCACGACGTCCTCGAAGGTCTCGGGGTGCATGAAGTGGTAGTCGTCGCCGTCCTTGTAGCTGTACTCGTGCGGCTCACGGTTGAGATTGACGGACTCCAGCGACTCGTTGGAGGTCATGCGCAGGTTGTAAACCTTGCCGGTGCTGAGGGCGCGGACCGACATCTGGACGTAGGAAGCCATGCGCGGCGGCGTCTTCAACTCGAAGTCGGAGACGAGGCACACCTCGTTGTTGTAACGGACGGCGTGGCCTTTGCGAAGGTTGATGACGGGGGTGGAAGCCATAAGACCGTGCGTTTTAGGCAAGTTCGGGGCAATTGCAAGAGAACAAATGCCACCGGCATGTGGCCACCCGGCTTGAAGGGAGACCTCGACTTTTTCAATTTTCCGGTCTCCTGCCTTCTTTCTCAGCCTCTGCGCCATGTATCCCTGACATCCGTGCTGCGAATTTTGGTGGAATGATCCGCCACTGAAAGGATGCCGACACGCACCGCTGTGGAGTTCCTCGTGCAAGCCCTTCTGCCTTCCGCTTGAGCCTTGCTCGCGGCCAGCGAGATGCCAACCGCTGGTGCATTTGGTCGCCTTGACGACCTTCAATCCTCCTGGCGCATCGCCTCCTCGGCCTCAAGGCCGAAGAGGAACTGGAAGTCGCCCTTGTCCAGGGTGCTGGCGAAGCCGCCCTGGCCCAGGATGTTCGAGGACAGCAGACTCTTCTTCTGCTGCAGGAGCATGATCTTCTCCTCGATCGTGCCCTTGGTGATCATGCGGTAGGCCATGACCGGCTGGGTCTGACCGATGCGGTGGGCGCGGTCGATGGCCTGGGCCTCGACGGCAGGATTCCACCAGGGGTCGTAGAGAATGATGTAGCTGGCGGCAGTGAGGTTGAGACCGCTGCCACCGGCCTTGAGCGAAAGCAGGAAGACGCTGGCGCCCTCGTCCTCCTGGAAACGGCGCACGACCTCGGCGCGGTTCTGGGTCGCTCCGGTCAGCCAATAGTGGGGCACGCCCATGCCCTGCAGTCGGTCGCGCAGGATCTCGAGCATGGAGACGAACTGACTGAACAGCAGGACCTTGTGTCCACCGGCGTGCAGTTCCTCGATGAGTTCCAGGGTCGCGCCGAGCTTGGCGCTGTCCTCGCCGGCGGCGGCGGCATCGGCCAGCACCGGATGGCAGCAGATCTGGCGCAGGCGGGTGAGCGCCTGCAGGATGGCAAAGCGGCGGCGGGTCAGCACATCGAAGCCCGAGGCGGAGATGACCATCTGCTGGGCGCGCGCCAGCTCCTCGCGGTAGCGGCGCTCCTGGGCCTCGCTCATCTCGCAGAGCAGGGTCTCCTCGCTGCGCGAGGGCAGTTCCTTGGCAACCTGGGACTTGGTGCGTCGGAGCAGGAAGGGCTTCAGGCGGGCGTGGAGACGCTCGGAGGCGGCGGTGTCCTTGCGGCGGTCGAAGTGGCGATGGAAATACTTTCGGTCGCCGAGGGCCCCCGGCGTGGCGAAGGTCATCAGACTCCAGAGATCGAGCAGGCGGTTCTCCACCGGCGTGCCGCTGAGCACGAGGCGGTTCTCGGCCTTGAGCTGGCGCGCGGCGCGCGCGGCCTTGCTGTCCGGATTCTTGATGTGCTGCCCCTCGTCGAGAATGACCGCCAGCCATTTCACCGTCTCCAGCAGTTCGGCACAGCCGCGCAGCTGGGCGTAGTTGATGACCAGCACGTGCTGGTCGCTGAGCAGGCGCTCCAGGTCCAGCTCGTCCTTCTCGCGCAGCACCTGCACGCGCAGTTCCGGCGCCGCCTTGGCAAACTCGGTTGCCCAGACATCGAGTACGGACTTCGGGCAGACGACGAGGCAGGGCCAGGCCTTGCGATAGCGGCCGCGCAACCAGAGCACCCAGGCGATGCTCTGAATCGTTTTCCCGAGACCCATGTCGTCGGCGAGAATGCCTCCAAACTTGTTGAGGCTCAGGTAGGCGAGGAAGTGATAGCCCTCGACCTGATAAGGGCGCAGGGTGACGGCCAGCCCCTCGGGCACGACGGGTTTTTCGTCCAGCCGTGCTTGTTCCATGCGCTGGGTGATCATCTGCCAGGCACGCGGGTGGATGGTATCGCGCGCCGCCTGACCGGCCAGCTGCCGCCAGTGCAGACGGTGGGCCTCATGGCTGAATTCGTCGAGGTCGAGTCCCGCCTGGTCGAGGATGGCCTGCTGTTCCTCGGAGAGTTCCAGTTTCACCCGGCGCCAAGTGCCGTCGGCAAGCTGCACGAATCCGCCCTTGGCAGCGATCAGGCGTCGGATGTCCGCGGGCTTGAGATCCACCCCATCGACCTCGAAGATCATGCGCAGGTCGAACCAGTCAATGTCCGCGGTCTGCGCCGCCTCCAGGCGCACGCGAGCGATGAGTGGATCCTCGAGAATGGTCTGCAGACGGTCATCCGCCTGCAATTGGATGCCGGCGGGAAGGCTCTGCGCCCAGACCATGAAATGTTCCGGGAAGGTCTTGGTCAGGCGCACGCGAAAGCCATCCTGTTCCGGGTCGTAGACCGCGCGCAGGTCGTGCAGGGCGGCCTCGGCGGCGGCCAGCAGACTGCGGTCGCTGCAAAGGATGGCGTCATCCTCCGGCCGGCCGTCGAGCGCCGGTTGCCAGCCGCCATGGCGCAGGATCTCGCGCACGCGGCCATCGGGCGCACAGGCCTCAATCTGGAAAACCGCGTGTTCGGTGCCACCGAGGGGGCCCCGGGCGATGCAACCGGCGCGGATGCCGACCTGCAGCACTTCATGACGGACACGCGCCGCCAACTCCGCCGGCAGCGGCAGGTCCAGCCGTTCCAGGAAAGTAATGCCCTCCTGACTGGCCAGGGCACCCACCGGGATGGCGACCGGCTCCTCGATGCGGGTGTCCCCGGCAAACCAGAAGGGTCCTTCAAAGAGGGTGTCGTCGCCCAGATAAAGCGTGCAAGCCCCAGGCAACACGCGCAGCGGCAGGGGTGCCGGCGAGCCGTCATCTCGCACCAGGGTCAGATGCAGTTGGCGATTGGCCGCATCTTCGTGGCCTCGCCAGCGCAACGGGGCTGCGGCGCGCACAAACGCGGCCTCGTCGAGGGTGAGCAGGCGGTTGGCCAGTGCCGGTTGCTGGAACAGCGCACCGAGCCAGCCACCGTGAACGTCGAGATCAAATCGGCAGAGTTCGCCCGTGACAGTCTTGGCTGGTGCCAGGCAGGCGCGGAGGAGCAGTTCCGCCTCGGCGGGCAACCGCAACGCCCCGCGCTCCTGATCACGGCCGACGTTGGTCAGCTCGCTCAGGGTGACCGGACGGAACTCCGGGGCGTCGTCCCACCGCGCCTGCAGGCGGACCTCCGCAGGCGTGATGACAAGTCGGAAATCCGTGAGGGCCGGCCCTGCGTAGGGCGATGTGTCCAGCACCCGCAGCACCTCGCGTATGCGTTCACGCCACAGCGGCAGGCTGCGCTCCTGGCGCCAGCCACCGAGACGCGCACGCACCTCGTCGAGATTGGCAAACCCACGCAGGAAGGACGGTGCCGGCAGTTTCTTCTCATCGAGTGCCAGGGCCACGTAATCCCAGAATTCGCGAAGGTTCGCGGGTGGGTCCGGCCAGAGCGTGAGTGGCTCGGTGCTCTGTATGCTCCAGCGGGCATGCAGACGCACCATGTCCTGATCGTAGATGCGGCCCGCCGCGGCTCGAACGCGCTCAAGGCGCTTCTCCAGTTTGCCAAGGTAGTTCTCCTCGTCGGGCGTCAATCGCCGGGCCAGACGCTGCTCGATCTGCGCTTGAAAGGTCTCCTCCACAGCGGCGGCCGCAGCCACCGCCTCCGGCCGCCGCTCAAGGCGCCGGCAGGTGGCCACCAGAACCGCCAGACATGCCAGCCGGTGCAGGGCCTCCTCGTCACAGTCGCTCTCCTCGGTCCAGCCGCCGTTCAAGGGCGACCAGCGGACGTTGACACGGCGGTCGTCGAGTGTGACCTCGGCGAGAATCTCATCCTCAAAAATGTCGAGACCGCGGACGGCATCGTCATCCGCCAAACGCTCGGCTTCCTGGCGCAGGCGCGAGTTGGCGGCGTCGAGGACACGGGAAACTTGGGAGGCAAGATCGGGCATGGCAAGAGCCCCCCGACGCCGGGGGAACTGGAAGCCGTAACACGGCTGGCCGCTTTTTGCCAGCCGGCAAATGCAGGAATCCGGCCGGATGCCGATTTTTCCACGTCCCCGGGCCTCAGGCGAAGACCTCGGCGATCGCCTGTCCCTTGTCACCGACGGTGAAGGGACGGTTGCTTGGCGACATGACGATCTCGTTGACGTCGAGTCCCATGGCGTGGCCGACGGTGCTGTGGAAGTCCTGGATCGTCACCTGCTTGTCCGCGGGAGAGTTGCCCTGCTTGTCGCTTGCGCCGTAGATGGTACCGCCCTTGACCGGACCGCCAGCCAGCAGAGTGCTGAACACCTTCGGGTGGTGGTCGCGACCGCTTCGCTCGTTGATCTTCGGCGAGCGCCCGAACTCCGAGCAGAGAACGACGAGGGTCTTGTCCAGCAGGCCCCGCGCCTGCAGGTCACCGAGCAGGGCGGAGAGCGCGGTGTCGAGCACGGTGCCCTTGTCCTCCATGGCGTCGTCGATGTCGTTGTGCATGTCCCAACTGCCAAAGGCGACCTCGATGAAGCGCACATCGTGTTCCACAAGGCGACGGGCGAGCAGGCAGCCCTGGCCAAACTTGTTGCGGCCATAGGCTTCGCGCATGTCGGCCGCCTCACTGTCCAGCTTGAACGCCTGCAAATCCTGACTGGCGAGCAACTTGAGTGTGTCGTCGTAGAAATCCGAGTAGGCCTTCAGGTTGGTGTCCTGAAACTTGGCACGAAAGCCGGCATCGAGCTTGTTGAGCAGGCCCAGTCGCTTGCCGAGGCTGTCAGCCCCGCCACTGGCATACTGCAGTCCAGCCTCGGGATCATGGATGGGCAGCGGACTGAAGGCCGCGGAAAAGAAACCGTTTCCGTGGTCGGGGCCGCGGTTGATGCAGACGGAAGAGGGCAGGCTGGCGCTGCTTTTGCCGAGCATCTGCTGAGCCCAGGCACCGAGCGCCGGGTGCATGATCGTGCCGCGCGGATCGTAGCCGGTGCGCATGATGTATTGACCGGAGGCATGCACACCGGTCTTCGAAGTCATGCTGCGAATGATGGCCATCTTCTCCGAATGATCCTTGGCCAACTTCGGCAGGTAGCCGCCGAGTTGGTAACCCGCCTTCGTCGGAATGGGATCGGCGGGCCCCTTGGTGTCTCCCTCCTTGGGGTCAAGCGTGTCGATGTGCGACATGCCTCCGATCATCTGCAGCCAGATGACATGCCTGGCCTTGCCGAAGCCGGGAAGGGTCCGGTTGTCGACACCCGGCGCCGTCGAGGCGGCGCCACCGAGCCGCGGCAGCAGGGTGACACCAAGGGCGGTCTTGGCGACGGTTTCGGCGAATTGGCGTCGAGTCTGCGGGTCGAGTTGGAGGAGGGCGGATTTCATGACCGTAAATGGGGTGGGTTCGGGGCGGGTCACTGCACAAAAACAAATTCGCGGGAGTTGAAGAGAACCCAGGCCAGTTCACCGGGCGTCAGGCCGCCGTTGATCTCCTCATAAACCGTCTCCAACTCCTTGGCGCTGGGCTTGCGCGAGAAGAAACTCAAGTAGAGCGATTCCACCTGCGCCTCGGCACTGCCCTTCGCCTCGGCCGTGGCGACAGCCAGCGCCTCGCTGCTGCTCAACACCTGCTGCGCCTCGCCGTTCATCAGCATCAGCACCTGTGGCACACTGCCCTCGATGCTGTTGCTGTCGGCGATCTGCCGGTCGCACTGGCCGAACATGCGCAAGAAATGCCCCTCGCGCTCGGGCTGACGCAGTTCGGAGGCTCGGGCGAGCACGAGACCAAGCATCATTTCCGGCGAAGCCGCCTCTTCCTCCTCGGATTCAGCCATCATGGCGGCGCGTCGGTTCTTGACACGGGCCTTGCCGGGCTTGCCCCCGCCCAGGGGGCCATCCGCCTTGCGACGCAGGGACTGTGCCTGGGCGAGCTTTTCGCGAATCGTCTCAGCCGTGATCTGGCTCATGTCGAGGTCGACCGCCTCCTTGTAGGTGCTGGCCCGGCTCAACTTGAAGGCGTCGACCTTTTCGCCAATCGCAAGGGTGACACAGGAATCCCAGGCCTGCTCGGCGGTCATGCGGCGCAGCACGGGGCCGGGGAAGAGATAGGGTTGACCAAGGGCCACTTCGGCGGTGTAGGCCTCGCGCTGGTAGGTCTGGGTGTTGCAGAGCAGGCGCAGGAAGGCACGCAGATCAAACTTCAGACGCACCATCTCGCGGCCAAGATGATGCAGGAGGGCGGGGTTCGACGAAGCTTCCGGATCGTCGAGGTCGGTGACCGGCTCGGCGACCCCGACGCCGAAGACCATCTTCCACATGCGGTTGGCGATGGTCATGGCAAATCGCGGGTTGTCCTGCGCCGTCATCCAGTCGGCAAAGATCTCGCGGCGAATCTCTTCGTTGTCGGTCTTCCTGAGGGCGGCCTCCGCCGTCTGATAACACTTCAGGCGGCGATCCTCCTTGCTCCAGGCAATCAGGGCCGGAGCCACCGGATCACCGGGCTTGCCATCCTTGTACTTGTAGTCGTCGGGGAGCGCGAGGTCGCTTTTTGCCTGGTCATGGATCGACAGTGAGTTGGCGTCAAACAGCCGGCGGGCCTGCTGGAATTCCTGCTGGCTCAATTCGCCTCGCAGGCCGCGCATGGCGTTGCGCCCCATGCTGCGATCGTAGGTTTCGGTGGCACCGAAGAAGGCAGCCATCTCATAAAACTGGCGCTGGGTCCAGTCGGCAAAGGGATGGTCGTGGCACTGGGCACAGGAGACATTGGCGCCCAGGAAGGTCGAGAGGGTCAGGCTCAGGTTGTCGAGACGCATGCCGCGATCACGCAGCAGGTAGCCGGCGGCACCATTGTCGAGCAGACGGCCGTCGGCCACCAGCATGTCGCGCACCACCAGGTTCCAAGGCCGGTTGTCGGCAACCTGCTGCTTCAGCCATTCCTCGTAGTGGAAGAACTTCGCCTTCTGCGCGTCATCGGCGATGCGAAGCATGTCGGCCAGGTAGTTGTAGAGTCGCGAAGTGAATCCCTCGCCCGCCACCAGTCGGTCGATCACGTTGGCGCGCTTCGAGGCGCTGTCGTCGTTGAGGAAGGCGAGCGTCTCCTCGCGGGTCGGGATGCGACCGGCGAGATCGAGGTAGACGCGGCGGACGAACTGCTCATCGCTGGCGAGGGCGTTCGGCTTCTGGCCGGCCTTCTCCAGTCCAAGCAGGACACCGCGGTCAATCACGGCGGCAGCCTGGGCCACGTTGGGGTCCTTGGGGATGCCGAGCCCCTCGGGCTTGAGGGTGGCGGCCATCTTCTGGTCCTCCTCGGAGAGGTTGGCCAGAGGCAGGCGATGAACGTAACCGTTGCGAGTCTGCAGGAAGACTTGGCCGCCCTCGACCCCGCGAAAGGTGGCTTCCACCGTTCGCCCCTGCTGGTCGCGCCAGGTGCGAAACTGGGCGTTGCCGTCTGGGGCAACAATTTCTTGGGCGGTGATGGGCTGGGCCAGAACGCAGCTGAGGGCAAACAGGAAGAGGGAAAGTTTCATGGCACGCGGGTTTCTACACCTAAAACGATCAAGCCGCCCTGAGGTTGCTATTTTTTCCATGCCCCCCTTCAGCCGGCCAGGCGCTGATCCCAGAGCAACTTGATCACCAGGGCCAGCACCACGGTCAAAAAGACGACGCGAACCAAGGGGGCCCCGTGGCGGATGACCAGCCCGGAACCGAGGCGGGCGCCGATCAACTGGCCGGCGATCATCACCGCCGCGATGTCAAAGCGAATGCGCAGGCTCACGGCAAAAACCAGCAGGGAGGCGAGATTGCTGGCCAAGTTGACGGCCTTGGTGTAGGCCGTCGCGCGGGTCAACTCCAGCCCGAGCAGGGACAGGCAGGCAAGGGTCCAGAACGAACCCGTGCCCGGGCCAAAAAAACCGTCATAGAAACCAAGGGCACTGCCGCACAACAGGGCAAAGGCCCCCGGGCCGAGACGCGCGCGGACGGAGTGCCTGCCAAGACGGGGACTCAGCAGCGTGTAGGCGGCGACCGCCAGAAGCAGCCAGGGAACCACCCGGTTGAGCCACTCGTTGCTGACGCGAGTGACAGCCCAGGTGCCCGCCAGGGAGGCGATGAAGGTGACGACCAGCGCCGGTCGCAGATCCCGCCAGTTCATCAATCCGGCCCGGCTGTAACGAATCACGGCAATGAGCGTGCCCCAGGTGCTCTGCATCTTGTTCGTGCCGAGGGCGAACTGCGGCGGCAACCCGGCCCAAAGCAGGGTGGGCACGGAAATCAATCCGCCGCCGCCGGCGATGGCGTCGATGAAGCCCGCCGACAACCCGGCGAGCAGCAGCATCAGCGCCGTGAACAGGGTCATGCGCCCGCAGTGGACTGGCGAAACAGACGGCACTGCCCCAGGGCATAGAGAAGAAGGAAAAGAGCCAGGTAACACTCCTTCATCTCGCCGATGTTATGGCCAAGAAAGTTGGGCAGGCGATCCTCCAGACCGAATTCGTGGGCAATGTTGTTGGGCAGACGCACCGTGGCTGAAAGCACGGCCACCAGCGCGCAGGAAGCCGAGGGCCAGATCCAGAAGTTCAGGCTGTCGCGGCGAAAGACAACGCCGCGGCGCTTGAGCCAGACCGGAACCACAAAGCCCCCGACGATCGTGCCGATGGAGAGTGCCTCACGCGCCACCTTGGTGAAGAAGTATTCAAGTCCCCCCTTCAGGTTGTGCAGGTTGGTCTCGCCCTGGCTGTTGAGCTGCTTGAACTCCTCCGGCGTGACCCAGCGAAAGTAATGCTGTCCCCAGCTGATCTCTTCACCGAGGAACAAAAAGCAACCCATGGAAAGGCCGGAAAGCATCAGACGCTGCAGATTGGAGACACAGGCCCGGGCACTACGAAAAAAACAGACGACCGCGACGCCCAAAAAAGCCACCGTCAAATTTTCGATGAGGCCGTATTCACGATACAGCCCCTCCTCCCAGTTGAACCCCGGGATCATGAGAAGAAAGGGGTAGACCAGGATGAACAGCGGCAGATGCAGGGTCAACCAACGGGGAAGGTCCTGGCGGTAGGAAGGGAGCGAATCCATGGTTGGGAGGGATGCAAAAGTGACGGAAAATTTACTTGTTCCATCCAGCAGGCAGCTTGTCGCTGATGCGACGCATTGTCAATAAGATCCGCCCGGATGGGACACGCGCCATTCCCCTTGCGGCACCAGTCCGCTCCGGCTTGACTGAAGGCATGGAGCAGGAAAACGATCTGGACCCTGTCAGCCTCACCCACCTGCGTCAGGTATCCGGCACGGGGCCCGTGACCTGCCGCGTGCATGTGCAGGTCGATCAGTGCGTGGAAAAGCAAACCTCGCAGGGGGCGCCCTACTATGAATTGCGCCTGGCCGATTCCGGCGGCTCACAAACCTGGCGGGTTTTTGACGGCAATCCGGTCTTTGCTGAAGTCCGCCAACTCCAGCGCGGCAACTTCATCGAAATCGCGGCCCAGTGGGTTGCCGCCGGAAAATACGGCCTGGAACCGCGTCACCCCCGGCTGCGACCGCTCACTGAGGCGGAAAAGCAGGCGCTCCTCGGCGGTGATGCGGAACTGGTGACGCGCCAGCGCGAGGACTTCGCGACCATCGAGACCCTGACAGGTGCGCTGATCGACCCCCGGCTGCGAGGACTGTGCCGGTTGTTCCTGGAGAAGCATGGGGCACGCTTCCGCCGCAGCGGTGCCGCCCGGGAAAATCATCACGCGCGACGCGGCGGCCTCGTCGAGCATGTCGCCCAGATGATGCGCAGCGCCTGTGCCATCGCCACGGTCTACCCGCAGCTGAACCGCGACCTGCTGCTCACCGGCGTGTTGTTTCACGACTGCGGCAAGCTCTGGGAGAACAGCTATCCGGAGGTCGGTTTCGCGATGCCCTACCAGCTTCATGGCGAACTCGTCGGTCACATCCCACTCGGCATGGAGCTGGTCAACAAGCTTTGGCGCGAGTTGCTCGACTCGCCCGAGGCGGCCGAATGGACGATGCTAGAGCCCGCGTCCGATCTGGTGCGCCTGCATCTCCTGCATCTGGTTGCCGCCCACCATGGCGAGCTGGAATACGGCTCGCCCGTGCTGCCCAAGACCCCTGAGGCGGTGGCCCTGCACTACGTCGACAACCTCGACGCCAAGATGGAGATGCTGCGACGAGGCTACGAAACCAGCCAGCAGCTCGCCCCCGGCATCTTCGAGCGATTTCGGCCCTGGGCCACCCACGTCGTTGAACCGCTGGCGGCAATGCCGCCAGCGTCACCGGCCGAATGATCAGGGAGCGGCGGATTCGAGACGGACATCGCCGCTCAGGAAGGGCGAGGTCTTGACGGTTGTGGGCGGGTCCTCGGCAGGCAGTTGCTGCAGGATGAACCAGCCGTAGCCACGCAACTTCCCGTCGTCCTCAGGCACAACCAACCCCTGATAGGCGGCACTCCGCTTCATGAATGCCGGGGGTGTCACCGGCGAATCATCGAGAAGGGCAAACTTGCCGCTGAACAGGCCTGTGGAGGCGGCGAGCTTGAGACTGGTGCCGGTGGGGTTGTCTGTTTTGGCGGGTGGCAGGAGCTTGCCTGCGGCGGTCACGCCAAGGCTGATGTTGGGATCGCTCGAGGCCGGCAACCCGCCTTCGCTGAAGCTGAGTTCGAGACTGCCCTCCCCTTCCAGTCCGAGCGGTCGGGACGGAGGCGCATAGAACCCGCCATGCACACTCAGGTCGACCGGGCCGAAACCGTCGGCGTACAGGCGCGGCTTGGCCAGAGCCGGTCGCGACCAACTCAGGAACCCGCTGATGCGATTGTCCGAGGGATCTTCCTCCAGATCACTCGCCTCGGTCTGCAGGGTGCCATTGAGCGCCCCCGGGGTGGCGCTGCCATAGAGAGCCTGGTGGATGAGAAAGGTTCCGGCTTCACCGAGGATGGAGGCCCCCGACCACTTGCTGCCGTCAGCGGCGACACCCACATACTGAACGAAGCCGGAAGTCAGCAAGCGGACGCTGGCGAAACCATGACCCAGCGGCACTCCGGGAATGCTGTCCGGCATGGTCAGGGCCAGGTTGTGAAAACCGGCGAAGGCGGTTGCGGGCTGATCCCCCCCCCAGACATTGCGCCAGCCCGAGAAGGCCTGGGCATCGAGGCCGATCACAATCTGGCCGACAAATCCAGGGTTGTTCGTCAGCACGAGACTGAGTTCAATCGGGTCCAGAGGAGATTTGCTGCTGCCGCGCGGTATCAGCAAGCCGTCGACCCGAGGTGGCAGGGCGCCGTTGACATCGGTGTCAAGGTTGCCGGCAAACTTGTAGGACGTCGCGCCAAGCATCACCTGACCGGAGACCGCCCCGGTTGTCGTCACGGTGAAATCGAGGCGTCCACCGAGGTCGCCATTGAGGGCGGCATCCCGGTCAAAGCGTGCGGTGTACTGGCCGGCCATGCTGTCGGGCACCGGGGCCACCGACAGCCGCACGCGAACAGTGTGCGAGCCACCGCTGTTGGCGGCGGTCAGTGTCACCGGGTAGGGCACGCCATTTTTGTCAGGAGCCAGGGGGCGGCCACGGATCACACCGCTCACGGCATCGATTTTGAGCCCCGGCGGCAGGCCCTTGGCGCTCCACTTCATGGGTGCCTTGCTATCGCCCCCATCAAACGGAACCTGATAGCCAAACGCATCGCCATAGGGGCCGCCAACAATGCCCTCGGGCAGCAACTCGTTCTCCGCCAGCGTGATGGTCGGCGCCGTGTCAACAACCTTGAGGATGAAGGGCCCCGCGTCCATGAACTTGACACCCCCGGTCGTCGCGGCAACGGGATGTCGCACCTTGCAGTAATAGACGCCGGCATCATCCAGCTCGAGCTTGGAGAGAGTCAGCTTGCTTTCAAAGGCACTGCTGCTGCGCCCGAAGGGCAATCCGCCTGAGACCTTGCGCCACTCGTAGGCCAAACCGTTGCCTCCGGCAAGAGCCTGGAAAACCGCCTTGCCCTTGACAGCCGCCACGATGGTGCGTGCCGCCGTGTCGACCACCACCAGCTGGGAGGCCTGACCGCGAACGTTTTGACTGATCTTGTTGCTCGCCACCAGCCGGTACTCACCACCGTCCTCCACCCTGGCCGAGTCAATCAGATGGAAGTTTTGGTTGGCACCGGGAACTCGTTTGCCGTTGAGTTGCCATTCAATCACCATCGGTTCACTGCCAGACACTTCGGCCTCGAAGGGTCCGGCCTGCTGGCCAACCTCGACCATGCGGTGCAGCGAGGAGCCGGTCACGGTCGGTGCCGTGTCGTCATCCACGATCGTCAGGGTGTGCCGGAACGGAGCAGTCAGGAGGGCCGGCCCCTGCGGAAATCCGAGGTCAATGATCACGGTCTCGCCGCCGATCTCGGTTCCTGCATCCTGACGGGGCTGGATGCTGAAGGTCTTGACCGTCTCGCCCGGCGCGAACACCAGCGGCGAAACCGACGGGGTAATCTGGTAGTCCCCGAGAATGCCGGGGGTGGCACTGCCGCCGATCGTGAACGGCACGGTCACCGCCTGGGCTTGGGTCTCGGACAATTCGACGGTCACCATCGTCGGCGCCGTCGCACCCTCGTCGATCTGACTGCTGTCTGCGGTAAAGCCCACCCGGCCCAGGCCGGCAGCACCGGGGTCAATCACCGCCACCGTGGCCACCGCGGCCTCGCCCAGCGAGGCGCCGCCGCCGATCACGCCGAGTTGTACCGTGAAATATTCCGTTGCCTCCAAGCCGGCGTCTTCCAGCACCTGCACGGTGATCAACTTGTTGGTGTTGTCACCGTCCACCCAGCTCAGAGTACCGCTGGAAACGACAAAATCCTCCTCATCGGCGGTTCCGGTCAGCAGCGCGTAATTGACCGTTGCAGGTCCCAAGCTGCCACCGGTGCGGCGAACAGCAATCTGCACCCCGCCGCCCTCGTTGGCCTGGTGGCTGGTCGCAGCAAAATCCACGACGCCGCCCTGACCCAGCTGGCCGCTGAACAAGCGGCGCACCGCCGCCGAACCGGAGGCTTCGGTGGCAACAAGAAGCCGGCCATCCGTCTGCATGAGGGCCTGACGGCAGAGAGACGCCTGCGAGGCGTCAAAGGTGGTGTCAATGCCGCCTCCCGACTGCAGGCGAGCCAGATTGGGGCGGCTGACGCCGTCGATCAGACCAAATTGACCCGCCACGACAATGCGTCCGTCCGCCTGGACCAGCAGGCCAAAGACCGTGTTATCTGGTCCGTTTGCACCCAGCGCCGACTGGAAACCTGAATCGAGGCTGCCATTCGTCTCCAGCCGGGTGAGACGGCGGGCGGTGGATCCGCGAAACGCGGTGAACTCGCCTCCGACGAGCACCTTTCCATCCGTCTGGAGCGCCAGCACATGAACACGCGCCGGAGCACTGACGTTGCCCAACTCATGCGCACCTGCGCCGATGTCGAAAGAGGTGTCAACTGTGCCATCCTCGTTCAGACGCAGCACGCCACTGCTCAGGCCACCCATGAAAATCTGGTCACTTGCCGCCGTGCGGATCAGGCCGCCGACCAGCACCTTGCCGTCTGGTTGCGCCACCAGCGCCTCGACCTCCATGATCGAGATGCCGGCAATCGGCGAGGCCAGGAACGTTGTGTCGAGGCTGCCGTCGGCGTGCAGACGAGCGATGCCGCGCCGCGCCACGCCATCAAACTGGGTGAAGTGCCCACCCACCAGAATGCGACCGTCGGCAAGCACCGCGAGGGCGCGCACGTCGCCATCCGGTCCGTCACCGGTGTCGAATTCGTCGTCAAGAAAGCCTGTGGGGGAAAGCCGTGCCAGGCGATTGGCCGTCTCGTCACGAATTTCATCAAACCCCCCGCCGACGAGCAGTTTGCCGTCCGGTTGGCGCACAACGACGCGTCCGGCCACCGGCGTCATGCCGGAGCCCTGATTGAAACTCACGTCAGGCGCGCCATCCGACTCAAGACGTCCGAGGCCGTCCACATCCTCGCCATCGAGAACCGTGGCACCGCCGGTGAAAACAATGCCTCCCTGAGCTTGCAGGGCCAGTGACCGAACACTGCCGGTGACGGCAAAGTCACCGGGAAGGAAGCTGTTGTCGTTCATGCCGGGCTCGCGAATCGTCACGGTGATCGGGCTGCCGACCACGATCACCCCGGGCCCGCTGCCCCCCGCCGGCGCAAAGTTCACCGTGAAACTCTCGGCGGGCTCCCGCTGGGCGGAATACTGGATCGGGATGTTCACCTCACGCGGCGAGGTGTCCGATCCGGACCAACTGATCGAGGTGCTCACGGACCCGTAGTCACCCGGCGCAACCGCCGTGCCATCCTGCGTGCTGATGTCGATGGTGGCTCCCTGCGCGGGGCTCCCCGACCGGGCAAAGGCGATCTTCAGGGAGCCCGCCGCCTCATCGACGTCATACTGCGTCTGCAGGGGGTAGATGCGGCCATTCTGGGTGAACTCAATGTCGATGTACTCGTCGAGACCGCTGCCTCCGGCCGCCTTGACCGTGAAGGTCAGACCGGCATCGACGTCCACCAGGCTGTTGCCCACGTTCAGGGAGGCATCCTGAGCGTTGGTCGTCGGCGTGTCGCAGTCAATCAGGCTGCTGCCCCGGAAGGTGTTGTAACCCCAGAAAATCTGGGCCCCCGCCGAGATGTCGGCAATGCCGCCGGAAATGCCGGCAAACTGGCGCCGATAGCAAAGCCAGTAATTGCGCGTGCCGTCCTTTTGAACGCGCAGGGCCATGCGCCGGTTGAGCGGGACATCCGGGTGGTCATAGCGGTAGACGCGATAAACGCCGGGCACGGTCACCGTCTCAACCGCCTGATCCGGAAGCCAGTCGATGCGGTTGAGGAACCAGGGATTGTAATACATGCGCGGCACCGGCGCCCCGTAGTTGGCTCCCATGGCATCAAAGGGGTCGCCATACTCCTGCTCCGAGCCCGTCAGCGCCACCGGATCGTTGGTGTCCGAGCGCCAGAGGTTCGCATGGGGCAGACCATGGTTGTGGCCCAGTTCATGCACGATGACGAGACTCTGGAAATAGCCGTTGTACCACGTGAACGTTCCCCCCACCTGACCGAGGCCGGCCCAGGTGAAATTGGAACCGCTGATGCGGCCCGGTCCGATGCCGGTAAAGGCCACCAACTGACGCTGGTAGTTGTTGGTGACGTACCCGGCAGACGTCGCCGCGGCAAGCGCGTCGACACGCAGGTTATTGGCACCGTTGGCTTCGGTGGCGTAGGCGTTGGCCGTTTTGGGCAGGCGCAGGACCGCCGTCACGTCCGCCGTGGCGAGCGAGATGCTGCTTTTGCGGTAGGAAACATCCGACATGTAATCCGCGACCACCCCATTCATCAAACCGGTGGCGAGGTTGACGGTCACGTCCGAGTTGTTGTTGTTCCTCGGCGTGCCGGGCAGATCGGAGAAGTCCACGCGGATGATCAGGGCCTTCTTCGCGCCTTCGGTGTGGACCGAGGGCAGAACATCAGGTCCGGCATCCGGCCCGAGGGCCTCTTCGGCCTCGATCAATTCCCGCTCGAAGGCGTCGGCATGGGCCATGCAGCAGACCCGGTAGCGCTGCCCGCCCGAAACGACCGGCACTGCCGGGCCGCCCGCGACTTCGTGGCCATCCCGCTCGACGTCCTGCGCAGGGCCCGCCGGCACCGGTTCATCGGGCTCGGGCGCCCGCGCCGGGCGTTCCGAAAGGGCAATGACATCGTCCACCGCCACTCCATCCACCGCCATCTGGTTTTTGGTCAGCACATGCTCCCGGCGGCCATAGACGAAAGCTCGGTAGCTGCGACCGTCGAGCGTGAGGCTGCGAAAAGTCTGCGGCTTGTCACCCGAACCCGGAACCGGGGCCGACGCCATGACCGAAAACTCACCGGTCGCCGACACCCGCTCTTCGAGCAGGGCGGCCACCTCGGGAGGCAGACGCCGGCGCAGGCTCCAGGGCAGGGCGCGGGCAAGCGCCTCGCGCGGATCACTCTGGATCAAGGCATGAAGAGCTTGCCGGCGTTCGCGCGCCAGTTCCACGCCCTCGTTCAGGTCACCCCCGCGATGGGCGGCCGCCCAGGCTTCAAAACGGGTGAAAATGTTCGCCTCGCCCGCATCGACCTGACGCACGGATTCCGCCTCTGGCAACGGGGTCTGCGCGGAGCGCGCAACCGAGGTCGCTGGCCGCGACTCGGACGGTGCAACCGATTCGCCGGCAAGCCACCAGACGGCGGCAATGAACAGCAGGGGGAACAAAACTCCGGCGAGTCGGAGCAGGCGCGATTGGGGGGATGACAACATGAGGGGGATTATCCTCCATCGTGCCACAGGAGGCTTTGGCTTGGCGAGCTTAAATTTCCGCCTTACATCCCGTCGCGGGCGGTCGGATCCCGGCCAATGAACAGGCCCAGAACCGCACCGGCGAAAAGCCACTCGATGAAGGCGTCCGCCACGGCAACCAAGACCTCGCGGGGAGGCAACTCGTGATGAATCATTTCCGGCAAGGTGCCGAGCAGGCCGGCAAAGACCCCCGCAGCGGCGGCGAACGCCAGTCGTCCCGGGTAATTCAACACGGTGGGTGCCAACATTCCGGCCAGCAGCAGGGCAGCGACCATGGATCGGCCGAACTCCAGCAGCAGAGCCAACCCGCGGTCCGTCGCTCCACGCCCGGGACGCACAAGGGCACGCACATACGGCCCCTCCTCCAGGGCCTTCGCATAGTCGGCATCCAGCTTGGCCTGTTCACCGGCCGCGTAGGACATCGCCTGGCGCGGATGCGGCAGGGTGTAAACGCCGCGACCGTTGCCGGCCCCCTTGCGGATGACTTCGGCGAGCTCGGCCTCGTGACTGAAGCCGTGCACCCCCGCCTGACGCCAGGTCATGACCTCGCGCGACAGCAAGCTCCAGCCAAAGGAAACCAGGGCGGCCAGCAACGCGGCGAGAAGGAACTTCATGATCGCCACCCATGCACCGCGCGGCTCCCGCCCGCAACCCCGCGTTCATGCCACCGGTGTCAGCAGCGGCCGGCCGCCAAAATGCGCGGCCAGATTCTCCACCACCAGTCCGGCCATTGCCACCCGCGTCTCCTGGGTGGCGCTACCGACATGGGGCAGCAACACCACCCGGGGGCTGGCCAGCAGAGCCTCGGGCACCTGCGGCTCGTTCTCAAACACATCCAGACCAGCGGCGCGGATGGCCCCAGCCTCCAATGCCCGCACCAGCGCCGCCTCATCGACGACGCTGCCGCGGGCTATGTTGATCAGCGTCCCCTGCGGACCGAGCGCCGCCAGAACCTCGTTATCAACGGCTTGGCGCGTCGCCCCGCCACCCGGGCAGGCGACAATCAGGAAGTCGGACACCGCCGCCAGTTCCTGCAGGCTCGAGCAGTAGGCGTAGTCGACCGGCTGCCGGCGCCGGCCATGGTAGGCAATGTGCAGCCCGTGGACCGCCAGCCGGCGCGCGATCGCCGCGCCAATCCGGCCCAAGCCGAAGATGCCCGCCGTTTTGCCACGCAGTGCATGCGCCAGCGGGAAGGGCCCGGCCGGCCACTCGCCGGCCCGGACAAACCGCTCCGCTTCCGCGAGCCTCCGCGAGGTCATCAGCACGAGCGCCACGGCAAGGTCGGCGACATCATCGGTGAGCACATCCGGGGTGTTCGTCACACGCAAACCGCGCCGACGACACACGTCGACAGGAACACCGTCATAGCCGACACCAAAGACCGACAGGATTTCCAGGGCCGGCAGCCGCTCCAGCAACGCCTCCGGCACGATCGTTCCGCCGGCCAGGACAATGCCGCGGATCAAGCCCGCCTCACGGGCCAGCACCCCCTCCAGATCCGTCACGCCATCATGGCAAACATAGGCCGCACGCAGCGGTTGCAGCAGAAAATCCGGCAGAGGGGCCAGCAGCAGCAGGTGATTCATGTCCGCAGTTAACCCGAAACCGCCAGCTCCGGAAATAGGATTTTCACACCCCACTCTCCGCCCTACCCTTCCCGATTGCGCATGAAATCCGCCACCTGCACAAAGAACCCCCGCAGCGGCGGCACCGCTTCTCCGGGCAGCTCGATCTCGGTCATCGCCGCTTCCATGAGCTGCAGCCAGCGGTCGCGCTCGGCCTCGCCGATCGCAAACGGCAGGTGCCGGCCGCGCAGCCGCGGGTGACCGCGCTCCTCCAGGTAGGTCGGCGACCCGCCAAACCGGTAGATCAGAAAATCCGCCAACCGCTTCTCCGCCCCGGCCCAGTCGTCAGGCGGATACATCGGGCCGATCAGGTCGTCCGCGCGCACCCGCCGGTAAAACGCCGCCACCAGCGCGCGCAGGCGCGCTTCACCGACAACGTCACACAGGCTGGCCAGGGGATCCATGGCGCCAGCAAAGCCGGGATCGACGCCGCCTCCAGACAAAAAAGACCCGCGCGAAAGTTTGCCCCGCGTCGTAACGCTTCCATGGTGGACGAATTCCCCCTGCGACCATGAAACGCTCCGCCTTCCTTCTTGCCCTCATGAGCACCACCGCCGCTCTCGCCGCCGACCCCGCCCCCGCCAAGACCGAAACGATCGTCCTCGGCGGCGGCTGCTTCTGGTGTGTCGAAGCCCAATACGAGATGCTCAAGGGCGTCAAGAGCGCCGTCAGCGGCTACGCCAACGGCCACCTCGAAAACCCGACCTACAAGCAGGTGTGCAACGGCGACACCGGCCACAACGAGGTTGTTCAGATCGAATTCGATCCGGCGGTCATCAGCCTCAAGGACCTGCTCGACCTCTTCTGGCTGGCCCACGACCCCACCACCCTCAACCGGCAGGGCAACGACGTCGGTACCCAGTACCGCTCTGGTATCTACTACTCGAACGACGAGCAGAAGCTCCTCGCCGAGGCCTCAATGAAGGAATCCCAGAAGGATTTGGACGCCCCCATCGTCACCGAGATCGTCCCGCTCAAGAAGTTTTACCCGGCCGAGGACTACCACCAGGAATACTTCGCCAAGAACCCCAGCGCCGGCTACTGCCGCGTCGTCGTCAGTCCCAAGGTCGCCAAGTTCCGCCAGAAACTCGCCGCCGAAGGCAAGCTCAAGACCGAGGCCCCGTAAACGGCCACCCCCTTCCAAACGGGTCGCCTGACCCGGGGCCCGTTCTATCCCTCAGGCCACCCTTGATGCGCCACCCCAGGTGGGGAACTCCAATCACTCCGAGATTGTCTGGAGAGGGTTTCACCGCATGGCCTAAATCACGCTCGCTGCAGCCGCGCGGCAACATCCGGCAAAGGTCTGAAGTCAGACTGCCCTTCGAAGTTGACTGCCGTTTCACGTGTTCAGTTACCAAGTGGATAGGCTCTCGGGGCCGTGCACCCGGTGAACTCCACGCGTGAGCGGTGAGCGCCGGACGTCATTTACCCTTCGTCGTCCTCCCCTGCAAGTGCCAGGCAACGAGCCAGAGCAGGGCGGGCACGACGGCGCTGAGGCCGAGCGCCAGCGAGGGGTTGTCATGGCCGAGGTGGCCGATGGCGGCGAAGGCGAAACCCAGCGGCAGGGAACCGCAAGCGAGGGCGGTGACAAACACCCGCCGGCGCAGGCAGGCAAGCCCGGCGAGACAGGCGACAGCTTCCGGCAGGACCGGGGTCCAGCGCGAGAGGGCGACCAGCCAGCCACCGCCGCGGGCAAACAAGTTCTGGGCGCGCTGCAGGCCGTCTTCGCCGGCGATGCGCCGGGCCAGGCCGCAGCCAAAGTGGCGGCAGAGGCCGTAGGCGGTGAGGCCGGAGAGCATGGAGCCGGCGGCGGCGAGGCAACCGCCCCAGAACCAGCCATACATCCAGCCGAGCGCCGACATGACGACCGTGCTCGGGATCGGCAGGACGATGTCGCCCACGAGCAACAGCAGGCCGGCGCACCAAGCCCAGTTGCCCCAGCCCTCCATCCAGGCGCGCGATCCCTGGAGGCTGAGGGTGGTCTCAAAGGCCTCGCCCCAAATCACAAACGGCAGGACGATGCCGGCGAGCAGCAGCAGGACGAGCAGCGTCAGCGAGCGGTGCATGTCACAGGGGCAGGCCGTGCAGGCGGCGGCGCAGCAGCTCCAGCGCCGCCTGGCTGGCGAGCAGCTTGAAGCGGTCGCGCGCGCCGGGATAAAAATATTTCCGGGCGACGGTCTCTCCCCCCTTCGAGGCAAGAGCGATCCAAACCGTGCCGACCGGTTTGTCGTCGCTGCCGCCGGTGGGCCCGGCGATGCCAGTGAGGGCCAGGGCGTGATCGGCGCCGGAGGCGGTGAGACAGCCCTCGGCCATGGAGCGCGCCACCGGCTCGCTGACGGCGCCGTGGGTCTCGATCAGGTCGGCCGGCACGCCGAGCTGCTGCTGCTTGGCGACATTGGCGTAGGTGACAAAGCCGTGGCCGAACACGGCCGAAGCGCCGCTGACGTCGGTGAGGCGGCTGGCGACCTCACCGCCGGTGCAGGACTCGGCGAGCGCGACGCTTTCACCGCGCGCGGCCAGGGTCTGAACCACAACTTCCTCAAGGATGCGGCGGTCTTCGGAGAGGATGAAGTCGCCCAGCCGCGCGCGCACGATCTGCGCGCCGGCCTGAACCGCTTCTTCGGGTCCGGCGAGGCGGACATCGACATCGCCTCGGCCGATGCAGTAGCCGAGTTCCAGGCGTGGCACCGCCTCGAGCTGCTTTTCCACCGCCTCGACGATGTCCGACTCGCCGATGCCGGTGAGCCTCAAATAAAGCACGCGCCGGCTGTCGCCATCCGGCAGCAGGGCGCGCAGACGCGGCTCGACCTCGGCTTCGACCATGGGCTTCAGCTCGCGCGGCGGGCCTGGCAGCAGAAACAGGTGGGCGTTCCAGCCGCGCGAGGCGCCGAGTTCGGCGGGGAAGTGCAGGCCGGGGGCGGTACCGAAGGGATTGACCAGCACCCGAGCGCCGGCGGGCACCCGAGCCTGACGCAGGTTCGAGGCGCTCATCGTCCGGCCGCGCTGGGCGAAGTAAGCTTCCAACTGGGCGGCGACACCGGCATCCAAGTGTAGTTCGAGGCCGAGCAGCTCGGCGGCCGACTCTCGGGTGACATCGTCATTCGTTGGCCCGAGCCCACCCGAGACGAGTACCACGTCGGCGCGTGCCGCGGCCTCGGCAATGGCCTCCTTCACCGCGCCCCCGTCGGGCACG